>JACCLF010000040.1 GCA_013425405.1 Microcaldota archaeon | reverse complement strand
TTTCTCCAGAGACGGAGTGATTTCAGGATACTTTCTCTTGAAGTAGGCCTGTTTGAGGTTAAGCAGGTCGGTCACAGAGATGCGATAGGGAGGTCGGCGCGTCTTCAAGCTTTGCATTAAGGCATCCTTGACCGAGCGGTTTGCCTCAATGCGGGAAACATAAGATGCGATGTCAAAGTCAGCCATTTTGTTACCCTATATTAGTTTAGTCCCTAGTCGTAGGTCAATCTATTAAGATTGCTTAATACCTAGCCCGTCATTCTGCTCTCTTCTTTCTGTCATTCTGAGCCCCGACAAATCGGGGCGAAGAATCTCATCTCGCTCAGGCTAGACTCCACGAAGAGTCTAGAGACCCTTCGCTATCGCTCAGGGTGACAACTGAATGCCCTCACTTCATCTCCAAGCCCTCAGGCGCCTGAAGGCTTCCAGTTTATCTCTATCTCCGATCTTAGCCTTTTCCAGCGCCTGAGCCAGCTGGGACATCTGTCCGAACAGCCACGGCGGCACCTTGCCATAATGCAAAGGCAGATTAGCAATCCCCGTCCTCTGTCCCGAGCTAGACATCTCCTGTTCCAAGTATATTATACAACAGCATTTGCCCTAGTAGCATCGCGGTTTTGACACGGAAGGCTGCCCCCATTACTCATTGCATAAACTGCTGGACATAAATTCAATTTCGTGTATACTTAAGTGAGGCGAAATGTTTACTTTGGGGCAAGATATAAGATAATAAGAATCATTCTTTATTAAAGGAAGTGACGGGATGTCAGAAGAGGAAGAAAAGACTATTCTTCGCCGTTCACAACATTCCATGAATTCTACGAGGAAGTCAACGATACAACGGCCTCGTGAAGTCAATTTGGTGGTTGGTCTCGGTATCTTTACTGTAGTAGCTGCGGTGCTGTATTGGACAGCCTGGTTTTTCGCGCCAGAAACTATCCAAGCTCGCAGCCCTGATGCGCAAGATTACCAAATCTATGTGAATTTTGAACAAGCATTCCCACTTGCAGATAGTTGGCTCGCTATTGCTGCACTGATAGGCGTTGTGGGACTTTGGAAAATGCGGGCCTGGGGGTTCTTATTTGGGCTGCTTGCTGGGAGTGCAGCCATTTTCCTGGGTCTCATGGACTTGTTGTATGATCTCCAGCACAATATGTTTGTTCCCTTCACTTCACAAGCGGGCACTGAATTTGTCATTGTTCTCCTCCTGCTTTTACTCGGCCCATTACAAATATACTTGTTGTGGCGACGCCGCCGAATGTTTATGAAGTGACTAAGGATGAGTTCAGCCGTTAGATGGACAGGCCCATTCATTAAATAGTCGAGCGAAACGGTAGTAACCAGCAATATAAGCGGACTCAGGCGAGTGCTGAGTTACATGTTATAAGACTTCACAAAATTAAAGATTTTTGAAACTTGCAGAGTCATGAAATCCCTTAAGAAAGAAAAGTGATAAATGATGCCCCTTCGTTCGCACTATCGTCTAACAGCGGATAAAAGGGAAATCCAAGATTTCCCAATATCCCGACAAGTCAGGACTTCTTTTATGGCACCGCAGACGGTGGTGGTAACGCCGCTGGAATGCCAGTCATAGCCCAGGGCACAGCCGAAAGCCTGGAACCAGAAAGGGTCGGAAAGGCAGCGCAGCATCTCCCCGGTGCCGAACTCAGTTACCGTAACGATAGTAATCTCCCGGGCAAGCTGGGACATCCGCCCGAATAGCCACGGCGGCACCTTGCCATAATGCAAAGGCAAATTAGCAATCCCCGTCCTCTGTCCCGAGCTAGGCATCTCCCATTCCTAAGATATTATACAACAGTGTTTGCCCTAACAGCATCGCAGTTTTGACACAGAAGGTTGCAAGAAGCGCAGTTCGCTTTGGAATAGGGAGTATATCTAGCGCTGGCAAAAAAGACAGTGAACAGACCTCACCAACTAGCTTGTAATGGGATCACAACCGGTTGCTGAATAGCAGCTTCCGGTCGCTGGGTTGTGCAAAAAAGAGTCTCACGGTACTTAGTGCAACCTTGAAAAGAACCAGAGTAATAGCTAGAATAGTTGCTTGGAGTATACTGCTAATGATGGAACGAGGAAGTAAATTGAAGCTTTTTATCAGCTACTCACATGAAGACAATACCCTGGAAAGACCTTTCGTTAGGGAGTTCAAGAGACACATAGTCCCACTGAGAGACCGGGGTTTAATAGGAGATTGGTATGATCGAGAAATCTTCGCAGGCGAAGATTACCAGACTAAAATCGACAATAATCTGGAAGATGCAGATATTGTTTGTTTTTTTATATCGGCGAATTTCCTGTCTTCAACTAGCTGTATGCAAGAAAAAAGTAAGGCGTTTGAACTAAAGCGAAAGAAGTGGATATTTATTATTCCTATCATTTTGTCTCCCTGCGGGTGGCAAGAGTACAAAGACATGTCTAGCCTTCTCGCTCTGCCCGAAGACGGAAAACCCATCTCGAGTTTTACGGATCGTGATGCAGCTTGGCACAGTGTCTACAGCGGACTCAAGAAACTAGTTGAGAGAGAAACAGAACTAGGGATAACGGACGAATTTGAGAACTTCCTGCAAGATATGGGGTTATTGGCGGAAGCACATCCCCGCAGAGAAAAACTACTACTGGACGATGTGTTCACACCTATTGAATTAGACAAATTTAGTAATTTGAGAGAGTATGAAGGGAGGATAAACTCAGATGAACTTTTATCTGAACACCTTCTGGCTTCTCCGAAACTTGCTATCGCAGGAGAAGATCAGTCAGGCAAGACAACGCTCTGCAAGAAGGTCTTTGGAGACCTGCGAAGACGGAACTTTATCCCAGTGTATGTAACTGATAAAAAGGGTGGGTTTAGAGGGAAAATTGAAAACAAGATAAGTTCTTCATTTAGTCAGCAATACAAGGGTGTCAAAATAGGTGAAATTGACAAAGAGAGAATAGTGCCCATAGTTGATGGTTTTCACCTGGCACGTGACAAGGAAAGGCATATTGTAGCCTTATCTCAATTCGCCTATTGCGTAATCACTGTTGATGATATTTTTGGCTTCAACTTCAAGAATGAGAGACTCATCAGTTCATTTTCCTACTCTAGGATAAGAGAACTGAAGCCGTCGTCACGATATGAACTAGTCAGAAGGTGGGTTTATTTAACCAACGAAGGCGTGAGTGAATACGGAAAGCTTGATAAGATGGTAGAACAAATAGAACTTACCCTAGGAAAGACGATTGGGAAAGGAATTCTGCCAGCATATCCTTTCTTTATTTTGTCGGCTCTAATGACCTACCAAACATTCGCAATGCCACTCAATCAAGAAATAACGTCCCAAGGTTACTGCTATCAGGCTTTCGTCTATTTTTACCTGAAGAAACAAGGGGTGAAGGAGGATGAGATCGACATATACATGAATTTCTTGACAGAGCTCGCCTTCAACTTCTACAAGGAGAGAAAGCGTGAGTTATCGGCTGATGCTATTAAATTATTTGTGGATTCATACTCAAAGAAGTACATCCTCCCTTTAAGTCAGGAAATACTATTAGAGAACTTAAGTCAGATAGTCTCAGTGGATAGTTTCAACAGTTATTCGTTTCGCTATCCCTACCTTTATTACTTCTTCGTTGCTAGATATCTTGCTGCACATGCTGAGGATGCTGATGCAAAGAAGGAGATCCGAAGAATAGTGGATAATCTTCAGATAGATGAGAATGCCTATATCGCAATATTCATCGCTCACCACGCTAGAAATGTTGAGACACTGGAGGGTGCTGTCTGTAATCTATCGTCATTGTTTGCCGAATATGCGGCTGCAACTTTGAGCAAAGAAGATGTCAGATTCTTTGATGAAAAGCTGGACATTGTTATCGAAGCAGTGCTTCCATCTCCTCATACAACCCCCGAAGAACAAAGAGGGAGAATATTGAAAGTGCGAGATGAGATGGAGGACCTACAAGAAGGACAGGATGATAGAGAGGATCTGCAAAGCGAAGAGGATGATGATCCCCTGGTGAAGGACTTGAGGAAAGCCATCAAGTTGGGTGAGGTGGTGGGGTGTATTATGAAGAACCGTGCAGGTTCGTTGGAAAGGACGAGACTTGCAGCAGCATTTAAGGAGGCCATGCTTCTTCATCTGAGGATCGTATCTTCTTTCCTCGAAGTAGTGAGAACCGAAGAGCAGCAGCAGGAAATAGTGGATTTTGTAGCGGAGAGGCTCAGAAAAATAGCTGAGGAAAGAGAAAAAGTATTAAGCAGGGACGAAACTGAAAAATATGCAAGAACTATTTTCTGGAACCTGAACTTCTTCTTTGTGTACGGTTTTGTTAGCAAGATTGTACATTCTCTCGGTTCAGATAAGCTGGGAGAGATTGGCGGCGCAGTTTGTGATGAGATGAATACTCCAGCTGCTTTCGCAATAAAACAGGGTATCTCAATGTGGTACGCTAAGTATCTGGACATTGATGAAGTTGCCCAACGTATTAGGGAAAATGATTTTTCCCTAATAGCTGAGAGGGTAATGAAGCTAATGATTGTGAATCATTGCGCTCTACACAAGATCAGCTATAAGGATAGGCAGAAAATAGAGAGTAAATTAGGTATTCCAACACGAAAGCTCTTGGCAGTGCATTATAAAGAATTGTGAGCAGAATCACATCATGTAACCTGTGGATAACAGCGGGCATAGAGGCTTACTTTGTTCTGTCCAGATGTTTGTTGCCGTCTCACGATTCTAGTTGTTACGATAAGTGAGATAAATGAAAGCAGTAGAAGTTAAAGAGCTGGTCAAGGACTATGGGAACTTCAGGGCAATAAAGGGAATCTCCTTTGAAGTAAAGGAAGGGGAAATATTTGGCCTGATAGGTCCCAATGGTGCGGGAAAGACAACCGTATTGAGAACTGTGGCCACGTTGCTTCAAATAACCTCTGGCTCGATAACAGTCTTTGGCTATGAACTTCCTAAACAGGCAGGAGAGGTGAGGAAGATAATAAGTTATTTGCCGGAAGAGGCTGGCGCCTATAAGAATCTCACGGGCAGAGAGTACCTGAATTTTATCGCCAAATTCTTTGGCGAAGGGGAGAAATTCCAGAATATGGTCCAAAGAGGACTGGAAATAGCCAATCTAGGAGAGAGGATAAACGATAAAGTTGATACATACAGCAAGGGAATGACACGGCGTTTGCTCGTGGGTAGAGCTTTAATGGTAAACCCGAGACTGGCAATATTAGATGAGCCTACCACTGGGTTGGACGTGATAAATGCCCGAGAGGTAAGGAGGATAATAAATAGCGCAGTTGAGGCAGGAGTGGCGGTCTTATTGTCTTCGCATAACATGCTTGAGGTGGAGCTCTTATGTCACCGCATTGCTTTGATAAACGATGGGAGAATCATCGCCAGCGGGACCGCTGAGGAACTCAAAAAGGAATATGACGCTAGAAATATAGAAGAGGCTTTTGTTAAGGCAATCAAATGATTGGCAACATAGTAAAGAAAGAATTCAAGGAATTGTTTATCCTCTCAACCATACTCCCGATAGTGGTTATTGCCATAGTGTATGGGTCGGTGGGGCAAATGATTGGCAACGTCGGGGAAACCATAAAGGAGAAGCCAGTCATAGGAATCGTGGATATGGACGATGGCAATTTCTCTGATATAGCCATGTCCGTTCTTACTGAGAAGGCGAAGGTTGTTTATAATGGC
>JACCLF010000025.1 GCA_013425405.1 Microcaldota archaeon | reverse complement strand
TCAAGCGGCAAGTGCATGAGCTTGGATACACCGATAATTTTCTACAATGATGATGAGGCGCATATAGAGTCGATGGAGACTGTTTATGAGAGATATAAGAGTAATGAGAGACCATTTGATGGCGGGTTCATCAGCTTGCCGAAAATACCCCTCAAGGTAGTCAGCCTGAATGCCAACGGCAGGTTTGTAAAGAGAAATGTGGTGGGACTTTTCAGGGAGAAGACAAATGAGATACTTAATGTTACAACCCAGAGGGGCGCTGAGTTGAAAATTACCGAAAATCATCCCCTGCTGACACTAAATAATGGCTCGCTGACATGGAAATCGGTAGGCATGTTGAAAGAAGGCGAGTTCATTGCAGCAGGAGAGCACATACTAGTTGAGGGAAAGAATAGCATCAGCATTGATGATGCATACTTCCTTGGCCTTTTCGTTGCTGAGGGAACATCCAACCCGCTCAGCATAACGAATTTTGACAGAAAAATAAACGAGAAGTTGCATAGCTACCTTGAAACTAAGCAAGGAATTGCTCCCACATATTATCCCGAGAAAGGAAGGACGCTGATAAGGGAAAGTGTTCGTGAATTTCTTGGTGAACTTGCTGACTCCAATGCTGGAACAAAATCTATACCAGAGTCCATTATTGCAGGTAGCGATGAGATTGCATCAGCATTTCTGAGCGGCTATATTGATGGGGATGGTTTCCTGAGCAATTGCCCGGAACTCTGCACGAAATCAGAGAAACTCGCCTCCCAATTGACATATCTTCTGGCTAGATTCTGCGTGAAATGCTCAGTGAGGGATAAGATTGTCAATGGCGTTAGATACTTCAGAGTATTCATCAGCGATGTAGAAAGCAGAAACAGACTTGCGGAGGCTTTGAGGTATTCGACAAAGGATTTATCAGTTCTAGATTCCTCAACCAAAGGCGTTAAGTCATGGTATGGCATACCATCAAATGAGGTAAGGTATATAGTGAAAAGATTGCATGGCAAGCTTTCTGGTTCTAGAAGGAGAAAAAGCTCATTCAGCAAGAAGAACATGGTGAAAAAAGGCGGAAAGTATTTCTCGATTTATATGAATTACTTGGCCAAGGACCCATCCTCGAGTGTGATAACTCACGACGGAGTCAACCGCATTCTTGAGCATTATTTGGAAGTAATCTCTGCCATGAAGAAACATTATGCGAGTCTTGAAAAGCCAACAGTGAATAATATTCTTTTGGCACTGAAGGATCTCCCCTTTGAAACTAAAGCAATATACACCAAGCTGGGCATGGGTAGGAAGAGGTTTGATAACTATACCTTCAGAAGACGAATCCCCTCCAATTGTATAAATGTCATAGCGGCATGCCTGAGAGAGATGATTGGGGAAACCATTTCAGACAAGGAAGTCGCTAAGGACATTAAAATCCTAGGGATATTATCTCAAAAACAAATTGGCTGGGAGAAGATAGTGGAGATTAGGAAAGTCCCATACGAAGACAATGTTTATGACTTGGTTGTGGAGGAGGACCATAACTTCATAGGTGGATTTAAGCCTATGCTTCTTCACAACAGCCAGCTCGGCTTTCAGCTTTCTGTGAATGTTCAGCTACCAAAGGAGAAAGGCGGGTTGGAGGGTTCATGCCTCTTCATAGATGCTGAGTCCACGTTCAGACCGGAAAGAGTGAAGCAGATTGCTGAATCAAGGGGCCTTAATGGGGATGACATACTGAAGAACATACACGTGGCAAGGGCAGTGAACACGGACCATCAGATGATTCTTGTTGACAAGGCGGATGAGGTTGTGGAGAAGAATAACATAAAGCTCATAGTTATGGATTCACTGACTTCACTGTTCAGGACAGATTTCATAGGCAGAGGAGCTCTCAGTGAGAGGCAGCAGAAGCTCAATAAGCATGTGCATGCCCTGCAGAAGCTTGCGGACAGGTATAATCTTGCAGTATATGTCACGAACCAGGTCATGGACAACCCTGCAATTCTTTTCGGCGACCCCACAACTCCCATAGGGGGACATGTGCTCGCCCATGCAGCTGTCTACAGATTGTACTTCAGAAAGGGAAAGGAGGAGAAGAGGATTGCAAGGCTCGTTGACAGCCCCTCCATGCCTGAGGGATAGGCAATATTCAAGGTCACGGGAAAGGGAATTGAGGACGTTTGAGGCGAGTTGAGTGAGGACAGGAGTTGCAGACCTCCCGCTTCACTATGGAAGAACTCCTAGATGGCTTTTCACAAGAATGGTTAAACTCTCAGTGGCTGGCTGAGTTCGCAGGCGCATAAATTTAAATCCACAGCGAGAAACCACTGCATGGAAGTCCTCATGAGGCTTAAGCCGAAAGTCAGGCCGTATATAGTAATGATAGTAGTTCTTGCGGTTCTAGTCATAGTAATTGCATTAGCTTTGGCGGCTGCATTCAGCGAGTATAGCTACCCAGTAATGCTTGTAGCGCTCCTCGTGCTGCTCCTGTGTGTTTTGATGGTAATGCAGCAACTTTACAGGAAGTGGTACACCACTTACGAGATAACTGAGCACGATGTTCTCTGGAGGTTTGGTGTATTCGCTCCTGATGAGCATGTTATCCCAATAAACCAGATAACAAACATGAAAGTGGACAGATCTTTCTTGGGGATAATATTCGGCTTTGCCGACCTACAATTGGACACGGCAAGCGCAAAGATGGATTATGAGATTATTATGAAGGATTTGGATGCGGGGGAGCTTGACAAGTTGGTAGAGCTCCTAAGATGCTTGAGAGGCGATAGGCCACAAAGAAGCAAGAGTAAGGAGCCGGATCAGGAACAGACTAATTTATAATTCTGAATTCGAAATCTATTTGTGATAGAGACTTTTGGTTTGACTAAGAAATTCGGCGAGTTTACTGCTGTTGATGGAGTGAGCATCTCAGTAAATGAGGGCGAGATACTCGGAGTTGTTGGCCCTAACGGTGCTGGGAAAAGCACCCTTGTCAAGATGCTGTGCACCATCCTTGCTCCAACTTCAGGAAGCGCGGAGATAATGGGCTTGGATATAGTGAAGGATGCCCAGAAGGTTCGCGCTGTTGTTGGCTACCTGCCTGAGGAGCCTAGAGTGTACGATTATATGAGCGGCGAGGAGTTCCTCTCATTCTTTGCGGATGTTTACGGGCGTGGCAGGGAGAGAATTCCAGAGCTGCTTGAGTTCGTTGGATTGGAGGAGCATGCGAAAAGGAAGATTGGCGAGTATTCAAAGGGGATGAAGCACAGAATATCGCTTGCAAGAGCCCTCATACACGACCCGCAGGTGCTCATTCTTGACGAGCCTACAATGGGGCTGGACCCCGCCTCCTCAAGGGATGTAAGGGAGAGGGTGAAGAGCATGAGGAGGAGCGGGAAAACCATTCTGGTGTGCACCCATTACATGGATGAGGCGGATTTTCTGTGCGACAAGCTCGCCATAATGAACAGGGGAAAAATAGCCGCAGTTGGCAAGCCTGAGGAGCTCAAGGCAAAAGTTGCAAAGCAGAGATATCTTGGCGTTGTTATAAAGGAGGATGCGCTCATCAGGAAGCTTGCGGAGGAGCTTGGAGGGGGTGTGGACGGAAGGATGGTTGTGGTTGGGATAAGGGGTATGAACAGCACCATAGCAAGAGTGCACGCAACCGCAAAAAAGCTCAAGGCAACAATCCTCTCAATAAAAACCCTTGATCCGTCTCTGGATGACGTTTTCGTTGCAGTCACAAGGGGAGGAAAATGGGCCTAGGCGTCATGACTTGGTGGGGACTGAAGGGGATTTTCTCCGACAGGAGGTTTCTTCTCAGCGTGATTGTCGGGATGCTCATCTCCCTCTTCACGATTCCACTTCTTATGGATGCTGTGGGGCGTTTCAAGGAGGGCAATCTGCTCTCTGCGCTGCCAATTTCCGAAAAGATGGTGAAAGTTGCAGTTGTCGGGGAGCATCCTCTCATAGCAGAGCTTGAAAACAACAGCATGGTTGAGATTGTAAGGGTTGATGAAGAGACGGCTATGAGGCTCCTGAATGAAGGTAAAGTGCACGGTGTGTTCATAGTTAACGCAACTTCTGGGAGGTTCATAGGCAGGAGCATACCTCTCTCAAACCTCGCCGAGGCTGCAGTGAAGGATGCAGTTGACAAGTTTATGAGGAAGGATAACAAGCCTCTGTTCAACCTTAAATCAGATTTGGGTTTGGAAGAGCTTCTGAGAAGTCTTCTCGCTCCTTTCCTCATGCTCACTCCTCTTTTCATATGGTCCCTTCCCGTAATACAGAGCGTGGCCTATGAGAGAGAAAACAAAGTGGTTGAGGTGATTTTTGCATCTCCCACAAGGAGGGTCGAAGTGCTCGCCTCCAAGGTTCTGAGCAACCTGATTTTCGCAATGCTGCTGGGCGCAGTCTGGATGCTTCTCGTCCCCTTCTTCGGCTTGCATTTCAGCAATCCCATCGGAGTATATGTAATACTTATCAGCATGGCTCTGCTGGTTATAGTGATGAATGCCCTTGTCTCTTCCATTGCCTCCAATGCAAACGAGGCAACTCTGGCGTCAAGCATCTCCTCAACCATAATAATAACCCTGTTTTTCTCCATAGCAATTCTGAAGGTTTTTCCTGCAACTGAGATTGCCGCAAAGCTATCGCCTGCGACATACATAGCCGAGCAGGTAAGCGGGCAGGGGAGTCCATTTCCATTCAACCTCATGCTTGTCATATACATCATATCCGCAACAGCCTTCCTGCTTGCCCTCTCTGCCTTCTCAACAGAGTCATTCGCATTCTCATTGAAGCCTGGCCTGAGCCAGCTTTACGAGGGCATGATGGAGATACTGAGAAGCAAGAACAAGGCGGCATTTGCTATGGGGTTTGTGGCATTTTCAATTACTCTGCCGGTTGAGCTTGTTGCCATAGGGCTCACATTCTTTCTCATAGGGCCGAGCGCCTTTTTGCTTCTTCTCTCCGCAACTGCGGCTGAAGAGGGGCTGAAGGCGGTTGCTTTGAATGTTCTCAAGCCAACACATCTGAAGGAGGGCGCAGTTCTCGGCGCCCTTGTGGGGCTGGCTTTCGGGTTGAGCGAGAGCCTGCTTCTTGCGCCGGTGTTTGAGCTTATGATACTGATTAGGATTGTGCCGATAGTTGTTCACTCCGTATGCAGCAGCATAGTTGGAGCGGGCTATGCGAAAAGGTATTTCGCGCTTTCGGTAATTCTTGCAATCCTGCTGCACATGGGCTACAATTTGTACCTTATAAGGTATGCAATGGGGATGAGATGAATATCATAGAGAAGGAGCTGAGGGAAATCCTTGGGGATAGGGCGTTTCTAGGCAGCATAATAATTCAGTTCATAACAATCTCCATGCTGCTCTTCTTGTATGATACGTACAGCGAGGTTATGCATTCTCCCAACCTGAACGGCAAGGTGATAGTGGCTGTTGACAAGAACAACACAGAGCTTATAAGCAGGCTTGAGGACTCTGGGGTAAAGGTGATACTGCAGAACGCGTCCGGATTTGAGAAACCCAACGCAATCATAAACACAACCACCGGAGAGGTGAAGACAGATCCTGGCAACATATTCTCGGGCTTTGCGATAGCCAAGATAAACTCTGTCTCAAAGGCAATATCATTTGATGAGGCGCTTCAGAAAGGTAACTTCAGCTACTCATCTGAAAACCTCGCCGGAGGCAACACAGATTTCGTGGAAATGGGCTACGGCCTGATAGTCCCAATTGCACTGGTCATGCCTGCAATGGTCGGCTTATCCCTCTCAATCCAGAACATACTCAGCGAGAGGAAGAAGAGGACGATAGAGCTGCTGCTTGTATCGCCAATCTCTGACTTTGATATTGCATTTGCAAAGACTGCGCCATATGTCTTATCCTCCACCATATGCGGAGCTGCCTGGCTTGTGGTAGTCATGCAGAAGATACCGGTGTACAATGCCCCGCTGCTCATCATTGCGGAGCTGCTTCTCTCGCTTATTCTTGTCTCGCTCAGCGTTCTCATCTCCGCAAGCGCCAGGAGCATACAGGAGGCGAATGTCCTTTCATCGCTTGCCGGCATGATTTTTGTGTTCTCCATGCTCCTCCCAAGTTCTTACGCCTCCTTATACCTGCCAACAATCCTCATCTCGAGAATCTCATCAAACTTCCCTGATGAGGGAATTGTGATAGGCCTGGCGCTGCTCGCAGCGGCGGGATTGCTCTGCTTCTGGCTCGCGGTAAAAGGCATTGGGAGGATGAGGAAAAGTTACTCCTAGACGATAAAAGAGATATATTTATAAATACCGCCGACGAAATCTCTCTCGTAGCTTCAAGCTACAGATAAAAAATTGTGAGGTGAGCCGATGGGCCAGAGAATGGGTAAGGAGAAAATAAATAGAGAAGAGGGTTACCTCTACTTCGTCGGAAAGGATGGCTATGTATGGGCCGCTCCCATGAAGCATAAGTCAGGTGGAAAGAAGAAGAAGGTTGGTACCGAGAAAATTGAGAAAGAGTCTGGGTACATGTATTATGTTGACAAGGGCGGATACGTAGCAAAGGCGAAGATGAAGAACGCCTGAAGTCTTTGTTTTTTTTATTTTATTTTTTATCTTCTACTATTTCAAGAGCTTTCTGGTAGCCCAGCATGAGCCCTTTCACAAATTCCTTCTGGGGCTTGTTTTCTGTGATGTATTTTAACGCTGCTATTTGCCCCTCAACGTTCTGAAGCTCCTCTGAAGTTTTTCCGATTATTCCCTTGTTCGTTTCAAGGAAGGCAAGCTTGTTCAGAATTTTGGAATACATATCTTTCTTCATAGAACAACCTCACAAAGATATCTCCATCCCATCAAACGCAATTTTGGAGTTTTTGAATATTTTCCTTGCCTCTTTCTCAAGGGGTAGCGCATCCTTGTACCTGTTGCTCAGGTGAACCAGAACCAGCTGCTTCGCCTTTGCTTTCTTTGCAAGCTCCGCAGCCTGAACAACAGTTGAATGCATTTTCTCTCCAGCTTCTTTCCTATGCTCATCTGAGAAGGTTCCATCGTGTATTAGTAGATTTGCACCCTTGCTGGCAAGCAGCACTTCTGCAGATGGAGTAGTGTCGCCGGTGTACACCAGTTTCGCTCCTCTCTTGGGCTTTGTTACATCCTCAAGCTTCACCTTCTTCTTTCCTATGAGAATTTCCTTCTCCCGCTCAAGCTTCCTGAACATACTGCCCTTTATGCCAAGCTTGTCTGCTTTTTCCTTGTTGAAGTTCCATGAGTCATTCTCCTGGAAGGTGTAGCCTATGCTCCTCACATTGTGGTTTGTCTTGAAGGCCGAAATCTTGAGTTTTTCATTTTTCAGACAAAAACTTTCATCTATTTCTTTGATATGTATTTGGAAGGGGTATGCACCTATGAGGATTGAGGAGATGCACCTCTCAGTCCCTGGAGGACCGAATATGAAAAGCGGCTCCTTCCTCTCATTCATCTTCAGAGTCTGCATCAGACCTGCAATGCCGATGTAGTGGTCTGCATGCAGGTGCGTGAGGAAAATCATCTTCACCTTTGAATAACTCAAGCCGTGTATCATCATCTGCCTCTGCGTCCCCTCTCCGCAGTCAAAGAGGTAGACCTCCCCAAAATATCTTATGCCTATTGATGGAAGGGACCTTGCAGGCGAAGGAACTGCACCGCCAGAGCCCAGAATGACGACTTTCATCATGGTAAAGAAATTGCCAGGATAAGAATAAAAATCAACCCCTTCCCAGAATTCTCTTCACAAAGTTTA
>JACCLF010000020.1 GCA_013425405.1 Microcaldota archaeon | reverse complement strand
CTTTTGCGAGAGCTCCCTCAACCGCAAGCCACTTCGCAAGCTTGTTCTCTTCATCAAATACTGCGTTCATCTCGCTCTTGTACCTCAAATCCAACGGTGAAACGGCCATCCTACCACCTTCCAATAAGATGATATTTTACAGTATATCTTAAACAATATATTATTAAAAGAGTAGTGGAGAAATTACAAAGGAGGTGCGCATGTTGAGAACCCTTGACAATCCGCCATACCTTCAGGTTGCACTGGACACTCCAGACATTGAGAGCGTGAAAAGAGTTGTCAGCAAGCTTCCCAAAAGCGATAGGATACTCATTGAGGCAGGCACTCCTCTCATAAAACGATACGGCTCTGAGGTAATCTCACAGCTTAGGGAGATAAGAGATGATTCTTTTATAGTTGCGGATTTGAAAACTCTTGATGTTGGCGCTCTTGAGGTCAGAATAGCACAGCAGGGTGGAGCGGATGCCGCAGTTGTCTCGGGTCTTGCTTTCCCCCTCACGATAAAAGAGTTCATAAATGAGGCTAAGAAAGTCGGAATATGCTCGTTTGTAGACATGATGAATGTCCCAGACCCGCTCAAGGCGCTGAAGGATGCACAGGCAGTTCCCAATGCAGTGCTGCTCCACAGAGGAATAGACTCCGAAGCAGTTGCAAAGCATTCATGGGACAACCTGAAAAATGTCAAGGAAAAGCTTGCAGGTAAAGCGCTTGTTGGAGTCGGCGGAGGGATAGAGCTGGAACTCGCTAAAAAATCCATCGAGAACGGTGCGGATATAATAATAGTCGGAAGATACATAACAGGTTCTTCGGATGTTGAGTCTGCGGCGAATTCAATTCTCAAGTTTATGAGGTGATCTTTTGAGGAACATAATTATAGAAGAAACCCAGCAACTTCCTGTTGACAGGAGGATGGTGGAGGTTGTTGAAAGGAAGGGATTAGGCCATCCAGACTACATATGTGATGCGGTCATGAACCGCGTGTCCGTGGAACTGAGCAAAGAGTATATCAAACTATTCGGTGACGTGCTCCACCACAATACGGACAAGAGCCTGCTTGCCGCAGGCAGGGCTACGCTTGCCTTCGGAGGAGGTCACATTGACGAGCACATGCTGATGGTCATGGGAGACAGGGCAACCAACGTGTTTGAGGGTGTTGAAATACCGGTTGAGGAGATTGCGGAGAATGCCGCAAAGAAATGGTTCAGAGAAAACCTTAGGTTTGTCAACCCCGACGAGCATATCCACTTCCAGAATCAGCTGAGAAGAGGCTCAGCCGAGCTGACAGACATATTCAACAGGAAGAAAGGCGTGCGTGATGCAAACGACACAAGCGCAGCAGTCGGCTACGCGCCAATGTCGAAGCTTGAGAAGCTTGTTCTTGACACAGAGCTGTTCCTCAACTCAAAGGAGTTCAAAAAGCAGCACCCCGAATCCGGGGAGGATATAAAAGTGATGGGGCTGAGGACACAGGACGAATTCCAGTTTACAGTTGCCATGGCATTCGTAGACAGATTCATAAGTTCCGAGAGAGATTATTTCAGCAAGAAGAAGGAAATACACGAGGAGCTCAGAGATTTCATAGGGGAAAGAGCAGGAAAGAAATTCAAGGTTGACCTGAATACACTTGATGTCAACGGAAGGGGTATAAACGGAATATACCTCACAGTTCTTGGAACTTCTGCAGAAGATGGAGACTGCGGTCAGGTAGGGCGGGGGAACAGGGTGAATGGTGTGATACCACTGAACAGGCCCATAAGCAATGAGGCTGCTGCAGGCAAGAACCCCGTCAGCCATGTGGGAAAAATCTACAACCTTCTCACACACAGAATGGCAGACCACATATACCGGGAAGTATCTGGAATTGACGAGGTATACATCTGGCTGCTGAGCCAGATAGGAAAGCCCGTAGACCAGCCCAAGGTGATTGCAGTGCAGCTCATAAAGAAAAAGGATGAATTGAATTCCAAATCGCTCTCAATGCAGATTGAGGAGATAATAGAAAAGGAGCTGGACGACATAGATTCTTTCTGCAAGTTGCTCATAGAGGGCAAGATACCGGTGTGCTGATAGAATGGAATACGGCTACCAAATGCTCTACCCTAGGCAGGTTATTCTTGCAACCAGCCAGAGTGCAGGAATGAGAGATATAATAACCCTCGGCTGGCACTGCCCACTCTCATTCAAGCCGCCTCTTATAGGAATATCGGTTGGCAAGACGCGCTTCTCCCACTCGCTCATAGAAAAAGGCAGGGAGTTTGTGGTGTCTATCCCAACGGAAGACATGAAGGATAAAGTGCTGCTCATTGGAAGCAAAAGCGGCAAGGATGTTGACAAATTCTCGGAGTTCAAGCTCACCCCTCTGCCGGCAACAGAAGTCAAACCGCCCCTCATAAAGGAGTGCCCCGTAAACATAGAATGCAGAGTTGTTGCAGAGCTTGATGCTGGCGACCACACCCTTTTCGCAGGGGAGGTTGTAGCCTCTCATGCATCCTCCCTCAAGGGGAAACTTCTCTTTGACATGGGTGGCAGGAAGCTTTTTGGCATTAAAAAGAAATTAAGGAAGAGATATTAATCCTGTCCACCTATTTATATGCGGGAGGGAGAATGGGCAAACTTGAGATTGCGGTGTTAATAGCATTCATAGCCCTATTCTTCTCCAGCATCATAAAAGAGCCGGCAGATGTAACTGAGTTAAGGAGTCGGGCATGGAACCTTAATTGCAGCGAGCCAGTCTGCATACTCTCAAAGGCCCAGATGGGCGTGTGGGTGGACCAGGGGCTTCTTGCAGAGACAAAGGGAGAGGTGATGAACGGTAGCGTAAAGCAGGCCTTGGCATTTCTGCTAGTCCAGAATGACGCGGAAGTCAGAAAAAATTTCAGCGAGAGGATAGACGCTCAGATAGCGCAGGTGAAGCTTGGCGTAACTACCTCGGACGATCTTATACTACTAGCCAATGAGATTAAATTCAGAGCAGACCGCAACAAGGATGAGAGATTGCAGAGGCAGTTCAGCGAAATACAGAAATGGCTTGCGGCCAATGGGACGAAAGATTTCCTCTATGCATACTCAATAGAGACAATAGAACCCGAAAACAAAAAAGTGAACAGGGAGAACTTCTCCAGTGCCAGCTCGCTGATATCCTTCATACTCAAACAGCCCCTCAACTCCGAACTCCTGGGCCCGAGCTATGAGCAGACATTTTTTGCCAGAAAAATCCGGGAAGAGATGGAGTGGAATGCCACGGAAATAAACATTGCAGAGGACATATGCGCCCTCTCCTACTATTACTCAATTTTGTACCCTGCGATAATAGTGAAGGGCACCATAATGAGCGTAGTGATGATATACGCCCTGCCGCTGGTCATCATCTGTTGGATGTCAGTGATTTCCTACTTCACCTCCAGTGGCGGTGGAAAGAGTGAGAGCTTCAACAGGGAATACTCCAAGAATGTTATCCTAATATCCCTGTTTGCGGTCATACTCTTCCCTCTCATGCTTCAACTCTCACTGTTTTTCCAGCTGTTCCCCGCAGTTATATACATAATTTTCGTCTTCCCCCTCCTCCTCCTGACTCTGTTCTACCTCTGGTCCTCCACCGGCATCTTAAGGGATTATGGAATGGTCAAGATGGACATGGGAAAGTTCCTCATCACCAGATACAAGGAATCCGCAGTTATAGCCACCGCGGGAGCAGTAATAACAATAATCTCAATCTTCGTGATATCCAACATACAAGAAATATTTGCATACATGAATTTTGGTGTGGTGTCCGCCCTTGCGGTGCTTCTCATCCTCATGTTCCTGTCGGTTTTCTCGGTTATTCTGTTCCCCAGGTTCATAGAATACACAAACCCGAGCTGCGAGATTGAAAGCAGCAAGATGAACCTCAGGCTGAAAGCGCTTGCCGAGAAGTTTGGCTGCAATGTCGGCAGCATCAGAGTAATAGCCGCGGCAGGCTCCAACCTGGCAAATGCATTCCAGTCCGGCCTCATTGGAAATAACGTCAAGCTCTTCATATTTGAAACGATGCTCGACAGAAGGAAATTCAAGCAGAGGGAGCTTGAGGCCATAGTTGCACATGAATTGGCCCATGTCAATAAAAAGCACATCCTCAAGACAGTTTTCGGATATCTGATGATAGCGTGCGGCGTGCTAGCCCTATTCGTAATAATCGGCCTGCTGCTCCAAGCCGCAAACCTCACAGATGTGAGCGATATTCTTGCAGGCTCCTCTCCTTACATAGCCCTTGCAGTCGCATTCCTAACGACCATGTGGATGATGAGAAGATTCGAATTCGAGGCGGACTCCGCTGCTGCGGAGATGGGCTACGGAAATGACCTCATATCCGCCCTAAAAAAAATAAGCAAGTACAATCTGACTCCAAACACCCTCTCCAGGCTTGTGACATTGTTCTCCAGCCACGCAGACCTTGAGAGCAGAATTAGAAACCTCAAAAAATATTCTGAAAAAGTCGGCTAATCCACGAGAATTGTGTAGAGCACATAGAGTACGACAAGAATGACAATTGCCACCGCGAGGTAGATCACCATATCCTCAGACAGAAATCCCAGCTCGCCCTTTATGTTAAAGGAGACGTATATCCTTGTGTTTGGCTGATAGGGCAATTTCGCCATATCCACCTGCTTGAATTCCGGTGTGCCCTCAAGGTCAAGAGTTTCGCCTCTCTTGACATCCATAACATCCAATGCGGTTTTCACCGCAGAATTCTTCGCGAGCAGCCTAATCTCGTCGTCACGAAAGTTCACCGGAATAATGATATTTACATTGCTCTTTGATGGGCGGTAAAGCACCAAAGTCTTGCCCCTGAGCTTGCTGCTGTCGCCAATCGCATTGTCAAACTCATCGGAGCTAGCCATGACTGAAAAATTATCATTGCTTACTTCGTGGGATGCCAGCAGCGAAACCCACCTGCCTCCCACCTCAACCATCTCGACTTTTGCATTTGTAGGATCTGACGCATCTACGCCAGAGAGGTTTATCATGCCTGGCAGGTGATGGCTCCCCAGCGCATTTAAAATTTTCTTGTCAGCGCTTAGCATCTCAACCTCAACACCGTTGAAATAGTTTGATGCAGCTACTGCGCTCCAGCCGTTCCTGCTCGTATAAAGCAGCAGCCTATCCTGGCTGGCAAGCGCATTCCTGAACCCGGGCTCTGTAAGCAGCGCACCCTCCTCCTCACTGCTCATGTTATCCAGCAGTATGATGCTCTTGTCCTCGTATGCAATCACCCTTGTCTCCGGAGGCTTTATTATATTTTTTATGCTTCCAGCTCCAGTGTTCACAAGGCTTGCCGTGGGGTCAACAAGCCATTTTTTGGCAATCTCGTCAAAATAAAAAGTATTCACTAGAACTGCAATTATAAGAAGCAGGCCCACTAATGACAGCACAATGCTTCGGTCCATCTCATCCGCTCTCAGGCTAATAGACTCTCTCGCCTACGAAAACCTCAATTCCGTTCGGCGTTATCTTGAAGGGAGTCAGCACCTTGGAATGCTCGCTTCCCCTCATCTTAAGAACTTCCATTGCGGATATCCTTCTCTCCTGCTGCTCCAGAAGGTATAGCAGTATAACTCCGTCAGCAACGAAATGCTCTATTGCGAACCTCACCGTTTCCCTGTTAACATTCTGCAGCTCTGCCGTGAGCAGAGCGGTGCATCCCTTCTTCTTAAGGTCTCTGAGCAGGTTCAGCAGAGTCCTCCTGTATTCGAGGTCGTCAGTGAAGAATAGGTTGAGTATGGATGCGGAGTCAATCACCACCCTCTTTGTCTTGTGGTCCTCTATTGTCTCATTTATCTTGTCATACAGCTTGTTGAATGTGTAGTAAGGGCTCACGCCTGTCTCAGGCATATCAACATGTATATACGACTCCTGCGTCAGCACCACGAGCTTCTTCTCCTTTATCAGCTGGTTGAATTTGCTCCATTTTGTGAATGTAGAAGTGGCATTGTCTATGAGCGAATTCGTATCCTCCTCAAGGGAGAGGAAGAGCCCGTTGTCTCCGTTCAGCGCCCCCCTGTAAAGGAACTCCATGGAAAGGCTCGTCTTGCCTGTCCCCGGCCCACCGCATATGAAGACATTATTGTGGATCGGAATCCCGCCTCCAAGCAGAACATCCAAGCCCTTTATGTTTGTTTTTATCTTCTCCATTTTTCCACCTATTTGAACTCCATCCAGTTAGTATCAAACTCCTTCAGCTTGAACTCCTTCACCCTGTAGTACGGAACAAGCTCATCGCCTTCCTCCCTTATCTGGAATTCAATTATCCCATCAAAAAGGCTCTCCACTACCGATAATATCTGGGTGGATATCATCTCCCTTTCCATTACGAATACAGCCGTGGTGCCCGCCCTCTTGATTTTCCTGATGTTTGAGCCTAGGAACTCGCTCAGCACATCTGATGAATAAGCTGGCAGAAGCTTGTAGAGTATATTGAAGAATATCATCTCAGGCTTGCTCTCAACAATTTTGGTTATAATCAGCGACATTTCAGTTATGTTGGGCTCAACCTTGAAAGTTTTAATATTCCCTCTCTCTTCCTTGCTGAACCACTGCAGCTCTTCCTCAGGTTCGTAGGAGCATATAGCGACTTTCTTCCCCCTCTGAATTGCAAGCTTCAGATGCCCCAGGCAGCACTCCTCCTTCCTGCTTCCAATCGGGCCCTCGACTAGTACTACGGAGCCCTTTGGCAGCTCTATCATCTCAGACCTCTTGATAGACAGCTTCGGAGGCTTTCTTGGCTCCTCCCTCCCTCCAAGATCCTTCAAGAGTTTCTCTGCCTTTGAGAGCAAAGCCTTTGTGTCACCCTTCAAATTGCTGTCATAATTTTCAAGAGAATTTAACTCCGCATCAAATCTTGTGAGGACATTCGAAGCTGCTGAAGTATCATACTGCGGAAGATCCTGTATAAATTTCTTCAGCCTCAGCATGAGAGATGCAAATGGGTCTTCACCCTCTTCAGGCACCTCCACTGCAACCTCTTCGACTTTTGCAGCAGTCTTGCGGTACCCCACCTCCCCATTCTCATGAATCTCCCTCACCAGCTCAAGGGCGTACATAATAAGTTCGTGAGCTATAAAAGCAACCAGAAGCACCAAACCATTTGAAATAACAGAGAGCCAGAGGACATTCACAAACAATGGCGAAACATCCTTCCAAAGCTTATCAAACTGCCCTTGGTAGAGCATGTCTATGCTGAAGAACCTCATGGAGAATATAACTGTAATCAGGATTGCGGCAATCACGCTGCCTTCCAGGATGCTGAAGATTGAGTCCCTTGCCTTGCTCTTCTTTGATATAAGATGCACGAATATGAATGAGGAGCATGCGAAAAGAATCACTCCTATAACGAATCTATCTATGCTTCCAAAATCCAAAGGTCCCTTCGCAAGAAGCAGCGCAGGCACTGCCCCCGCCGAGAATACCCCTCCGTAGATGTATGAATCTGAATAGCCTACAATTACCCCAATTGCATTGGCTACGGCAAGCAGGAAGAAGGCTGCAAACGAGAAGAGCAGCTCCTCGCTCCCAACTGGCACTACGAATGAATTCAAAACTGGGAGGTAGCTGGCGAATCCTAGAGATAGGTAGCACAGTATCTTGACTGGTCTGCTTTTCAGCTGCCTTACCACCAGTGCAAGCCCCGCAGCAGGCGCCAGCAATGCCGGCGTATATCCTGGGTAGTTCTTCAAGGTCCATATTGACAGCGCAGCTAGTGCAAAACATATGAAAAGGACTAAATGCCTGTAGACATCCGCCATTGCTCCACCGGTATGCATTTACATATAAATATATATTAAACTTCTTTTGCTACTTACCCAAACCATTTACCAAGGCTGCTCTGCTTAACTTTTTCGGAAGATATCCTAATCATCTCGTCAAGAGTCTTATTGACACGCTCCTCTGAGAATCCATGTCCTCTGCAAAGAAACTCCGCAATCCCGCTCCTGTCCGGCTCCTTGAACTCAATCCTGCAGTTCTCCTCAACCGCCGGGTGGAGGAATATATTCTCAACATCAGACGGCTCGACATCCATCTCCCCCCTGAATTTCGCAAAGACTTCTTCAAAAGAGCTGTTCTCAGAGACAAGTTTAAGAGCTTTTTTCGGCCCTATACCCTTCACTCCGCTGTTGAAATCTGTTCCAACAAGCATTCCAATCCATACAAGCTTTCTCCTGTCAATACCAAGAGCTTTAAGATTCCTTTCCAAATCTATAAGCTCAGTCTTCACCTCAACATAAAAATCTTTCCTCGGCAGCTTCCTCCTGCCGCTCATTGTCAAATTCCTCACGAGGCGTGGCGCACCAAACAGAAGCGCGTCATAATCCTGGGATGCGCATGCATAGACCGCTCCTTTCTCAGCAAGCACAGCAGCCTGGGCCTCCCCCTCACTTGGGGCCTGAATTGCGGGCAGGCCCATGAGCTCCACAAGCTTCTTTGCATCCTCCACCATCTCCTTGCTGAGCTTTGAGGATGCTTGGGCATGAACCCTAGCCTCGGCAAGCTCCCCCCTGCTCAGCGCATCCTTCCATTTTTGCTCTGCAGCCTCCCTGATTTCTCTTCTGCCCTCAAGCACGCTTTTCTTCAGCTTCGGAGGCTCCCCATCGAATATATAAGCAGGCCTCACCCCCGCCTCAATGAGCTTTGCCGTCCTGTAGAAAACTCCGGAGAGATGGCTAGTTATTCTGCCCTGCGAGTCCATCAGAGGGGTGCCGTCAGGCTGCCTTATTACAGAGAGAAACTGGTAGAGCGCATTGTAGGCATCTATTGCAATAATTTTTCCGCTGAGAGCCTCCAGAGTTATCTCTTCCTTCTGGACAAGCTCTCCGAGGTTAACACCCATCTCATCATCTACTTTTTCTTGACAATGACTACATCTCCCAGAGTAAGCTCCCCCTTTTTGTCCTTTCTTATGTCCACGTGCTCGTGCTTTATCTCCTCAAAAAGTTTTATCCCAAGCGCCTTCTCAAGCTTCCGAGCCAGCGTCTCATTGGGAATTGTCCTCTCCGCCTCTATCCTCTCAAGAAATGATTCCTTCTCATTCATCAGCTCGGCAAGCACATTTCTCTCTATTTTCATCTTATTCCTTGCCTCCCTGATCTTCCTGCCGAAATCCGCAACTATGTCCCTCTCTGTCTGCTCCCTGCTGACAGACAAACTTCTCTGCGGCATGGTTGCAGGGGCCGAGAGCACCTTTCCGTGTTTTGCGCACTTATAGCAGACATGAAGCTTAGCTCCCTCAACAAGTATAAAGAAGCCAGCCTCCCCGGCTCCGCAAATCTCGCACTCTCCCATAAGTTTTCTTTGGGCTAAAGCATATTTAATGGTTTTCTACTAAACATCTAGAATATATGATAAAAAAACTACTTGCAGCTTTCACCACCCTGATTTCCATTTTTGCTTTCTATGAGGTGGTGGAAAGCCCCATAAACGGCATTGCGAAATTCGTAATTTCCGTAGTCATCCTTTTCCTATGCGGCATGTCGCTGCAGAAGCTGCTCAAGCTCAACGGAGAGAAGGGCATAATCATACTTGCAACTGAGAGGGGAAAGAAGTCGCTTGATGGTCTTGCCGAATGGAACCCCAACGTGTGGAGAGGTTTGGCTGATTTTGGCATGGTTATGGGATTCGGAGCCAGCTCGATACTCCTCTTCAAAAAAATTTCCAAGAGGACATTCGATTTCTCAGCACTAACTCTAATGCTCTCAATAATTTTCGTTTTGCCTTTTGTTTTGCCGGTTGCCATGAGCATAATACAGCTGCCTGTCCAATCCTCCATATTGCAAGGTTCCGCCTCCAACACTCAGGAATCTGAATTCACATCAATCTTGCTCTACTACATAGTATTCTTCTCGCTTCTTCTTGGGGGCTTTTGTCTTGCAGGCGTAATGAGTTTTATAGGCTACGGCCTGGTCATAACCTACAGCATTTTTATGAAGCTTCTCTCGGTTTTCGGCAACCCCTCTGGAAATGCTGCGGCCCTCAACAGAATAACGCCTGGTGCGAGCCCCATAATTCCTGGGATAAACCTGCCGTTTTTTGAGGGTGTTCTGGCCCTTGCAGTCATACTTTTCTTCCACGAAGTGTCGCACGGAATTCTTGCTCGGGTGGAGAAGATAAAGGTGAAAAACAGCGGGCTTGTGCTTTTTGGTTTCCTTCCCATAGGTGCATTTGTAGAGCCTGATGAGAAAAGGCTTCAGAAGAGCGACCCAGACAAGCAGAGGAATGTCCTTGTAGCAGGCTCATCGGCAAATCTGGTATTATCAATTGTATTTTTCATACTCTTCCTAGGCTATTTGTTGCTGATGCTCAATACCTATCCACCTCCAAATTCATATCTTGACCAGCATATACTTGTTTCTGATGTTTCGCCTGGCTCTCCAGCATATGGAATACTGAAGCAAGGGATGGTCATTGAACGGTGGAATGGGGTTGAGATACATACAGCAGACGATTTCTCCAAAGCATCCAACTCAACAAAAGAAAATGATACGGTGCATGTAGTTACAAATGCAGGTTCTTTCTCACTAATAGCAGACAAAAACGGGAAGGTGGGCGTTATCCCGTTCAGCGATGGCAGCATATCTGGGTGGATTAAAAAATTATCCTTCCAGCCCGGCAATTGGTGGTTCTTGTTTTTATACAACTTCCTAGGCTTGGCATTCGTGCTTAACTTTCTGGTTGGCAGCGTCAACCTGCTCCCTATCCCGCCTTTCGATGGATACAGGATTGTCTCCCTTGTTTTGAAGGATGAGAGAGTCATAAAAGCGCTTGCAATAGCCATGATTATTTTCTTCCTGCTCAACCTTGTCCCATGGCTGTGGTACAGAGGATAATCAGACTTCTCCCAGGCTCCAGCGTGGCTCCCTTTTTGGCTTGCCAACAATGTACGGACTTTTTATGCCGGTGAATATTGCTAGGGCCTCTATCCTTCCCTCATAGCTCGCATCAAGCCTCGCGCCCCATATGACATTTGCAGTCGGCTCAACTTCTTCCGTGAGCAGCTCGCCAATCTGGTTTGCCTCTCCCAGGGTCATATCTCCTCCGCCCGTAAGATGCAGCAGCACGCCAGTTGCACCCCTGTAATCAACATCCAGCAGCCTGTGGTGCAGAGTATTTTTGACAAGCTCCTGCACCCTGTCAGTCCCTTTTGCTTCACCAACAGCTATCATTGAGACCCCTCCGCCTCCCATTATTGCTCTCACATCTGCAAAGTCTATGTTAATCAGGCTAGGGGTTGTTATCGTCTCTGTTATGCCTCTTACTGCCCTTGCAGTTATCTCATCTGCAACATTGAACGCCCTGTCTATTGGGAGGTTGGGGAAGAATTCAACAAGCCTGTTGTTGTCTATTACAATTATAGTGTCCGCAGCCCTCCTCAGAGCCTCTATGCCCACCTCAGCTTTCTTCAGCCTCGCCCTCTCAAGCTCGAAGGGGTATGTCACTATTGCAACTACTATTGCTCCCTCCTGCTTGGCCAAATCAGCTATTGCAGGTGCAGCCCCTGTTCCTGTTCCCCCTCCCATCCCCGCAGCTATGAAAAGCAGGTGAGTATCCGCCAGTATTGTCTCAAGCTCCTGCCTTGATGCTTCAACAGCTTTCAGCGCAACTTCGGGGTATCCTCCTGCGCCCAATCCCCTTGTTATGCTCTGCCCGATGAGAACTCTTTTCGCGCTTTCTGAAATTATGGAGAGGTGCTTCTTGTCCGTGTTGACAGCTATGAGCTCAGCCCCTCTTATGCCGACTTTGGCAAGCCTGTTTACCGTGTTGCACCCAGCTCCCCCTACCCCCATGACGACTATTCTAGGAACGGCTAGGTCACTGCCAACTTCGTTGCTGGCTTCTTTGAGGGCCTCCTGTATTATTGATTCCATATATAAGCACCTCCATGAAACTGATTTACTATGTAGTCTATTTCTATTTAAACGTTTCTCAATTACATGAGCAACCAATACGTTTAAATATGATTTTTCAAAAGTATACATGGCGATATTTTGGCTAAATGGAAAAAAGGGCAGGTGTGGTCCTACGATTTGATAATTGCGTCAATGATCTTCGTTGTAGCAATGGCCATACTGGCATTCTTCTGGTGGAGCGCCAGAACCAACATGTCTGAGAACAAGGATGCTATAATCCGTGAATCCCTCAAGATCGGCGATGTGCTGATGTCCCCAGGCATACCTGCAGACTGGAACACGGCGGGTGGTTTTGATCCATTTGACGATAGCACATGGTCAAATGTGCAGCAGATTGGGCTTGCTGAAAGCTGGACTAACCGCTCTCTTTCAGTCAATAAACTTAACAACCTTAGGACCATGAGCTCAACAAACTACTCCTACACCAGAAGCCTGCTCAGGTCCAAATATAATTTTTACGTCGAGTTCAAGTTCCGCAACACCCGCAATAACAACCTTGAGCAGCCAGTTTTAATGGATGGCTTACCTATAACGGCAGGCAGCCCGTATAACGACATGACGGTGAAAGCAATAGCCAGGGACGACAGGGTAGTAGTATACAACAACTCCATAATCATAATGAGGCTTTACCTGTGGAGCAATTCAAATGCTGACTAGTCCAATTAACGGTTGGCCAAGCTAAAATAAGTTAGACGAAGCGCATGAAACTATTTTATACACCAAAATCCAAGTAATACGCATGCAGAAAGGTGGCGTCAAGCAGGAAGACCTTCATCCGCAAGCTCAGCCCATAGGTGACGAGTTTCATAAAGCCGGCCTAAGAACGAAAATAAGCGCTTTCATAAAGGGAAGGGAAACTGCTGAAGCCCATGAGGTTAAACTCCCGACAAAGGACGAGGTGGAGAAGAGCATAGACTCTCTGTTCTCTTCTTCAGAGTGCAAGCAGCCCAGCAAGGGATTAAACTCTGGAGCCGGCATAGTGGATGCAGCATCTGTTTACCTTATGACTTTTCACCATGCAGCCGCCGGACTGGGCCTGCCAGGCCTAATAGCTTCAGAGAGCATAGCATTTATCAAGAACTCTGCGGACAGCCAGCACTCCTCAAGTTCGGTATGGAATGAGCGCAGGCACCTCAGAGAATTCAAATCCCATATCCTCTCGGAATTGGAATCAAAACTGCCCGATGCCAAGCATAAGAGGCAGGAAATGGAACTTAAGGAACTTATACAAGAGACTCAGACTCTTTTCTCTGATATTGAGAAAAAAAGCAAGGAGCATCTGGATACGGCGCTTAAGAACAGGCTACAAGGAGTTGGAAGTTCTATTGCCGCATTGGTCGTCAACAGCACTCTGCTCAAACCGCTCGTTGACTACACTTCGGAGTTCTTTACAAGCTTTGCCCGCGTGCAGCCTGTTCAGCCTCCAGGATACAACCCGGATCCGGCTATGGCTACTATTGATCTTGCCGTAAGGGTAGGATGGTTTGTATTTACCAGCGCTTTTATAACAACTCTGGCTTACGAAGTTCGTGGAGACACTTCCGAGTCGATTGAAAAGAGGGATAAGGCAAGAGAAGAACTCAAGGGCAGGGTTGAAAGTCTGTTCGGAAAAATCCAAGAGATGCTTGGTTGAACTATTTTGAGTAGAACTCAACAAGCTTCTTTATCCCGTCATTAAGCGAATACCTGCTCACAAACCCCAGCTCCCTGCGCGCTTTCTCAGTGCTCGCCCCTGTGAGAGGCACATAGTTGTGTATTGGGTTTGGTATGTACTTTGGCTTTATCTTCTTCCCGAGGGATAGGTTAAGCAGCTCAACCACTTGGTTGAAAGTTGTCATATCGCCTGTGCCTATGTTGTAAACATCACCAGGCCTCCCCGCTTTCATTGCTCTCAGGTTGGCGTCAACCACATCATCGACATAGGTGAAATCCCTTGCCTGTTCTCCGTCGCCGTATATAACAGGCCCCTGGCCCTTTTTCATAATCCACAGGAACTGGGAGATTATGTTGGCAAATCTGCCCTTATGAAGTTCATTCGGCCCGTATACCGAGAAATACCTCATCCCGATGCTCTCCACCCCAAATTCATCAAGGTACTGCCTTGAGTATACTTCCATTACATACTTGGATATTGTGTAGAATGATTTTGGAGTGACTGCCATGCTCTCAATGTGGGGCGGTGTCAAGTCATGGTAGATGGAACTGCTGCTTGCATATACCACCCTCTCCACATTGTTCTCCTTTGAAGCCTGCAGGACGTTGATGAATCCACGTATATTGACATCCAGCGCATAGCGCGGGTCGTTGTCAAACATGGGCGCACTGCTGCAGGCAGCCTCATGAAAAACAAATTCAAATTTTCCCTTTTTGAAAAGGCGGTCAGTTACCTTCTCATCCCTCAAATCAATATTGCAGAATTTCAGCTTCAAACCTTTGAGATTGTCCTTCCTGCCAAGGAACAAGTCATCTGCAACTGTCACGTCATGCCCCAGCCCAACAAGTTTTCTTGAGATGTTGCTTCCTATAAAG
>JACCLF010000010.1 GCA_013425405.1 Microcaldota archaeon | reverse complement strand
TTGCCTCCGCGATAACCGACTTGGGAGGAGGAGGCATCTCCTGTGCAGTCAGTGAAATGGCTGAGCGCTCAGGCTGCGGCGCAACCGTTGAGCTTGAAACAGTTCCCCTGAAATACCCTATGGATGCACCATGGGAAATATGGGTTTCCGAATCGCAGGAGAGGATGCTTCTCTCAATACCCGAAAATAAAATGGAGAGAGCACTCCAAATCTTTGAAGACGAGGATGTTGGGGCAACTGTCATAGGGCGCTTCAATGACTCAAAGCAAATACTGGTTCTCTACAAAGACACGCCGGTTGCAAACCTCCCAACAGGGTTTCTTTACGAAGTCCTCTACGAAACTACAACTGTAAAAAAACCAAAAATGAATCAGAAGGAACCCAACTTCAAGCAACCGAAAAATCTTGGCGAAATCCTGCTCAAGCTCCTTTCCATTCCAAGCATTGCAAGCAAGGAATCAGTCATGCACACCTACGACCATGAGGTGAAGGGCAACACCATCGTGAAGCCACTGCAGGGAGCCTTAATTGACGGGCCGGGGGATGCATCTGTGCTAAAGCCACTCAGAACCTCTTGGAAAGGCGTTGCACTCTCCAACGGCTTCAACCCGAATTACGGGAAAATAGACTGCTATGCCATGGCCTCCTCAGCAATTGACGAGGCGGTGAGAAACAACATTGCAGTCGGAGGGAGAAGAATAGCTTTGCTTGACAACTTCTGCTGGGGCTCTCCCAAGAGGCCCGAGCTTGCCTACGGCTTGGTTGAAGCCTGCAGGGCATGCAAGGACATGGCTCTTGCTTTCAAGACTCCATTTATCTCAGGAAAGGACAGCCTCTACAACGAATCTGCAGGAAAGCCGATTACCCCCTCCCTGCTCATTTCCGCTCTTGGCATCGTTCCCGATATCAGAAAGGCAGTTACAATGGACGCAAAGAAGCCGGGAAGCCTCGTCTACCTCATCGGTGAAACCCGCAAGGAGCTCGGAGGATCTGCCTACTACTCGCTCTTCAAAGAGCTCGGTGCGTCTGTGCCCAGAGTGCAACAGGAAAAAGCAAAGAGAATTTTCAGCAAAGTCACCTCTGCAATTGACAAAGGACTTCTGCTCTCCTGCCATGACCTGTCTGAAGGCGGGCTTGCAGTTGCCGCTGCTGAAATGGCATTCTCAGGAAATATTGGAATGGAAATTGATTTGCAGCAGCTCCATCTGCAGGAGAGGGACGACTTCCTGCTTTTCTCAGAATCCAACTCGCGTTTCTTGGTTGAAGTTTCTCCTTCAAAACAGAGGAGCTTTGAGAAGCTCATGAAAGGGGTTTCTTTCTGCAGGATTGGCAGAACCACAAAGCTGAAGGAATTTGTAGTCATTGGCAAACAGGGAAAAGTTCTCATGGCAGAGCAGCTTGCAAGGCTCAAAAAAACCTGGCAGGAGCCTTTGAAGTGATAATATGAAGAGAATATGCATCATGAGGGTTGCAGGAACAAACAGGGATTATGACATCTCTGACATTCTCTCCTACCTTAAGGCAAACTCTGAAGTAGTCCACATGAATGAGTTTCTTAGGGGAAGGAAGAGCCTGCTCGACTACGATGCATTCATCTTCCCAGGCGGCTTTGCCTACGGCGACAGGATACGCTCTGGAGCCATCTGGGCAAAGCAGCTCATCTACAAGCTTTCAAAAGACTTCAGGAAAATTGCAGATGAGGGCAGGCCCATCCTTGGGATATGCAACGGCATGCAGGTGGTTGTTGAGGCAGGTTTGATACCAGGCCTGCACGGCATAAGCGAATACCCCGAAGCTGCAATGGGCGTTAATGCGTCCTCTAAATTTGAGTGCAGGTGGGTTTACCTCAGGAATTTCTCAAGGGGCAACTGCCTCTTCACAAAAAAGATTCCCAAAGGAAGAGTAATACGCGTACCAGTTGCGCATGGAGAGGGTAGATTTCTGCTTCCCAAGGAGAATGAGAAAGAGCTGCTCAGAACACTTGAGAAGAACGACCAGGTAGTATTCCGCTACTGCTATGAGGATGGAAGAGCTGCAGACGGCAAATATCCATTCAATCCGAACGGTGCATTCTCAGACATAGCCGGAGTGTGCAACCCTGAAGGAAACGTGCTTGCTTTCATGCCCCATGCAGAGGATGCCTGCTTCTCCTACCAGCACCCGGACTGGACAAGAAAAGAGCTGAAAGGAGAGGCGGATGGAATACTTATTTTTAAGAGCCTGCTTTCCCACCTAAAATAACTCACTTAACCTGATAAACATTGCAGAGCCCCTTCTCTCCCGCTCTTTCCAATCCCACCCTGTCAAGCATCTTATCCTCATAATACACATGGGTAAGTATGTACCCTCCCTTCATTGTGCTCTTTACCAGGTTCTCCAAATACCTATCACTAAACAACTTCTGTATGAACGAGAAGGTTATGTGTGCCTCAGGCACCGCGCTGCTCTCTATATCAAGCTCCATGCAGTTGACCCTCTCCCTGTACTCCTTCGGTATCCTCACAGGTATGCGGTGGTCCTTCATTTTCTCCTGGAATTCCGGGAAGAAGTTCTTGAAATGCTCCCCAAATGCCTCAATGGTGTCAATCCTCAAAACTTTCGTGGATTTCACAGCCAGCAGTGCGTCCCTCCGTATATCTATAGCATTCAGTACAAACCGCTCTGGCTTTACGCCCGCCTTTTTCAGCTCGTTAAGAAGTTCAAATGTTTCATAGGCGGCATGCTGCTTCATTATGTGGCCTTTAATACCAGACGACCTATCATAAAACCCCACACCCACCTCATTAATCACGATTCTTCCCTCAGATATCTTCAGCTTGGAGACTAGCTCACCAAATACCTTCATTGCATCTACATTCCTGCCGAAGGTAGTATACGTCTTAGTGTCCAGATGCTCTCTGCCCAGCCTGTCCGCAAATCTCTCTGCAAGCCCCCCTCTCACCTTCTTGAATTCCTCCTCTCCCTCATGCTCCTTGCGGACAAAAACCATGGTATTTTTTTGCTTTCCTGCCTTAAAAAGCATTATTGGGTAAGCTATTAAAGTCTAGCCTACGCAACTAGATTACTGGTTTTCATGCCCAACGATGGCAAGATTATTGTATCCATTCACTGTGACGTTATCTGGAAGGCTGCCCACGTGAAGTTCTTCAGGAGGAAGGGGCGCAGGTATTACGACGGCAACCTTGACAATGTAATCTGCGTCGGTGCCGTGCTCCGCTCCGTCATACCTCGCGTCAGGGACAGGAAGACAAAATTCTACTTCACCAACGGAGAGGAGACAAACATGGAAGGTGCAAAGAAGGTGATGCGCAGGGAGGGCAAAGCCCTATACATTGCCATTGATGTGACGCAGGCAGCCAGAAAGTCGGATGTGAATGTCGAATGGCCGCAGAACGTCAATAAAAAGGAATTGAGAAGAGTTCTCGGGCGCATACCCAAATTAAAAGTGGGCTTCAAGACAGGCCACCCAGATGAAACAATGATTTACGGCAAGGAATACCCCACTTTCTCCCTTAACATACCGCTTGAAGGCAACATGCACGGTCGTTCCCGCGTCTCCTTCTGGAAAGTAAAGCATTTCGGACTTTCCATAGTTGAAATACTGCACAGGATAAGAATGAACTACGACAAGATATGCGAATTCAAAGCCTAGTGGCCATGGCGAGCGCCACTCCTATAAGAAAGCTTGCAACGTTGTTTATAATGCTCATTGCAATTGCATCAGACTTCTTTATCCCCTTCCTGTTCAACAGGAGTATCACACCCGCTTCTAATGCAACCACCCCAACCTCGCCAATAAGCAGCGCGAGTAAGTAAGTTGTCATGCTGGGGCTTAGCAAAGTGACCACTATAACAAAACCCCACAGCAGAGGCACGGATATGATATTTGCAACTATGATGCTCAGCAGCACCCACTTACTGAGTCTCTTCATGTGCAGGTAAATAAATGAGGTAACGAGTTCCATAACAAGCGTTATTGCCCAAGAAACAAGCAACACAATGAAAGCAGCACCTAAAATCATTACCCCCGCAAATGGGTCCATAATATCTGCGTATACAATGCCCGCCAAGCACCCCAGGAGAAGAATGAATATTGGCAACTTTTTCATACTCCCGCCCCTATCAGTACAGATACCCCCACGTGTAAAGCATATCTCCTTCCTGTGCCCACTTTCCCCCTATGTCCGTCCTATAAAACATATTTGGAATCATGATATTCTTGACTCTCGAATACGCCTGCTTACTTGCATCATCCAGAGTAGTGCCAGAGCCAGTCACAATCACGGCATAACCCGACTGCCCCGCCAACCTCCAGTCATCCTCAACAAGTTTCACATCCCCAAGGTGCACCCCATCTAAATTTGGCTTCTTGAATATGACGATTGCATCCTCGGACTGCCTCTTGAAGGCAGCTGGATCTGTGAATGGGAAGGGTGGCACCGCCACAACGATGCATATCTGAAACCCCTTCTTGGTTTTCAACTCTGTTGCTTCCCCAGCCGCAAGCGACCTTAAGAATTCGCTCCACCTGCTCGTTATGCCCTCAACCTGCAGGCTTGTGGTGGGGTAGCCAAACCTCGAAGTAAATTCGAGTGGATAAATGCCCCTTGAATTGACAATGCAATTTAAGTCAAAATATCCCGAATAACCGGATGCAGCGAGCACCTCCTTCATCTTAAGGAGAGTTTCATTGAAGAGCTTGTTTGGAGGGCACCACATGCCCATCGTACCCATCTCGCCGCAATTCGGTCCCAAGCCCCCGGGAAACAGCTTCTTGTGCTCGAAATTTATGAATATGGGATTAACAAACTCCTTCCCATTGAAGAAAACCCCCACAGCAACTTCCACTCCCTGCACGAACTTCTGGAGCTGTATCGCACTAATTTTCTTTGACCAACTCTTCTTGTAATGCTCCAGGACATTGATTACATCATTGCCATCCTCCTCCTGCCCCACAAATGTAAGCTCCTTCTCATTTTGTGCCATGCCGCTCGGCTTTATAACATACCTCTCCGGATTTTTCTTCACAAATGCAATTGCATCATCAAAACTCAGGAAGTCCCAGTGAGGCAATGTGTTCACACCAATCTTACTCAGTTCATCCTGCCCGAACTCTCTGTCATCCTCCAGTCTGTCCGTGTAAACTGAGCCGCCAACAACCAATTTTCCCTCCTTCCTCAAATCCTCCGCAATCTGCCCAAAACCAATATCATCCAGTACAATTACATCCGCCCAGTCCTTGCAGTCCTTCCACTCATCGCATTTGTCAACAAATCCATCGCAAACATCCTTCTCAGACTTGTCCCGTATGTAATACTTTACCTCGCTCCCCTCCTTTTTAACCTCCCAAGCCAAGTCTCCAATCAGGCCCTCATACGAAACAAACAAGAATTTCAGCGGTTTCTTCTCCTCTTTTTTCTCTTCCTCTTTAGCTTTCTTCTCTTCAACTGCAGCTGCAGCGCCATTTGAGTTGGGAGACATCAAACAGATTTGACATTCAGTTGATTATAAACTTTTCTAGTCAACTGCATTCACTTAACTTTAAATTTTTTGAAACTCTTGCTCACTTCCTCGCTCCAGAAACTTGGCAGCGCATTCTCAACAATCCCGCGGAACTCATCAGAATAGACAAATGTCGCCTTTGCTACATCCGCTCTGCTTTCCCTGAAATTTCTTTCAGCCTGCTCATAAACTTCACGTATCTTCTTTCTCTCAAAATCTTTCTGGAGCAATGATGGCTTCCTGAGAAGGAGGTAATCTACCTGCCTTATGGCATTCACCTCAAGGTTTGCGGAATTCTGTGATATGAAGAGCACGCTCAAATCTTTGTGCCTCGCTATAAGGAGTAGGTTTGAGAGAAGTTTGTTCGCATCCGACATGGAATCCCGCGAGGAAAAAATAATCCCTCCCTCATCAACAAGCACGAATGAACCCTCCTCTATATCATCAGCATTTCCGATAACCTTTACCCACCTCGGAAGGCTCCCCTCCCCAAAACCCATTGCGCAAACCTTTCTATTTGTTTTTGCATGAACGTTCTCCAGAATCCTCAGGCCAAGAGCGCTCTTCCCACTTCCCCTTGCGCCGATTATCAGACCGACAGTGCTTTTAGAATTGAGCAGCTTCTCCTCAAACCCCTCCAATGAACCATCAACCACATTGACAGCCTTTAGCTCTACATAAGATGCGCCTGCCCTTGGCTTCCTCACCTCAGCTGCCGCACTTCTTACTGAGCCAGTTATGAGACGATACGCAGAGCTAAGAAGCAAGATTATTGCTCTGAAAAATGAGCTGAATAAATTTACCACGAAATTCCACAAGGAACTCTTCTTCTTTGCCATGCTATTAGAATCAGCACACAATAAGAAAAACCTTGCCCCCTGCCCAATTCCCTTCTTTCCCCACCCATTGTATCCTGAGTCCACTCCAGACGTTGCCCCATTTCGCATTTATTCGAAACCTTTATAAATAAAAAATGAATAAATAGAAAGCATGAAAAAGAAGGAATGGGTCTACAGGGAAGCCCTCTATACTACCATGGAGTTAAAAGAAAAGAAGCTCACACAGTTCTCCCTAGCCCAAAAACTCAAGATTTCGCTTAGTACAGTCAACAATGCGCTCAGGCCGCTTGTTAAGATGGGCGCGGTTGATGCCACTAGGATGGGTTTTCGCGTAACCGATGAGGAAAAGCTGGCGGCTTACTGGGCGAGCATACGCAATCTTGAGAAGGATATAAAATATCAAACGAGGGTTGATGCGCCAGTCTCTGATATTGAAAAAAGCATGCCCTCTGATGTTATATACACCGCGTACTCGGGCTACAAGTTCAAATTTGGTGATGTGCCAGCGGACTACAGCGAGGTTTACGTATACTCTGGAGAAGAGGCGCTGGAGGAAATAAAAGCAAGATTTCCCGAGACGGAGGGGCCTGCGAACCTCTTCATCTTGAGAACAGACTCAAACCTCACAGCACTTTCCACTGGCAACATTGCACCGCTTTGTCAGTTGTATGTCGACTTGTGGAACCTCAGGGAATGGTATGCGAAGGACTTTCTAAAAGCGCTTGAGAGGCGGTTTGGATGGTGAAGGAATTCTGGAATGAGCTGTTGACAAAGGACAGCTGGAAGAAGCTTACCGAGCTTGCAAA
>JACCLF010000048.1 GCA_013425405.1 Microcaldota archaeon | reverse complement strand
TAACCCCCTATCAATGAATTTGCCTGACGACATAAAGAAAACGGCGGATGCCACTCTTTCAAGCCTGACGTATCCACCTAACATTAAACACCTGCAGGAGAATCTGCGCAGCATTTTTGATATAAAGGAGTAAGGAGGAATGCGTTGTAGCACAACTCCCTCAGAGAGCTTATTTTTGCTTTTTTTATTTACCTCGTAATTTTTGAATTACGCTACAACGCAAGGAGGAAGTAAGCTTTTTAAATACCATTCTGCATAATTATAGACGGTCAGCGGCCATAGGAGCGGGGAGACACCCGAACCCATTCCGAACTCGGAAGTTAAGCTCGCTCACGATGGTGCCTGTACTGCTTTGCAGCGGGAACGCCCATTGTTGCTGACCACTCGAATTTATTTCATCTTCAAGAATCTAGCTGAAACCTTTTGTTGTTCTTAAAAGTTAAGAAGACACTTCAGAAGAACTTACCTGCGGAAACGCGGTGGTCTGCGCCTGTCTCCGAAGCTACTCTGACCATAGGCACGATTTGGTCTGCCCCGGCCCTGGTAACCTTGGTAAGGAGGCATTCTCGGAGCCGGAGTATTTGCTGGTAGGAATTTCTCCTCAAGAGTTGTGCCGATAAGCCTCTCAATCTGCCCCATGGTGCCCATCTCATCCGAGTAGCAGAGTGTGATAGCCTCACCGACATCACTCATCCTTCCAGTCCTGCCTATGCGGTGAAGGTAGTAGTTTATGTCATGGGGAAGCTCGTAGTTGAACACATGGGAAATCTTCTCAACTTGAATTCCCCTTGATGCGACATCAGTTGCGACAAGCAAGGGTATGGAGCCCTCCTTGAAAGCATCCATGGTCCTGGTTCTCTGCGCCTGCGACAAATCTCCCTGTATGCCCATTGCCTTTATCCCATTGTAGTTCAGTATGCGCGTCAGCTCATCCACCCTTCTCTTCGTTCTGCAGAATATCAGCGTCCTCTGGGGCTTAATCTGCCTGAGAAGGAAAAGCAGTGCCCCGAGCTTTCTCCCGGATTCAACCATGTAGAATAACTGCGTAACTCCCTGGGCGCTTTTCTCAGATGATATGAGTTTCACGTGCTGAGGGTAGCGCATGTGCTTCTTGGCAAGTGATAGTATTTCCTCTGGGAAATCAACGCAGAAGAGCAGCATCTGCCTTTTCTGGGGAACTGCTCCCAGTATCCTCTCAACATCCCTTATGAAGCCCATTGCAAGCATTACATCCGCCTCATCAATTACGAAGAACTCTATCCTGGATAAATTCAAATCGCCTCGCGACATCAAATCAAGTATTCTGCCTGGCGTGCCGACGACAATGTGCACCCCTGCCCTCAGCTTCTCAATCTGCGGCTCCAGCCCTACTCCGCCGTATGCGACGAGCACGCGAGCCTTGGAGTACCTACCTATTTTCCTGAAGTCGTTGCCAACCTGCATTGCAAGCTCCCTTGTAGGGGCAAGCACTATTGCCTGAACGTAGGGCTTATCGGTTATTATCTCCAGCAGAGGTATTGCAAAAGCGGCAGTCTTTCCTGTCCCTGTCCTCGCCTGCGCTATCAAGTCCTCACCCTGCATGATATAAGGTATCGCCTGCTTCTGCACTTCCGTAAGTTCCTTGAAGCCTAGCTCTGCAAGTGCCTTGGAAATGGGTTCACTAAATTTAATGTTCATTCAAATACTCCACAATTAACAGTGAGTAATACCCGTACAATAGCTGATGGTGACATGCTCCCACCCATGAAGGGTGCGGGCTTCCTGCTTCACAGACGTTGCCAATACAACATCTCTCTCCTTTACGGACTTGCAGGCGTTACTTCCCCCCTGCCCGGGGGTAGCTCTTATGAGTATATTTACTGCAGCATTTAAATCTCTGTCTGTTGATAGACCACAATTGGGACAGGTATACACCCTGTCCCAGAGAGTTAGGTCATCTCTGATGTTTCCGCACCTGCTGCACATCTTTGAAGTATTTCTTGGGTCTACAAACACAACCCTGCATCCAGCCCCTTCCGCCTTGTATGCAAGAATGTCTGCAAACATATTCCATCCAGCATCTCTTATCTGCTTGCCATATTTTTCTTCTGACATTTTTTTTGAGGCAAGCTTTTCTGATGCTATGAAGGAATAATCATTGACAAGTTGTGTTGATGTTTTATGCAGGAAGTCTTTTCTTGTGTTTGCTACCTTCTCATGTAATCTGGCAATTCTTATCTTTGCCTTCTTTCTGTTGCCGCTTCCTTTCTTTTTCTTTGAGAACTTCCTTTGTATGAAGGTAAGCCTGTCCTCATGCTTCATTAGGTGTCTTGGGTTTTTTATCCTTATTCCATTTGAGAGGGTTGCAAATGTCTTCAGCCCCAAGTCAATTCCCACTGCTTCTCCTCTGTTTTCTCTTGGAATCTCTTCTGGAGTTTCAACAGAGAAGGTTGCAAACCATTTACCTGAACCTTCCCTTTTAAGAGTCAGTGTCTTAATCTTACCTTTTATGTCCCTGTGCTTCTTTACTGCAATTTCTCCAAATGGAGTGACCTTCAGTTTCTTATCCAACCAAAAGCCAGATTGTGGATATGATAAGCTCTTCATCCTGTCAAAAAATTTGAAGCGCGGGAAGCCGCCTTTCTCTCCTTTTTTCTTCATCTCTATCTTTCTATGAAGAGCATCAATCAACCTATCTACAAGCTCCTGGTTAACCTGAGAGAAGAGACCTGACTGTTTGACAATTTCCCTTAATGTCTTTTTAGTTGGGAATCTTTGGTAATTGTCGTAAATCTCTTTGGTAAAGGCAAGCATCTCATTCCAGAGATTCTTTGCTAACCAAAGATGAGTGTTCATAAGCTCCTCCTGCTTCTTTGAAGGATATATTCTAAATTTGTAAGCCCTCATAGACGTTATTTAAGTCTATTTCTCCCTTTATAAACCTCGTGGAGGGGGGTAACTTTCCAGTGAAAGTGGAATGATATATACTTTCTTTATATAGCTCGCTTTCATCACACCTCTGAAGAATGTGGATTTCCCCGCTTCTGCGGGTATAATAACACAGCCCCCTGAGGCTCGCACAGGATTTTAAACCTTGAGCGCCCCAAGTTATGCCTTTCAGTTGATTGAATGTCAAGTCTAAATATTGCAGTGCTGGGAGAGGATGCGGAAAGACGCGCAACTGCAGCCAAGGCGCTGGGCAAAAAGGGGACTGCTGACGACATTTCATTCTACCACACAGTATTCCAGGGAAAGATAATAACGGCAATAGACCCCCTGGCTTACCCGGCAAAGTTTCCAGTTCTGCTCCAAACGCTGTGCCTCTCGGATATGACACTGGTAGTTGCAGACACACCATCTTCCGTGCTTGGGGAGATGATTGTCGCCCTTGATGTTCTTGGGATGAAGGCTGTTTTCCTGAGCTCATTTGACCTGAAGCCTCTGCTTGCGCAGACATCGCTGAAAAACAGCAGAATTTTCTCAGAAATTAATGAGGCGCGGGAGTTCCTGTTTGCGCAGGAGAGCCCGAGAGTTGAGGGAAGCACTCTTGTGCATATAGACCACTGCTTTGAAGTGAAGGGAGTCGGAACTGTTGCCCTTGGCATTGTCAAGCGGGGCGGCATAGCAGTGCATGACAGGATAACCGCCTACCCATCTGGGAAGGAGATTGAGGTGAAGGGTATCCAGAAGAATGACGAGGATGTCACTTCTGCAGTCTGCTGGGATAGGGTGGGGCTTGCGCTCAAGAATGTTAAACCTGGAGAGATAACGCGGGGAACTGTGCTTTCAAAGGAGAAAATCTGCGTGGAGGAGAGATTCGCCTGCGAGCTGGCTTCCTTGAAATTCGCAAAGGAACCGCTTGTAAATGATGAGGCGCTTCACCTAAGCGCGGGCTTGCAGTTCGAGCCATGCAGGCTTGAGATTCTGAGTGAGATAAAGCCTGGCGAAAAGGGAAGGGGAACGATAAAAACCGAAAAACCGGTTGCATTCCTGAAGGAGGAAAACCTGCTTCTGTGCGACCTGAATGCAAAAGGGCTGAGAATTGTCGGAGTTGCGAAGCAATTATGAGAGTATTATGCTATCCGAGAATCTTTGACGCCTTGCTTTCAAACCCAACTACATTCTTCATAACATCCTTGAAGAACTCCTGCGGAAAAGATTTGCCTTCCTTTGCAGGGCAGCCATTGTTGTGCATTCCCGAGTATTTCTTCCTGTTTTCGCTTCCCTTCCATATCTCAGTAAGACTCTTCTCCTTTAGATCACCAATTATCGTTATATCGTCGCCAGGACACCTGAGTACTTTGCCATCCCCTCTCAGGAAGGCACCTACTGCCACCTGATTGCATGGTGCACCACCTGCATATGCTGCGATACCCTGTTCCAGAAGTTGCTCAAATGTGCATACACCATGCTCTATCGCCCAGATGTTTATTTTCGTGTATAACTCAAGCAGTTTATCCCTTGGGGGGACTAACTGTTGAAGCTTGCCCAATGCCCTTCCTGCTATCATTGTAGGTGCTATGACTGGCTGTATATGCCTCTCCCTGCTCCATTTGTAGAGTTCAAAAACCTCATCTATGTTTACTGGCGTAACAGGGGTGCACACGAAAGCGAGTCTTGTGGGCTGGTCTGGCGTGTACTCATTGAATCCTGCGTCCACAAGTCTTAGTATTGCTTCATTTCTTGCCTTATGGTAACCCACCTTGCCAACCGTTTTATCTTCCGTCTCTGGGTCGAAGGAAGTTGTACCAAGCAATATGCTCACTCCGAGCCCCTTAAGCTTTGCAGCAAGCTCACTGCCGTTCATCCCGCTTCCATCTTCCTTTTTATGTATTTCCAAGCAGGCTGCGTCGTCACCTATAATCCTGCCTTTCGTGAATATCAGCGCAGTTATCCCAGTATCATTAAGCCTCTCCAAGAAGCTTATCAGACCGGGCTCTTCAAGAGGCTCGCCAGGCCCTATTAGTTTGACCGTCTTCAAGCCGAGTTTTTTGGCTTCAGCGAGGTGAAAGAATAACTCCTCCCTCCCCATCCTCTTCTCATTGTGGAAATCTTTATTTCTCCTGAAGCAGTGGCCGCAGTTGAGGCTGCACCTGCCGTAACCGTCCATGTCTATGTCCATTGTGAGAAGCTTTCCCTCCTTGGCAGCATCAGCTACCTCTCTCTTCGTGAAGGTCCACCCGCGGACGTCATTTACAAATCCCTCGGGCATCCTTCCATTGAACATGGGTTCCACTAACGGGTATTTTATCTGCTTCATGCCCATCACCTTGGGGTATACTTAGGGAGAATGGGGCATATTAAATATACAATCAATTATTTGGCAAAAATAAAGGTTTAAATACTTGAATTAATAAAATGACAAATATAAGTGGCATTATGGAGCAAAAAATCGATAAGCTCGACTGCAAGATTCTTGCAGAACTTGACAAAAACTGCCGGGTATCTGATGGGGTGCTGGCCAAGAGGATAAAGCGCTCAAGGCAAACTGTGGCTTACAGGATAAACCGCCTCGTAAAGGATGGGGTAATCACTGGCTTCTACGCGGCAATCAACCCAAATAAGATGGGGCACAGGCTGTTCAAAATATACCTTAAGTTCAGGAACATACCCAAAAGAAGGGAGGAGCTTATCTCATATCTGAGGCAGTCGATGAATGTCTACTGGATGGGAGAGTGCGACGGCTCCTGGGACATTATCTTTGCGTTATATGCAAAGGATGAGTACATGTTCTACAGCCTGAAGAACGAGCTTCTTTCTACATTCAAGGATATTATAGTTGATTTCTACGGCGACTATCTGCTGGATGTTAAGCAATACCCGAAGATGTACTTCACGGGTAAACTCGAGAAGCCAGTAGAGTTTGGCGGCGTGGTAGTTCAGAATAAGTTGGATTCTCTGGATTTCAGAATACTGGATTATGTAATTGGAAATGCACGAGCCCCCACAGTGGAGATAGCAAAGAGGGTATCCTCCACGCCTCCCACAGTTTCCTCAAGACTTAAGAAGCTGGAGAAGCTCGGGGTGATAATCCAGTACAGGATAGGTGTCAACCTGATCAGACTTGGACTGGAGTATTACAAGGCGATAGTGAGGCTGGAGAGCCACACTAGTGAGGAGCTGAAGGAGCTGTTGGAGTATTGCAGCCAACTCCCCGAGATACAATACTTCATCAGGAACCTCTGGCAGATAGAGCCAGAGTTTGTTGTCAGGAATTACAATGAATATTACGATATCATAAATAAGCTGAAGGAGAAGTTTCCACAGACTATTAAAACTGTTGACTCTGTCATACTCAGAACGGATGAGTGGACTCCTGGCTTCAAGAAGATGATGATGCCGACAAGCTGATTACAGTTGACGGCGAATATGATAACCGCGGAAGCACATTAATAAAAATGTATGAGCAAATCTATAGTGGTGTTTTAATGGATGAGCTTGTAAAAAAGGTTGTTAGGGGAGAGGTAGAATTCCACGATGTTCAGAAGTTCACCGACGCAGGGAATGCTGTTGAGGTGAGGAGAAGAGCACTGGAGGAGCTCACCAAGGCAAAGCTGGAGCACATGGGTAAGTACTCCATAGATTTGGGCTTTGCGACGAATAGGAATATAGACAACCCCATAGGGGTCACGCAGGTTCCGGTTGGCGTTGCCGGCCCAGTGAAGGTGAACGGAGAGTATGCAAATGGCGAATTCTATGTTCCGCTTGCGACAACTGAAGGCGCATTGGTTGCATCAGTCAACAGGGGGATGAGGGCAATAACTCTGAGCGGAGGCTGCGATGTGAGGGTGCTGCATGAAGGAATGACAAGAGCCCCTCTCTTCAAGGTGACGAATGTTTCCGAGGCAGTTAAATTCAGGGATTGGGCGAATACGAACTTCTACAAGCTGAAGGAGCTCATGGAGCAGGACAAATTCCTGAAGCTCAAGGAAGTGCAGCCCTTCATAGCAGGCAGGCACGTCTTCCTGAGGTTTGTGTGCGACACCTCAGATGCCATGGGAATGAACATGATAACTATTGGCTTGGAGAGGGTTGTCGAATTCATTGAGAAAGAGAATAAGGATGCAAGGTGCATCGCCCTGAGCGGGAATATGTGCACAGACAAGAAGCCATCTGCAGTAAACTTCATACTTGGCAGGGGAAGGAGCGTCACTGCGGATGTTGTAATTCCGAAAAAAATTGCAAAGGAGATACTCAAGACGACAGCAGAAAAGATGGTGGAAGTGAACTACGGCAAGAATTTCATCGGCTCCGCAATGGCAGGAGTATTGGGGGGATTCAACGCCCATGTGGCGAATCCCATTGCCGCATTGTACATAGCATGCGGGCAGGACCCTGCTCAGATAATGAACAGCGCCATGGCAATAACATCTGTTGAAGGGGAGGGGGAGGATGCTTACTTCTCAATATTTATGCCCAGCGTTGAGAGCGGCGCGCTTGGAGGGGGAATGAACCTCCCGACACAAAAGGAGGCACTGCAGATAATGGGGTGCTACGGTCCAGGAAACCCGGCTGGAAGCAACGCCAGGAAGTTTGTCGAGATAGCCTGCGCAACTGCCCTCGCAGGAGAGGTAAGCCTCATATCCGCTCTGGCTGCGGGGCATCTTGCAAAAGCCCACGACAGGCTGGGGAGAGGCAAGGGGTAGTCTCATGAAAGATGAGGAGAAGCTCACGCTAGCCTTTATTATACTGCTCACCTTCTCTCTGTCAGCCTACGGTGCGATGAACGCGCACCTGCTGAGCCTTGACTCCTATGCAGAGCTGCTGCTTGCAAAGAATGCAGTGGAGGGGAAGTTCTCAAGTCCGACTCCGGTTTTATACATGCTCACAGCCGGGGTATACCAGACCCTGAGTTCCGGCAGCACGGAATTCGATGCAAATCTTATGCTCAACATAGCAAAAGTGCTTCCGATAATTTTCTCACTTGTATGCATTGCATCATTCTACTTCATGCTCAGGAGCATGTTCTCCGAAATAGCTGCTGTAGGTGGAGCAGTCCTTCTGGCATCTTCTCAGCCTTTTGTCATAATAATGGGCTCGGGGTCGTATTACGCAGATGCACTGGGAATGTGCCTCTTCACCATGGCCTGCTTTGCATTCTTTATGTTTTACAGCAGGAAGAACTACCTCTTCCTGCTTGCTTCAGCGGTTATATTCCTCATATCCGTTATGAGCTGGGAGATGGGTTGGGTCATGATAGGGGTTATCTTACTCTCGCTTCTAGCCCAGCTGGTTTATGACCGGAGTAAGAAATTCGATGAGTTGCTTGCGCACGGAGTTGCGGCAATTTTCATAACCTTCCTGCTGGCCTACTTCATTTCTCCCCACGGCAATCTTCTTGGTGAGATGAAGACGGCAAACCTCAGCAGGTACATCTTCAGCGCACCCTTTGCCATTGTTGGAATATTCGCATTTATCTCTTGGGTTATAGAAAAGCACAAGCGCAGGAGCGAGTTCGGCGTGTTTGCGGCATCTGTCTTTGTCCTATCGGTAATCATTCTGCTCTTCCACTATTTCCCGGCAGCATTTGGCATTGCGCTTTTCTCGGCATTCGCAATAAATGAGCTGCTGGAGCTGAGGAATGAGAAACTTGCGCTTCTCCTATTCGCGGGCACATTCTTCTTCGTGTCTTTCCTGTTTGCAGTAAACTTCCTTGACATGACACAGTCTATCATTGCATCTGTAGGTATCGCACTGACTTCTGTTTTCGTGGCTGCCCTCTACAGGGAAAGGAGGATTGTAGCGTACATCACATTCTCAGTGATGGCTCTCTTCCTATTCTCTTCCGTAAGCGCAGCAATAATCAGCGCTTCACAGCGGCAGGATGTTGTGGGGTCGGAAGCTGATGAAGTAATAAGCTGGAGTGTTGACAATCTGCCTGACGACGCAAGCCTGTGGGCTTTCAGGGTTTCACCTCTGCTTGAGTTCACAACTGGCAGGAAGAGCTATTCAAACGACACCGAGTTCGCACGCTTCATTCTCTCCAATGAGTCTGCAGAGTTCTTGAAAGAGAGGAACGTGACGCACCTATTGGTTGACACATCCCTTTTTGACAATATTGAAACTCTCAAGACTCTTGCGAACAACACGAGAGTTAGGATTGAGTCTTTCAGGTACTGGCAGAAGGCAACGGATGGCACCAACCTGTATGGGATATTCTTATCGGGGGAAGGGAATATCCTGTATGTGCAGATTGACGCGTTTAGCGGTGTCCCGGTCTCGGGAAATGCGAGGCTAATTACAAGGGAGGGCAACATGAGGCTTATTCCCATTACGAACTTCCTTATGCTGGGCAGCGGCAGGCTCATCTACCCAGAGGACAACTACAAGGTGAACCTCTTCATGCTGTTCTTCGGGCAGGTAAACGGCATGAAGCCCGTCTACACAACCGAGGAAGGGGGCATAAAATTGTATGAGGTAATGAAATGAACATAAACCTCATTGATGCATGCGCAATTGTCTTTTTGGTGAGCTTTCTAGTAGTATTTTTTATAACGCCAAAAGTTGCAAGAAAGGTTAAGGAGCAGGGCATCAACGGGGCGGATGCCAACAAGGCGGACAGGCCTATGATACCTAAAATCGGCGGGGTTGCAATTCTGCTGGGCTTCTCCATAGCAATTCTCCTCTCCCTGCAGCTCTACTCCAAGGGCATCAACCATGAGTACATGCTTGCCGCAATATGCTCCATAACCCTTATAGCAGTAATGGGCTTGCTTGATGACATACTTGACCTTCCTGACAGGTACAGGGTTCTGCTCCCCCTCTTCGCGGCAATTCCCCTCATGGTGACAAAAGCAGGAACTTCAATCATGAGCTTCATTTTCTTCAACTTGAACTTCGATTTGGGAGTTTACACTCTTCCAATGCTGGGGCCAATGGACTTCAACCTATACTCGCTTCTGCTCATCCCAATAGGGGTAATTGCATGCTCAAACCTCGTGAACCTGCTGGCGGGCTTTAACGGACTGGAGGCGGGGGCTGGCGCTATAATCTCATTTTCTCTTTTCACTGCGAGCATCCTGCTTGGGAATATGGGAATGCACACGGCAGAAGCAAGCTTCCTCATGATTGCGCTTTTCGGGGCATGCCTCGCATTCCTCTTCTTTAACTGGTACCCAGCAAGAGTATTCCCAGGTAACATCACAACCTATATGATAGGTGCGGCAGTAGTTTCTGCAGTAGTTACCGGAAATATGGAGAGGATTGGCGTGATATGCCTTACCCCTCAGATAATTGAATTCCTGCTCAAGGCAAGGAGCCCCGGCTTCTCAGCTGAGAACTTCGGGAGAGTTGGCAAGAATGGCAGGCTGCGCTATAATGGAAAAATATACTCCCTGACGCACCTGCTAATGAAAACAATTCACCCAACAGAGAAGCAGCTTGTGGTTATCCTGCTGGCTTTCCAGGTTTTGTGCGGTGCTATTGCTGTTTGGAGCATATACTGGTGATCACTTTCTCGTCACCAAATCCACTATGCTTATTATCTGGTTGAGCTGCTCGTAGTCCGGAACTCTTCCTATGTCTATCCAGTATTCATCGAATATGTAACCGTAGATCTTCTTCTTTTCCTTGAGCAGCCTTGGGAAGACATCCTGAGCAAAGTCATAGCCATCCTTTATGTAGTTGAAAATCTCGGGTTCGAAGCAGTACATGCCGGCGTTCACAAGGTTCTGGACTATGGGCTTCTCCTCAAACTTCTCTATCCTGCCGTCCCCGTCAGTATGGGCTACTCCGTACTCCAGGGGGACTCCGGTTCTCTTTAAAGCCAGCGTTGCCATTGCATCCTTCTTTTTGTGGAATTCCATGAGCTTCTGGGGGTTGGCAGAGCTGAGGTGGTCCCCCATAACTACTACAAAAGAATCTTCGATGTTCTTCTTGCAGGGGAGTATGGAACCTGCGGTGTTCATCTCCTTGTCCTCGATGAAGTAACTTATTTTGACGCCAAACTTGCTCCCGTCACCAAAGTATTTCATTATGGTTTCTTTCAGGTAGCCGACCGTCAGGAATATTTCGTCAAATCCATGCGCGCTGAGGTTGTTTATCACGAACTCCAGTATGGGCTTGTTGCCCAGCGGCAGCATTGGCTTTGGTATGGAGTAAGTATAAGGCCTCAGCCTCGTCCCCTTCCCCCCGCACAATACAATTGCTTTCATTTCACCACCACTAGATTAATTGTTCAACCATTCTTTTATACTTTCGCAGCAGCTCATCCGCCTTCTTCTGGCTCCTGGCCTCAGCAAATATTCTCATGAGGTTCTCAGTACCCGATGCCCTAAGGATTACCCATGAATCGTCAAAATCAATCCTCACGCCGTCCATGCAATTTATTCTCCCTTCTCCCCTGACTCTTTCCCTGAATTTCTTCAGGACTGCCTGCTTCCTGTCTGCAGGGCACTCCAACTTTGTTTTCGAGTTGTAGTAGCTCGGGATTTCTGCTATGAGGGATGAGAACGGCCTTCCATCCTTGCACATCCTCTCAAGAATCCTCAAAGAAGTTATGAAACCATCCTTCCCAAGGTGCACTTCCGGCCAGATGACGCCTCCCGCCTCCTCGCCTGCTATCACTGCATTGAGCTCCTTGGCCCTTCTGGAGAGGTAGGGGCCGCCAACCTTCACATACTCTATGGAGCCTCCTCTCTCATTTGCAACATCCACAACTGCGTTGCTCGTAGCAACGGTTGTGACAACAGGACCTTTTCTCTGCCTCAGGGCAATATCCACGGAAAGCGCAAAGCTCTTGTCACCGTAGATGTAGCCGCCCTTTTCATCTATAAATATAACTCTGTCCGCATCCCCATCCCATGCGATTCCCATGTCAGCTTTCAGAGCAACAACTGCTTTCATGAGCTCCTGGAGGTTCTGCGGAGTGGGCTCGGAGTTCCTGCCCGGGAAGGAGCCGTCAAGCTGTGCATTGAGGGTTGTGACTCTGCAGCCGAACTCCTTGAAAAGTTTCGGCGCAATCAGGCTCGCAACACCGTTTCCGCAGTCCAGCACAACCCTTGGTGATTCCTTCAGGATGTGCCTCCTCTCTATGGTCTTTCTCAGCGCATCCATATGCTCTTCCAGCGCAGTTGGGTAATCCTCGACTTTCTTGAGATTGTTCCACTCGGCTTTCCTGCATTTACCGCTCTCAAAAATTCTCTCAATTCCCTCCCCCTCCTCCCTTGAGACGCCTATGCCGTTCTTGTCTACGAACTTCAGGCCGTTCCATTCAGGTGGGTTGTGGGATGCAGTTATCATAACTCCTCCTGCTGCCGAAAGCTTTTTTATCTCAAACTCCAGTGTTGGAAGTGGCACCATCCCCAGATTTGTAACCTTGCAGCCAGAGCTCAGCAGACCTGCAATGACCGCATGCTCCAGCATCTCACCGCTGAGGCGCGCATCCCTCCCCAGGAGAACCTTGCCTCCTTTTATGTGCTCCCCGAATGCAGAGCTCATCCTCAGGGCAAACTCAGGAGTAAACATGTCAAGCTTCCCTCTTATCCCGTATGTTCCAAAGTATTTTGTCATTCTCTCACGCTTAGTTTTGATGACACTACGCTTCCAGCCGCTGCCGTCGTACCCGCCGCAACACCCGCCAGAGATGTGACATACATGGGAATCATTATCTCCGGGAATGCAACTATGAGCACCAGTTGCAGCAATATGCCCAGTGGAACAATCATGATTAGGAATATGCCACCTATATATAATAAAACTCTTAGTTTCATGAGATCTTCTGCTGGGATGGGGCCAAAAGACTGGGGAGGCGCGGCCATAAGTGCATTCATAACGTATACCATAAGCGCTATTATTACCTGTATGAACATGAAGTATAGTATAACCGACGTTATCAACTTGCCGTATTTTTTCAAGGGTGAGAAGAAATACATGAATATGCCAATTGGGAAGAGCAGTACCCCAACTGCTAGTATGTATATCCTAATCAATAAGAATAGGATTACCAGTATTATTAGAATTTCCACAGCCGGCAGTAGAACGACGGCAAAGGCTCCCAAGGCCCCCGCCACTTCAACAGCACTTATTGTATTAGCTAGTTTTGAATCGAATTGTATGTAGAGAAGATATTTTGAAATTCCCTGGGACAGGGAGAGAAGCAATTTGTAGATTTGAAGGGAAGAGGCAACGAGCACCATGCTCACTACTGAATTCTGGATGGTTATGCGCGCTTTGGCCTGGTTTATTATAACCTCGCTGGTCATTACCTCAATTGCGTTCCATGACAGGACAAGCAGGTATAGGGGGGCAAGCATTTTTATGATCTCCATATGAACGGAAGAGAGCATATTGGCTAACTCTGGGGGGACATTGTATGCAAGAAGGAAATTCATTAGTTCCAACCCTCTATTAAATCCAGACAGTAAAGTTGAGTTGATTGCATTCATAATTGCTTTTTCAATCATATCCTGTATCCAGGGCATGCTTTCTTGTGTTGCATTCTGCGGTGATGTCGAGTTTTGCTGCGATGCCCCATGTATAACTATGCAAATGACGAGAATTGAAAGTAACAGAACGTTCAGCTTCATAGTCCACCACCCACTAATCTAACTGCAATATAGCTCAGAGCTAGGATAAAAAGCAATGCCAAAAGAGATAAAAAGTAGGTTATAATCGATTGCTCGTATACGACAAGAATATCTACTGCGCTTGCTTCGGCATACTTTCCATCGTAGTCAGACTCCGCCTTAACTATGCTCTGGTTTGCCTTGAGGTTGAAGCCAACCTCTCCCGCAGAGTTGGTAGCTCCTGTGAATTCCTCCCCCGAGTAGTAGAGGTTGACTTTCTTGTTTGGGATGCCTCTGCCGTCTTTGGATAAAGTTACAAACACCTGGAAGTTGGAACCGTTTTCCACAAGCCAGGGTATGGTGAGTTTTATCTGCGGGTTGATGGGACATAGTATGTATGCGCGGCTCGTGAGGTTGTGCCGTATCCCAAACAAATCGACCACTATGATGCCAGCATAAGGGGACTTCACGTATTCCGGAGGTATGCCGGTGAAGTTAACCAGTATTAGGTTCGGCGAGATGCTGTAGCCGCTTATGAATGTCTGCGGTGAGTGGCTGCAGAGGTCAAAAGAACGCGCCTCAAGCGCATTATGCGGTTCAAGAATTGTCAGGATATCCAGCCCGTATGCATAAACCGTGGAACTGGCTTCACCAAAAGATATTGAGACGGCTTGCACAGGGACGCTGGTGTTCAATGAGAGGTTGCCGGATGCTGCGGAGGTGCTGCCATTCGGGCATTGCCGCATTGTTATATTGGGAACTGCTTCAAAGTTGTAGACTTTCCTGTCGATGGAGCTGCGCAGATTGACTTGGTCAGTATCCACATCGCTGCTGGAGAATTTGCAGTAGCAACATGTTTCCTCGCATCCTTCCTTGCTCGACTTGCAGCAGTAGCAGTATGACTCGTAGTAGTCCCTCCTCACGCTTGCCGAAACAGACAGCTGCGCGGTAGCATTAAGATTTGTGGAATTTATCCCATAGCGGGTCAGGTCGGAATCCCCTAGATAATTGCCATTTGCGTATACGGAAAGATGAGCACTTGAGTTTAGGAGAGTGTATACAACACCACAGTCAGGGTAGACGTTCGTCGCGCTTCTCGGCAGCTGCACAGAGTAGTTGTGCGCAGCAAGCACCTCGCCGTTTGGAAGGGCCCAGCGGTTGCCGTCTCCGTCAGTCACTGAAGGCATGACCGTTATTGCACGCACCCAGGCATTGTGTATATACTTCCCATCCATGCTCTGCGTTCCATTAGGAGGGCAGGAAAAAGACATGAGCAGGTTGTAATTCATTATGCTGGGGAGAAGCGGAGCTTCTGAGAAAGCGCTGTGCACAAGTAGGTAAAACTTTTCTGCAGCGGATATGTTCATGTTGGATATGCCCTGATTGGCTGGATTGCTCATCTTGAAGAACGATGGGTTTGCCCCAAGAGTGGCATTGATGTTACCAAGGCACGAGTCTGCCTGACAAGGAATTATAACTAGCAATAGCAGTGCAAAGAGAAAATTCAGGCTGGCATTTCTCAACACCACCCACCTCCGGGTGCTAGTATATTACTTTAGCCAGCTTGTCCAACTTGGCAGCCCTCTTTATCTCACGGGCTATCCTTCTGCCCGTGCTCATGGGCTCCTTGTAGGAATAACATGTATAAGGCGAACCAAGGGGGTATAGGTTCGTTCCAGCAACAATTCTTGCAGAAATCTCAAAGGCATAAAACTTCATGTTGTCCGTGCATATCATCTCTATGCAGAAAGGCCCTGGGAGCCCGTTGAAAAGCCTGTAGGCTGACTCCACCACATTTGCTCCCATCTCCATAATTTCCCGGACAAGTGATTCCCGCAGTATAACCGACTCGTTGCCTATGACAGTGAAGCTTGGCTCAACTTTTATTCCTGCTAGCGTTGCCCTGTAGCTCTCGTCAATGTTGCTCTCCAACCTCCTGTCTATGCTCATGAGCTCAAGCGCGCCTCCTCTGACTTCATAGCCTCCTTTTGAAACTGGTGAGTAAAAGTAATGTGGGTAGACCCTCACTCCGGAGATGTACTCCTGTATTACGAACTTCTGCTCCTTTACTTTCTTTTTGAAATCTGCTGGAGAGCTCACAATAGTGTATCCTTTGCCGCCCTTCGCGCCGGGCAGCTTCACTATGCACGGCCTGTCTATTGTTTCAGGTGTGAAAAGTCTTGGTATCTGCAGGCCGGAATCCTTCATCCACTTGAAAAGCCTGTCTCTGTCCCCCTCCCACATGAGGCTCAGCCGGTTGCCGAATATGGGGACAGGAAGCTCCTCAAGCTTCTTGCCGGTATACTCTACAAAGGAGCCATGCGGCACTATTATTGCATTTTCCTCAACAAGCTCCTTTGCGGGTATCTCCCTGTAATTGTCCACAATGAGGTACTCATCGGGCTTGCCATAGGGGAATGAGTCATAGGTTTTCTTATACTTCTCCAGGCATATCCCGATTGTTTTCATTCCCTCCTGCCTTGCTCCATGGAAGAGTTGCAGTGAGGTATGGGAGCATATTGTCGCTATCTTTATCTTCCTCTTATCATACTTTTCAAGAATTGAGTCAATCTTCTCTTTCGAAATCACGTGACTACCTCTGCGAGCTGCTTTTTCTTGAAGGCATTCTTTATTTCAATTGCGGTCCTCCTGCCCATGCTGAGGCTCTCTCCATAGAGATATTCTGTGTAAGGAGTGAATCTTACTCCTGGAGAGCCTGGCAGTCTGAAACTGACATCAAATATGACTATCTCTTCGCCTTTCTCCTCCGGCACAATTGCTCCCTGCAGTGCGAACGGCCCTATCAAGCCTGGCGGGTATTCCTTCTTGCACGTCTCAACAAATTTTTCACCGATGTCAAATACCTTTTCAAGCATGCTCTCCCTCAGGGTGCATGCTATATGGCCTACCTCTATGTTGCTCATCCTTACATGTTTCAGGACTTCAAGCTGCTCTGCCGCTGGCAGCTTCAGCAAACCATCCAGGTTTGTCTGCCTCCTTGTGTCGGTCCCTATGAGTTCCAGCTCTTCATTCAAAGGAGAGTAGAAGAAGTTGAAGTTGTACTGCGCGCCCAGGATAAACTCCTCAATTGGAGCGGACTTCAGACCCTGCTCGGTGAGTACTCCTTTCCTCAGCATCTCACCGCTCCTCTGCTCGTACTCTTCCTCCGAGCTTGCGAAGAAGAATGCTCTCTCATAGCTCCTCCTTGCCTCGCTCGCCTTCACCAGAACAAGCCTGTCTATCCCGGAAGGCCTGCTGAAGTTACGGGGAACTCTTACGCCTGCCTTCTTGAGCAGGTAGAGCTGGTTTCTCTGCGCGGTTCTTTCCTCTGCCCGGAGCAGGTATCTGTTGCCGAAAATGGGAACTTCAAACTGCTTTTCAATTGCATCGTAGCCTACATAAACGGAAAATGAGCGGTGGGGCACGAAAATGACATTCTTCTTCTGCAGTTGTTTTACAATATTCTGAGTTGCAATATCCGAGAATCTGCTCAGCAGCATTATCTCATCAATGCAACCAACTTTCTTCCCGAATCTTTTCCTAGACAGGTAGTATCTTTCATATGTCCTCTCCCTGCCCTTCTGGCATACTACTAATGTTTTCACCCCTTCTCTCTTGGCACCCTCGCATATGTCCAGAGCGGAGTGGGAACCGAGGGTAGCAATGCTGAAAGTTCTGTAAGAATTAGCCAAATTTTGTATATCTGACCCTTCCATTAATACTATTTACGAGGTGAGATTTTTAATGTTTTGCTTGTCGGATGCCTGAATGAAAGATTTTTTATAGTGTGCCATCCAATAGAATGACATGCCATTTGAACCAAAACAATTCATAGAGGATGCAGTTGCCCAGATAAAGAGGACTGTGAGGATTGGGAAGACCATAATAGCAGTTTCCGGAGGGGTTGACAGCACTGTCACAGCTGTTTTGATGAATGAGGCGCTTGGAAAGAAATGCGTTGCTGTTTTTGTTGACACCGGCTTCATGAGGAAAGGTGAACCCGAGAGCATGCGGGAGCTTGCAGGCAGGATAAACATGAACCTGCGCTTCATTGATGCCAAGAAGAAATTCTATTCCTCCCTGAAAGGAGTGAAAGAGCCGGAGAGGAAGAGGAAAATCATCGGGGGGCTTTTCATAAAGACGTTTGAGAAAATTGCAAAAGAGGAGAAGGCCAAATTTTTGGGGCAGGGCACACTTGCGCCGGACTGGATAGAATCTGGAACAGGGATGCGGGCAACCATAAAATCTCACCACAATGTCGGGGGGCTTCCAAGCGGAATGAAGCTGAGGCTTGTGGAGCCTGTAAGGGAGCTTTACAAAGATGAGGTTAGAAAAGTAGGGAAGGAGCTGGGCCTGCCGGACAATATATGCAACAGGCAGCCTTTCCCAGGGCCCGGACTTGCCATAAGAATTGTAGGCGAAGCAACTCCCGAGAAGGTTGAAGTCGTCAGGGAAGCCTGCGCCATAGTTGAGGAGGAGCTGGAGCAGGCTGCTGCAAGAGGAGAGATGGAACTTCCCTGGCAGTACTTTGCTGTGCTGCTTCCCTCAAGAAGCGTCGGGGTACTCGGGGACAAGAGAGCCTACGGCTACACCGTTGCAGTGAGGGCAGTCTACAGCGTTGATGGGATGACTGCGCAGTATGCACGAATTCCTGACAACATACTTGAAAGCATCTCCAACAGGATTACGAGGGAGCTGAAGGAAGATGTCAACAGGGTTGTTTACGATATAACAAGCAAGCCGCCTGCCTGTATAGAGTGGGAATAAATGAGGATACTTGTTGTTGATTTGGGCTCGCAGTGGACCCACAGAATCTGGAGAACTCTGAGCTATCTTAAGGTGGATACGGAGATAATTCCTTGCAAGACTCCCTTGAGCAAGATAGATGCTGACGGACTTGTCTTCTCAGGAGGCGCAATAAGGCTTGGCTTAGGTGAAGTGAAGGAGCTGAAGGAAGTTTCCAACTACATAGACAACTTTGGCAAGCCAATAATGGGCATATGCGCCGGGCACCAGTTCATTGGTATGCATTTCGGCGGGAAGGCTCAGCCTGCAAAAAAGCCGGAGTACGGGAGGGTTGAGCTGATTGTTGATTATGAGGATGATTTATTCAAGGGACTTCCTAAGAAGTTCAATGTATGGGCTTCCCACAATGATGAGATTGCCAATGCCCCTCATTTCAAAATTCTCGCCCACTCAAAGGACTGCACAAATGAGGCAATGAAGCATGAGAGCAAGCCAATATACGGATGTATATTCCACCCAGAAGTTGAGCATACTGAGCATGGGGAGGAGATATATGCGAATTTTGTCAGAATGTGCAAGAGATAGAAAATGGTTTCGTATGTTGGGATTTCAATCCTCACATGGATATTTCTGTGCTTCTTCGCAATAATGGACCATGTTTCAACATACTGGGATGTTGAGATAACCAGTGAAGCTCTTGGGAAGAAAGATGCTGAGAAAAGGGAGAACAATATTTTCCAGAAATTTCTATGGAAGCGCTTCAGCTATAAAACAGCTGCAGTTATCGGCCTGATTCTGCAGTGGATTGTATGTAGCATAGTGGCGTTGGTGGTCTTTCTCACAAAGGATGACATTGTTGCGCTTGCAGCCCTTGTCCTCTCTGTTATGATGGGAAGTTTCATGGTTACGGGAAATTTCCTCTACTACAGGCGCTGCTACAGACTGAAGGAGAGATACCCCAAGAAATACAAGAGACTGATAAGGGATTACATTGAGTGAAAACTTAAAAGCAACGCATGCGTAATCTATACCCGCGCAGGGGTGGCGGAGCTTGGTCAAACGCGACAGACTCAAGATCTGTTGGCTTAGGCCTGCGAGAGTTCAAATCTCTCCCCCTGCATCTTGTATGATTCTATAGTCTTGCCCCTTCCTCGTCAACGCCCTAACAAAATGCCTAATTCTGCAGCAATCTATAAATAGACCTTTGAGCAGACGCAGGCACATGAACGAATTCACAATATACAAGCACCAGACGAACTTTGAGAAGGAGCTCCAACAGCCTCTGCCTTGCCTATGTCTGCGTAGCCTTATTAACGGTCAGACTCTAGAATGCGTCTTGCCTTGCACTATTTTCAATTGAGGAGTGATACAGTAAACCAGTCAGGTAAAGAAAGTGTTATATATACAATTACTGTATATATACTCGAGGTGAATGTTTATGAAATCCACAATGTTGCAATACGAAGGGAATGTCGAGAAAGCAGTCGACAGGCTGCTGCAACTTGGTGTTTTCAAATCCAAGGCGGACATCTTCAGGATTGGCGCAATGGAGCTTGCGGCAAAGTACGGAGTGGTCAAGTCCAAGGAGGAGATCATCGAGGAGATGATGTACAAGGATGCAGAGCCAGCATTGCACAAGCTGAAAACGGGCAAGGCGCGGCTTCACAAGATTGAAGATATCTGAGCTGGTCCGATGCCTTCCGGTGATGAAAAACACAACGTCCTTCTTACTGACGAAGCACTCGCAGCATTGAATAAGCTCGATAAGCGGGTGCGCGAGAGGGTAAAAAAGAGGTTGAAGGCGCTAAGCACGCTGCAACCCGCAAGAACGCTCAAGAAGCATGGCGAGGTTTGGGTTCTCGGAATTGGCAAATACCGCGCTATGTATTTGATAGACGAAAACACAAAGACAAGAACGGTGTTTTTTATCGGTAACCATAAAGAATACGAAAAAAGATATCTCCTCATGTTCAGGTGAGCGAGTCAGCCTCTAGCATCACCCTTGCCTTGCTCCCCCTGCACCATTCTACGGCAATCCATACTCTTTCTGTATTATCTTCACCTGCTCCAAATCAATACTATCCTTCTTCAGAACCATGGATATTGCCGATATGCCCTGGGGTTTTGCAGCAAGAACGGACATGAGATTGTCCTGGTTTATGCCTCCTATGGCAACAACGGGATGCTGGGCAATTGCAAGCCCTGCCTTCAGACCAGTTAAACCAGTTTCTGGAACGGTAACTTTTTTTGTTGCGGTTCTGTATACCGGTCCAAAACCAATATAATCAACTGGGAGATTGTTCAACTTTCTGACCGTATCAATGTTAGTTGCGGAGCACCCTATCACAAATTCATCCCATTCCAGTTTATTTCTGGCAATCTCAATAGCATTCTCAACGGGAATGTCATCATCTCCCAGATGCACTCCGTCGCAGTAAGTAAGTGCCAAATCTAATCTGTCGTTCATTATCAGAGCAACATCTTTGGGCATTATTGATTTTACTTCCTTCAGCTCTTTCGCCATCTCGGATGCGCTCTTGCGCTTTTCCCTGTACTGGATGAATCTTACGCCAAGGCAACTTTCAACTATCTTCTCAACCTGTTCTATTACTGGAACGTTGGTGATTACTGAGTCTGTGATGAAGTAGTACCCTATTTTGTCAATCTTCATTTACCCACCAATTCATCTTTCATCAATCCTTACGCCATCAACATCCCTTTTCTGCGCAAGCGAGAAGAGGCTGTCAGAGAAATTGCACTTGAAGGTTCCTGTCAGCTTTGAGACTCTTGAAGCTATTTCGCCTGCTATGCCAAAATATGACATGGCGAGGGCACTTGCAAGACCATAGTCCCTCTGGACTGCTGAGAATGCTGCAACTATGGCACTTGAAACGCATCCGGAGCCCACAATGAGGCCCATCTCGGGTGAGCCGTTCTTCACCAAATAGCTTTTCCTGCCGTCTGTTACGTAGTCCACCGCACCTGATGCTACAAGAACTGTTTCGTGTTCTTTTGAATAATCTTTCATGAGTTCAAGAAGATTGTCTTGGTGGCTCATTGCTTCTACTCCTCTAACCTCTGCCTTTCCACCGCATATGGTGCTGACTTCTCCCTTGTTACCTTTGACGATGTCAACCTTAATGTCCTCCAACAGCTTTTTTGAGTTGTTGGTTGTCAATTCTGTTGCGCCTGCTGCAACTATGTCCACGACAATCGGGATTCCCCTCCTCTTTGCAATTCTTCCCGAAGCCACCATTGTTTTATAGCTTTCTTTTGAGAGGGTGCCCATATTCAGGTAGAGCGCAGACGCTATTCCCGCAAGCTGCTCTGCTACATCTTGCTCATACCACATCACAGGGAGGGCGCCGCAGTCCCTGATGCCCTGTGCAACATCCAGAATACTCACATAATTAGTTATTGAGAAAATGAGCGGCTTTTTAGATGAAATATTCTCCAGGGCTTCCTTAAGCTTTGATTGGAAATCTACCATGGGACGCACCGTTGACTTCCTATTCAATTTCAAGCCACTGCAAGCCGTATCTTTGCTTCCTGCACGCCAAGAGCTGCAACTCCGCCACAAAGAGCTGTTGCTAACTGGAGTATTCCAAACGCTGCAATAAACTGCAGAGGCACCAGACCAAATGAAAACAGCAGGAATGCTGAAAGTGAGAGAAGCGCAGTCTTTGCGAGCGCGCCTGCGCCGAGTGTCACCAAGTGGTTCCTTTTTCCTCTCAGAGCAATTTCTTTAACTGCAAGCACCAGAATTGCATTGCCCAGCCAGATGAAAGGCAACATGTAGACAAGCGAAGAAGACAGTGGGCCGAAAATCATGCCCGCGAGTAGGGCGCCTATGCTGGGAAGGAGTATTACTGGAAGCAGGCGAGCGCCGCGGAGGTTCAGCGCAGCAAGCACCAGGGTGCAGTTCACCACGGAGCCCACAATAAGCTGCTCGTGCCCTAGAATGAATGGAAGCAAGAATGCCACAAGTGCGTAGAGGAACATCTCTGTGTACTCCTGCATCATTGAAATGGCGTATTCCTGCTTGAAAAACGAATCTGAGATGTAAGAGTATTCAATCTTCATGCAAGCGCCTCATTGGTTTTACGTAGGTTAGATATATAAAGATTTTTAGAGAATTATAAACTGATGAAAGGGAAAAACACTCCTTTGCTCATTAACATCCTGCATGAGGTGCAGGATAAGCAAGGCTATATCTCGGAACAGGCGCTCAAGAAAATTTCTGTAGAGCAGAATATACCCATCTCGCGGCTTTTTGGGGTTGTCAAGTTCTATACAATGTTCCATACAGAGCCTCAGGGGAAATACGTTCTGGAAATTTGTGGCTCGCCGTCATGCGTTCTGAATAACGGAATGAAGCTTGAGAAGTTCCTTGAAAATGAGATTGGCGTGAGAATAGGCGAAACCTCCAAGGACGGCATGTTCTCCCTTTACAAAACTTCCTGCATCGGGTGCTGCGACGAGGCTCCTGCAATGCTCATAAACGGAAAGCCTTACACTAACATGACTGTAGAGAGGGTGAAGCTGCTACTGAAGAAGCTGCGCAAATCAAAAAAGAAGTGAGCTTATGAAGATACTCCGCCAGACAGACTTAGAGGCGCTTGAGAAGGCGCGGATGCTTGGCTCAGATGGAGTGCTCTCGCTTTTGGAGAAGAAGGGGCTTGTTGGAAGGGGCGGAGCGGCTTTCTCCACCGCCCAAAAGTGGCGAACCTGCCGGGACACTGCTGCAGACGAGAGGTTCGTGGTGTGCAATGCCGATGAGGGCGAGCCCGGCAGTTTCAAGGACAAGCTAATCATCAGGCACAACGCAGAAACGCTCATTGAGGGAATTCTAATTGCAGCATATACAATTGGCGCTAAGAGATGCTTCATCTACCTGCGCGGGGAGTATGACTACCTGCGCCCGCATCTTGAGGAGCAGATTGCGGATGTTCTTTCCCGCGCAAAAATGAAAGTGACAATAGAAATTGTGCGCGGGGCCGGAGCTTACATATGCGGGGAGGGGACTGCGCTTCTGCAATCAATAATGGGCTTCCGCGGAAATGCAATGTACAAGCCGCCAAACCCGACAAGGCAGGGGCTTTGGGGCAAGCCAACGCTGATAAACAATGTTGAAACCCTAACCTGCGCGGCTCAGGCAGTGCTGTTTGATGACTGGGACCCAAACCTAAGATTATTCTCGCTTTCAGGCAATATCAGGAATCCCGGTGTGTATGAGTTCCCCTTAGGGGTGAAGATGTCCTCCGTGATAGACGTTGCGCGTCCGGAGAAAAAGCTCAAGGCAATGTCTTTTGGCTGCGCTGGAGGGATAATGCCGGTCGACAAGAACATGAGCATCACTCCGGAAGCAATATGCAAGGAGGACTGCCAGCATGGAAACTACAGCATAATTTTCATAGATGAGACGCACAATGTTGTGGATATTGTTTATTCAATTGCTAAATTCTACACCTATGAATCGTGCGGCAAGTGCACGCCATGCCGAGAAGGAACAATCCGCATTCTCAACCTGCTGAAGAAAATCAGGAGCGGTGAGGGCGAGAAAAAAGATTTGCAGATTCTGCGCGAGTTAGCCACGCATATTCAGGATACCTCGCTCTGCGGACTGGGGGAGACTTGCGGCACCCACATACTCACAAGCCTTGAGCATTTCCCCAAAGATTACGAGGCGTACCTTGGAAAAAAGAAGTGAGAGTATGAAGATAAAGCTGAATGGAAAGGGGATTGAGGTGGATGGAAGCAAGTCGCTTCTTGACATCTGCCGGGAGAACGGCATTACTATTCCAACTCTCTGCTACCATGCAAGCCTTTTCCCAGAGGCACGCTGCAGGGTATGCCTTGTTGAGATGGATGGCAAGTTGGTCACGGCATGCTCAACAAAGCCGAGGGAGGGCGCAGCAATTGTCACCAACTCCGAGAGAATTGTGAAAGCGAGGAAGCTGAACATGGAGCTCATGATGCCAGAGCCTTCCTGCGGCCTTGTGGATGATTTGGAAGTTTGCGAAATTTACGCTGAAGTTGGAATGAGAAAAGCAAGGTTTCCGAAGATAAAGGAGTACAAACCGGACCTTGGGGCTGCAGTCGTCCGCGATGACAACAAATGCATAAACTGCGGCAGGTGTGTGCGGGTTTGCGCAGATGTGCAGGGAGTTTTTGCAATAGACTTTGCGAGCAGGGCTCACAACGAGCATATCACCCCCTATTGGGAGCATCCCCTTGCTGATGTTGCATGCATACGCTGCGGCCAGTGCATACTCAATTGCCCCGTAGGAGCAATTTCAGAGTGCTCGCATCTTGAGGGAGTGGTGGATGCCCTTAATGACAGAAACAAGTATGTGGTGGCACAGGTTGCACCGTCCATCCGCGCTGCTCTTGGAGAACTTTTCGGAATGCCTGCTGGCACGCTAGTGACAGGCAAAACAGTCGCTGCGCTTCGCAGGTGCGGGTTCGAAAAGGTATTTGATGTTGACCTTGGAGCAGATATGACGATAATGGAAGAAGCATCTGAACTGCTGCGAAGGGTTGAGAAGGGCGGCAAGCTTCCCATGATAACAACATGCTGCCCGGGCTGGATACTCATGATGGAGTTCTTCTACCACGATTTGCTGAAGAACATGTCAACCTGCAAGTCTCCCCATGAGATGCTGGGAATGCTCATCAAGACTTATTATGCAAAAAAGGCAGGCATTGATCCCAAGAAGATAGTTGTGGTTTCAATTATGCCTTGCACTGCCAAGAAGTTTGAGTCAACACGCCCAGAGATGAAAAGTGGTGTTGATTACGTGCTCACGACCAAAGAGCTTGGCAAACTTATAAAGATGAAGGATATTGACTTTGCCTCCCTGCCTGACGAGGAGTTTGATCCTGCGCTGGGCATATCAACCGGCGCAGGTGTGATTTTCGGCGCTACTGGCGGGGTGATAGAGGCGGCACTCAGAACTGCACATAAATTTGCAACAGGCAAGGAGCTGGAGAACATTGAATTTTCAGAAATAAGAGGCATGAAGGGGATAAAGGAGGGCAGCATAACCCTTAAAGGGAAGAAAATAAAATTCGCATGCGCCCACGGGGGCGCAAACGCGCGCAAGCTCATTGCACAGAAGGACAAGTACCATTTCATAGAGATAATGGCATGCCCAGGAGGATGTATTGGTGGAGGAGGGCAGCCCGTCTACAGGGACCCTGGGATACTAAGGAAGAGGACTGAAGCAATTTACTCTGCTGACCGCAGCTCAAAGCTGCGCAGGTCTCATGAAAATCCGATTGTGAAGAAGATTTATGAAGAGATGCTCGGAAAGCCGCTCTCCAAAAAGGCTGAGGAGCTGCTGCACACGCACTATATGAAAAGGAGCAGGTTCTGAGTTACCAGCCAAGAACGTATGCAAAAATGAGCGGAGCCACTATGGCTGCATCTGACTCGATTATGAATTTGGGCGTGTCTATGCCGAGCTTGCCCCAGGTGATTTTCTCATTGGGCAACGCACCAGAGTAGGAGCCGTAGCTTGTTGTTGAGTCAGATATCTGGCAGAAATACGACCAGAACGGGACATTCTTTCTCAAATCCTGGTTGATGAGCGGCACAACGCATATTGGGAAGTCGCCTGCAATCCCGCCCCCTATCTGGAAGAAGCCTATCTTCTGCTTTGCCGACTCCTTCGTATACCAGCGGATGAGTTCGTCCATGTAATGCAGGCCGCTTTTCATTGTCGATAAGTCTTTCAGTCCTCCTTTCATTGTCTGGGAAACAAACATGTTGCCCATTGTTGAATCCTCCCAGCCAGGCACGAAGAGCGGAAGGTTCTTTTCTGACGCTGCAACCAACCAGCTGTTCTTCGGGTCGATTTCATAATACTTCTCAAGAACTCCGGAACGCAGAAGCTCGTACATGTACTCATGTGGCAGAGCCGGCTTTCCCTCCTTCTCATGCTTCTGCCAGATGGCAAGCAATGCACTTTCTAACCTGCGCATCGCTTCCTCTTCAGGTATGCACGTATCCGTGACCCTGTTGAGGCCGGTATCTGCAAGTTCCTTCTCCTGCTCAGGAGTGAGCTGCCGGTAGTATGGAACTCTTTTGTAGTGCTTGTTTGCAACCAGATTGAATATATCCTCCTCAAGGTTGGCTCCTGTGCAGGAAATCGCATGCACCTTATCCTTTCGTATCATCTCTGCAAGACTGATGCCTAGCTCTGCGGTGCTCATAGCGCCTGCAATAACTAGGAACATCTTTCCGCTAGAGTCTATAAGCTGTTTATAAGCCTCAGCTGCATCCACCAGAGCTGCTGCATTGAAATGCTTGAAATTGCGCTTTATGAATTCGGTAACTTTGCCTTCCATTCGATCACACCTCTGCTATATGAATGGTATGTTCTTATTTTTATTATTTCCCATCAAAATATGTAATATTCCAAGGCGAATATGATGGCATTTGTTGATTTGCTCCTGGGGGCATTTACGGTATTCCTAGCTACTTCGCTAGGTTCGGCAGGTATACTTCTGTTTAGGGGTAGGGAAATTGAACAGAAAGATTATTCAAACATAATCTCTTTCTGCGCCGGAGTTATGGCATTCTCCGCAATGGAGATGTTCACTGAGTCAAGGATGCACGTTGGTGATACTGTTGCTATTGGAGGTCTGCTGGTAGGTGTTCTAGCTCTGCTTGCACTTGAGAGATCCCTGCCACATCTGCATTTTGTGCTGAGAAAAACAAAGATGAGTGACTCAAAGAAGAAGGCAACTCTAATTGCGGGTACGATAACTATACACAACATACCGGAGGGGTTGGCAGTTGCATCTGCATTCGCACACTCAGGCCCTCTGGGATGGCTTGTTACATCATCAATCGCAATACAGGATGCACCAGAAGGCATGCTCGTAGCCGCCCCTCTTATGTGCTATGGCATGAGCAGGTGGCGCTCATTTAAGTATGGGGTTTTTTCTGGTATTGTTGAAGGCGTGGCTGCACTATTCGCCTATGCCCTGCTAAGCTCTGTAATTGCTATTATTCCACCTGCGTTGAGTTTCGCGGCAGGAGCAATGTCCTATGTGGTTCTTGCAGAGCTACTGCCAGACGCATTCAAGGGTAGACCATGGGCAGTGGCACTGTTCTTTGTTGGAGGGGTGCTGGTTGCATTTGGCATTGCATCGTTCTTGAAATTTTGATTTCCCACGACACAAACGCTTTAAAGCATGCTATGGGCTAATTTAGATGCTCGGGAGAAGCAGAGCATGATAGCACTGGAGGTTGCGAAGAAGTAATGAAAGACGCCCAGAATTCTGAGCCAAAAGTTACAGCGGAGAAAAGAAAGAATGCAGCAGGTACGCTTGACAAACTCATCAGTGCTATAGAAACCCCTATTTTTAGATTGTTTGGTGCCAATGGAAAGGTAGATGCACGCAGTGAGACGCAGAAGAAGTTTGAACCCGGGCTTGCTGAGCTTTCCAAAAATGCTCTTCTTAAGAAGTTTAAAACCTCAACGAAAGGCCTCTCGGGGAGAGAGGCGAAGAGGAGACTTGGGGAGTATGGGTTTAACGAGCCGGCCAGAACAAAGGAAGTGCCCCTACCACTGCAGATACTTGAGAGATTCAAAAATCCGCTCATCATAGTTCTTCTCATAGTTGCAACCGTCTCGCTTCTCACGAACCAGCTGGTAAGCGCTGTTCTGGTGTACTTCATGACAATTATCAGCGTATCGCTCTCCTTCTACCAGGAGTACAAAGCAAAGAGGGAGGCACAGAAACTCATAGAGATGGTTTCTGTAAATGCAACTGCTGTGAGGGAGGGTAGACACCATGAATTGAACACGCGCCAGCTTGTGCCAGGTGATATTGTTCTGCTCTCAGCAGGAAATATAATTCCTGCGGACTTGAGGATTATTGACGCCAAGGATCTTTTCATAAACCAGGCAACACTGACTGGGGAGTCTTTCCCTGTTGAGAAAACAGGAGAGTCAATCATTGTGAAGGGGAGTTCCATAACTGAGCTGACAAACATCGCTTTTATGGGCTCAAACGTTATGAGCGGCACTGGAGTTGGGCTGGTTGTAAAGACAGGGCCATCGACCCAGTTCGGGGAGCTCGCAACAATGATTTCTGGCAGGGACACTGTGACGAGCTTTGATATTGGGGTGAACAGCTTCGTGCGCCTTATGATTTGGTTTATAGTTATCCTGACTGTTCCCGTATTCGTTCTGAACACACTACTGAAAGGGGATGCCATGGGAGCATTGTTGTTCGCTCTTGCGGTTACCGTTGGGATTACACCTGAGATGCTCCCAATGCTCATCACAGTGAACCTTTCCAGCGGGGCAATGAAGATGTCAAAGAAGAAGGTCATCGTCAAGCGGCTGAGTGCAATTCAGAACCTCGGTGCGATGGATGTCCTTTGCAGCGACAAAACAGGGACAATAACTCTTGGCGAGGTCGTGCTGGAAAGGCATTTCGATTTGCAGGGAAGGGAGAGCGAGGAGGTGCTTGAATATGCATACATGAACAGCTACTTCCAGACAGGGCTTAAGAACCTGCTTGACAAGGCGATAATAAAGCATGAGGAGATTCTAGTCCGCAAGAGAAAAAAAGTCGACGAGATACCTTTCGATTTCACCAGAAGGCTCATGTCCGTGGTTATGGAGGATGACGGGGGCCATATCCTCATAACAAAGGGTGCCCCAGAAGAGGTGCTGAGACGCTGCAACAGGTATGAGCTTGACGGAGATGTTTATGAAATTGGTGGAAAAATCTCCGAACATCTTATGGGTGAATCTGACAAGTACGCGAGACAGGGCTTTAGGGTTCTCGCGCTGGCATACAGGAAATTCAAGCATAGGAAAAAGTCCTATTCGAAGGATGATGAGAGCGAGCTTGTTCTGAAAGGATTTATAATATTTCTAGACCCGCCAAAGCCCGATGCAAAAAAGATTCTTGATTCACTCAGGAAATTGGGTATACAGCTCAAGATTTTGACAGGGGACAACGAGCTGGTCTCAAAGAAAATATGCGGGGATGTGGGAATTGATGTCAGCAGCATTGTGACTGGTGACAAGATTGACAATCTAAGCGATGAGGAGCTGCTTGCGGTTGTGAACAAAACATCGGTTTTCGCCAGGCTGAACCCCATTCAGAAGGAGAGGGTTATACGAATACTGAAAAAAGCAGGGCATACTGTGGGTTTCCTAGGCGATGGAATAAATGATGCTCCTTCTATAAAGACTGCTGATGTTGGAATTTCTGTTGACAATGCAGCGGATATTGCGAAGGAAACAGCTGACATAATACTCCTTGAGAAAAGCCTTCTTGTTCTGGAAGACGGAGTCATGGAGGGAAGAAAGGTATATGGAAATGTGCTCAAGTACATAAAAATGGGTGCAAGCTCCAATGTCGGGAATATGATAAGCGTCAGTGTGGGGAGCGTTTTTCTGCCGTTCCTGCCCATGACATCTCTGCAGATACTTGTGAACAACTTCCTCTATGACATGTCGCAACTGACAATACCCACAGATAACCTTGATGCAGAATACCTGCTCAAACCTACCCCCTGGAGGATTGATTATATTAAGAATTTCATCATAGCCTTCGGGCCTATAAGCTCATTGTATGACTTAATGACCTACGCCATCGGTTTGTATTTCTATTACTACCTCAATGGATCAATTGCCCTCTTCCAGACTTTCTGGTTCCTTGAATCGCTGGGCACGCAGACTTTTGTAATTTATATCATTCGCACATCGAAAGTACCATTCCTTCAGAGCAGCCCCAGCAAGTGGCTCGCACTCACAACTGCGGGCATAGTGCTTACTGCATTGTTACTTACACTCTCTCCAGTTGCAAGCATGCTGGGTTTCGCGCATCCTCCAGTTCAGTATCTTCTGCTGATTGTCATAATAATTGCGGTTTACCTGGTGCACGTGCAGGTGCTAAAAGGATGGTTCATTAGGAAGTACGGCTGGCAATAATCATATTTTATAAATAACGCATTCAAATACTCACTTGCAGAGAAATGAGGTGGTAGAATGGTTGATGCCATAGGCGTAATACAGGATTCGTATGAATTGTATAAAGAGAACTGGAGGAAGGTTATAACTGCATTCATTGTGCTTTTCCTCTTTGCATTAATCCTGGGCGTCGTCAACATCCTATCCCGATTTGTTGTGGATACTATATGCCAAGCCGCCAATAACGCTGTGCTAGTGCTCTTATTCTGCATAAGCCCACTAATCCTCCAGGTGGTTCTTGGGTTGCTTGGGGGTTTGCTTAACAATGTGATAACAATTGCTGTTATTAAACCCATGGATGAAATAATAGGCAAAAAAACAGTTTCGGACTGGACTAAGCACTTCTTTCCCCAGTTGTTCAATGTAATTAAGGTTATGGTCGTCAGGGGGCTGGTATCCCTGATTATTTTTACACCTTTAGTACTAGTTGCACTGGGCAGCATCCCTGCGCTTATTGCTCTAAAGGGTAATATCAACCCTGCTTTGCTGCTTGGCGGGGGGATTCTGCTGATTTTAATTGTAGGGGTCATTAGTGTAATTGTTTGGAGCATAGTGATGTTCCTTCTCACCTTCCTTGAGGTTGAGATTGTTCTGGGAGGCCGTGGAATTTTTGGTGCAATGTCTAGATCAATCCGCCTCGTAATGAGTAATCTCTGGGATGTATTTGTCTTTTCGATACTGTGGTTCCTTATCAGGATGGGCGTGGGTGTTTTGAATTTAATGCTGATGTGCACCATATGTCTGATTCCACTGACATTCGTCACAATACCATTCATAGTGGAGCCAGTAGAACTCATGTCAAAAGTTGTACTTTGGAGGAAGCTTAACAAGTCAAGCTAGGAGATTCTCAACAACGAATTCTGATGAGAACTCCTGCAAATCATCGAGCTCCTGCCCCACTCCCAGGTATAGGATTGGCTTGCCAGTTGAGTGGAAGACAGAGAGAGAAGCTCCTCCTTTCTCATCCACATCCGCCTTTGTGAGTATGACTCCATCCACACCTATGAGCTTGTCAAATTCCTTCACCTGCTCTACAATGGCGTTGCCAGTAAGGGCCTCTCCAATGTATATCTTTAAATCCGGCTTAACTACCCTGTTCATTTTCTCAAGCTCCTTCATCAAGTTTTTACTGGTCTCCTGCCTTCCTGCAGTGTCTATGAGCACAACGTTTATTCCTTTTGCTTTTGCATGCGCGAGCGCATTCCATGCTATGGAAGTCGGATCCGATCCGTACTGACCTCCAACAACTTTCACTCCAAGCCTGCCTGCCCACACCTCCGCCTGCTCCTGGGAGGCTGCCCTCCATGTATCCGCAGCTGCAATCACACAGGAAAGATTGTTCTTTTTGAATAGGTTTGCCATCTTTGCGATGGTGGTAGTCTTGCCAGAGCCGTTGGGCCCCAGGAAAAGTATGACAAATGCCTCGCCATTGGAAGTCTTCTTCCGTGCGAGCTCAACAACATCGGGTTTCTCCTTCTCCATGACCCCAAGAAGTGTTGCCTTCACGACATCATTGGCAGTCCGGCCAACCTCATTTTTGTTGACATGCATTCCCACAAGCTTGCTCCTCATATTGGATGTTATGCTCTTAGCAGCATCATACGCAACGTCAGCCTCCAGCAGCGAAAGCTCAAGGTCTTCAAGCAGGTTTGAGACGTCTTTTTCCCGTATCTCAACTTCCGAGGAGAGTATGCTTTTCACACGGGTTTCGAGGCTGAGCTTCAGTTTCTTCTCCTCCCTGGGCTTCTCGGCAGGTTTCTCCGGCTTCTTCTCTGCAACTGCAGACTTGGGCTTCTCCTCAGCCTGCTTTGGAGCAGGCTCCTCGGGCTTCTCCTCAACCTTCTTGGAAAGAGAGTTAACAAAAGAAGAGAGTTTGCTCTTTAGAAGGTTGAACATTCCTATGCGCCTTACTTTTATCTTTACCTATACTCCTGATGCTCTACATCCTCATCCTTGTAGGATTTAATCTCCTTTTCTGCTCTCAGCTTCTCCATGAGTTTGTTTGCAGACTCCTCCAGCGATTTCATCCTGTTGGAGATGTCCATGAAATTCTTCTGGAGCTTGTCCTTTACTGAGTCCATTTCACCCATTTTTGATTTCAGGAATGTCACTGCCTCCGGGACAGACTTCTCCACGATGACGCCGGCCCCAATATCTATAAGCGCGACATCATTGTTGTCAACCTTTGACTTTATGTATGCGCCGGAGCCTATTGGGAGCAGCATGCCGTCATCCTTGTTTAGCTTGCGGAGGTTCTCAAGAGTCTGCACTGCGGCTTCTGTTGAGGAGTAGTTTATCTGCAGGTTTGCAAGCTGCTGCTGAATCACCTGAGCTTCCTCCCTGTAGAGCTGCATCTCATAGGCAATCTTTGCCATTTCGTCCTTGCCTGCCATCATTTCACCTCCTGCACTGATGCTATGGTTATATTCTTCCTGCTCATCCTATGGTTGCTCCCAAGCGCCATGTATACTGCCTCAAGGGCTCTCTTCTGGTTCTCTGCCTCCACTTCCTTGTGAAACTTCCTCTTCTGCCCCTTCAGGAGCATCTCACCATCTATTGAGTATTTCATAGTTACACCACTCTTGTTCCAACCGGAACATCATCGCCAACAAAAATGACTGCCACGCCGCCCTCCCAGTCTGCGGCAAGTATCATTGCCTCGGATTCGAGACCCTTGAATTTCTTGTGCTCCAGGTTTACCAGAATCACAAGTTTTCTCCCAACAAGCTGCTCCGGGGTATAGCTGCTGCCTATGCCTGCTATCACTTGTCTTTTCTCCTCTCCTATATTTATAATCATCTTTACAAGCCTCTCGGTATTTAAAACCTTCTCGGCGCTCTCAACCTGCCCCACCCTGAAATCCAGAGCCCTGAACTCGTCAAATGTCACAATTGTAACTCAATCACCTTCATATGAAGCCGAATGCTTCATCAATTCTGTTCAGCTCATACCCACTTGTTAATTCTCCTGCAACAAAACCATGCTTATTTGCAAGCATGCACAGCCCCACGAAAGGCATGCCCATGTTTGCAGTGCCCACGGCACCCTTCACCTTGAAAATGCTCTCCAACGAGACCAGCTCCTCATCAGTCACGCTCGTCTTTGCCAGCATCCCTCTGTTTGTAACAACGGCAGATACTCCCACTGTCTTGTACCCTCCAACTGTCCCCTTCACAACCTCCACGCCAAGGCAGTCAGCAATGCTTTTTAAGCTCTTGCGGCCCATGGCAGGGTTGACGAGGCATGCCGAGTCATTCGCCAGTATGTTATTTCCAAATGCTGAACTCTTGTCGCCAACAACCGCTGCATTGAGCCCTGCCTCTTTGAGCTCCTTCAGCTCGGATTCGTAGACCAAAGCCGGAAGCACAATCCCATTTGAATTCATCGCGGAGAATAGTCCTATGAGGTTTGAATTGGAAACGCTTGCCGTGACAACCCGTGTATTCAGCACTTCCGAGCAGATTTTTTTGAATTTCTCTGAAGAGTTCTTTGGAAGCAGGGTTATGGAGTCGTTGGTTTTTGCAAAGATTCCGAGGAAAGGGTTTCCCTCCATGGCTGCCTTCGCAAAATGCATCAACTTACCCCTTCTTCTCCTCCTGCTTCGGCTTCTCGGCAGGTTTCTCAGCTGGTTTCTCTGCCTTGGGCTCCTCCACAAGGCTTACTGAAACCTCCCCTTTTGCATCCCTCTTAACCTTCACCTTGACCCTTCTGGGAGGCCTCTGCATCCCTCTCTGCCAGAGGAACGAGTTCACCTCGGCGCTGACCTTCACCCTCTCCTCCTGCGTTTTCATGTGCCTCGCGAGGAAGGATTTGAGTATCTTGACTGCTCTCGAGGTTCTCTTGCCCCTCACCGTCTTGTATGCCCCAATGAGCGGCACAGTGTATATTCTTTCTAGCTCTTCAACCATTAGCTCACCTATTTGATATGAAGCTTAAGCTTCCTTCTCCTCCAGTTCCGGGCATGGGGGTTTGTCCTTATCCTCCTGTTCGTCTTTGCAATGACGAATACGGGTACTCTCTTATTCCTTCTCAGGGCTGCCCCTAGGGCAGTTTTCTTTTTGCTTGATTTCATACTTCCCATAGTATCACTTCTTCCTGAATGTTATCTCAGGTTCCTTCCTTGCCGTTATCTTTGCAAGAATCGCCTTCAGCTGTGCATCTGTCACCTTGCCCTTCACCTGCTTGTTTTGGTAAAGGTATATAAGCATTGTGACGATTTGGTCGTACAGGGCGGGGTTTGCTATTTTCACATTCATCAGCCTCTCGTACGCTTGTGCGTCAACAATATATTTCAATGCAAACTTCTTCTGCATCTCAAGCTCCCTAACCTGCTGGTATTTCAAGAGCCTCTCCTTCAGCTCTTTATCCCTCATGCCTTCGAGCTCATCTTCCCCCAATTAACCCACCTTTGATGCATCCAACGCAGCGGAATCAAGAAATGCCTTTCCCTTACCTGTGATGTGCCTTCCCTTCTTTGTGTGCCCCACGAAGCCGGCCTTCTCAAGCTGCTGCAAAGCTTCTCTTGCCACAGAGCCGCTTCCCTTCTTGAACCTCTCAGGCTTCACCCCTCTGTGCTTCCTTCCTCCGTATTCCCTTCTCATCCTGCTCACCCCTATGGGCGAATCTAGATATAGCTTCCTCAGTATTGAAGCGCAGCGAATATACCAGAAGTCCTCCTGCTCAGGGGGCCTCTCTCGGTGCGCACCGGACTTGGCAAATTCCATCCAGCCGGGCGCCTTCACCTCTGGAATATCCTTGAGCTTCTCTGTAGCTTTCTTTATGAGCCTGTCTACCGGCACATCGTAAACACTTTTCATTATGTTTCACCTCAGAAGGTATAGAATTAGGCAGTCAAACTATATTAATCTAGCGCCCCAGTTTGCGGGGTATTTTGTATCTACATTTCCTTTTCCCCTGTGGGTACACCATCCTTTCCCTAAAACCTTTTCTAAATTCTAGATAGCAATTTTTCTTCCACAATTCGTAAGTTCATTATGAGGTTCTTCTTCAGTCAGGTTCTTTATGACTCTGTCCGCAGGTATATTATAGACACTTTTCATCGGTTTCGCCTCAAAGTGTGTTTGTCAGTTAAAATATATAGTACATCCTACACGATTTACGTGTTTTTTCAGCCCCTGTTTCATGGCGTGTAGTTCCTGCTTCATTGACGGCGCTTCTGCACCATCTCTCTCCATTACGGAATTGCAGGCGTTACTTTCGACTTGCCCAGCCGTAGTTCATACTCATAAGTTTTGCTTTATAAACCTTTGGAGGGGGTAACTTTCCAGTGAACTCAAGTCATTAGAGGATATAGTTGCCTATCTCAGTTTACTCTCTCAATGCTTTCGGATGCAACGGAAAATTCCTGACAGCTCCGCACTCGCACCTGTACTCCATACATCCCTTCCTTGAGTTCACTCTCACCTTCAGGTTGTAGCCGGGAATCCATAGAGTTCCGCATCTCTTGCAGAACCTCCTCTTCAGCTTTGGGGAGAACCTCACATTGTATTTCATCCCGAGCTTCCTTGCAAGCGATACATACCTCCTAGCCCTCTCAGGATGGCTCTTCAGCTCCTCTTCTGCGAGCTGGAAAAGTATGCTTATCCTTTCCCTCACAACCTGCAAAAGAAAATTAGGCTTGTTTCCCCTTCTCATCTAAAAACCATTATATGGGCCCGGAGAGATTTGAACTCTCGACCTACAGCTTTCCTAGACTTGTGCAAGAGCGCGTCGTATAAGACTGCCGCTCTGACCAACTGAGCTACGGGCCCGTTGAGGAGTATATTTCTGTTGCTTGTATTTAAAATATTGATGTCTAGGGAGAGCTTTCCCACTCGCTTAAATATATAAAATGAGTAATCTAAGCATGCAGAAAAAGGTCAACACTGTTTTTGGAGAAGAAACGGTGCGCCTAGTGAAAAAAATTGATGCGGGGGAGGAGCAGCACACCTTCTGGAATGACGGGGGAAATGAGAGTGCGAAGAGCAAGCTCCGCATAGAGGTTATTTCACAAGAAAAAAGACTGAAGGAAGTGAAGGTCAGCGAGGTTATTAATGAAAAGGTCTGGACCACTAGGTTTGACCCTTCATACAGGATGCACGGCTGGGAGGTAGCATTCAAAAGTGAGATTTATAAGAAGCTGGCAGAAAGGCACAGGCAGAATCTCCCGGAATTCGTAAGAAGCATAACCCAGCTGCAGAATCTCTCTGAATCGCCCAAGGAGGTTTTCTTCCCGCACTTCTTAAGAGAGGGGAGGAATGCCGAAACAGAGAGTCTGAAAAAGCCAGCTCCGCGCGTCTTCACTCAGATGGTAAAAATTCAAGAGACTTATCCTGACAACTTTTCTATTAATTTTCCTAAGGAAGTTGTAGATACAATGGGGCTGAAGGGCGGCAAACAGGCAGCTTGGACTGCTGAGGGAAAATCCGCTGTATTCACTCCGCTTGAGGGAGTGCACTACAGAGCTATGGTTTTGAAGCTGGGCACATCATTCGGAGTCACAATTCCAACGGAGTTGATGATATCGATGAAGCTGAAGCAGGACATGCAGTGCGAGTGGACTGTAGAGGGCAACTCTCTTCTGCTCACTCCTCTCGAGAGCTTCCATCGCACAGTGAAACTCGGCTTTGTGAATGGATTAGACGTAACAGTCCCTAAAGAGCTGGTTAGATTGAAGAAACTTACAAAAGGCATGGTTATGCAGTGGTCGGTTGAAGGCGAGAGCAAGCTTTCCTTAAAGCCAACAGAAAGCGCATCGCCAAATACTGTGAAACTCCGATATTCCAACATTAATAATGAGTACAGTGTGGGAATTCCCACAAAAATAGTCAACTCCGCCGGGCTTGTCAGAGGTATGTGCTGCACCTGGACTGGTGAAACGGACAAGCTCATCCTAGAGGTCCATGGTGGGAAGGCTGAGCTGGGAGCGGAGGATATGTCATTTATAGACCAAACGAAGATAATTCAAGCAGGTGGCAGTTCACATATAATTGTGATACCGAATTCGATGTCCAAGAGTTTGCATCTCAAGCCAGGAATGCGTGGGGAGTGGTTTGCCGATGGAGAGAAGATGTCGCTGAAAATGGCGGAAGATTACCCAGGTATAAGCAAAATTATGCAAAGAGTCCGCGACTACGGAGAGCAGCTTAGCTCAGCGATTCCTAAAAACATAGCGCAAAAAGTGGGTTTCAAAGCCGGGAATGTCACGACATTCAGAATCAATGAGGATGGCAAGCTTTTGATAACTCCAGTAGGTGAGGGCAGGAGTATGCGCATGTATTCCTTCGGCAATGAGGATTTCTATGATCTTGCTTCAACACGCGCTGCAGATGAGGGGAAGTTCCTTGAGGAGGTTGGAGAAGAGATAAAGAGTAAGGGAGAGGTTCGCAAGGATGATATACAAGAGGTTTTCAACAAGCATTTCAAAAATCTAAATCCGTCTCTGGCCCGCGGTAAGCTGGACCGCATCCTGAGGGTATTCACAGAGTATGGTGCGCTGACGATGCGGGAAAGTTACATTGAAGAGAAGCCTGGTGCCAAGGCTTGAGTCTCAGCTCCAATGCAATCCAGTAACGAATTAAATAAGCTACGTCAAAAGTATAGTCTACGAGCGTGAGTTGTTTATGGATCTGGGAGCAGGCTTAAGGAAGGCACTGGCAAAGATAACCGGCGCAGCCATAGTTGACGAGAAGGCCGTAGCAGAGCTAGTGAAGGAACTGCAGAGAGTGCTGATAAGCAATGATGTTAATGTGAAGCTTGTTTTCGAGCTTTCCAAGAGGATTCAAGAGAGAGCTTTGAAGGAGAAGCCTGCAGGTGGTGTTGGGGCAAGGGAGCATGTTGTGAAGGTTGTCTATGACGAGCTTGTTGCATTGATGGGTGAGAAGCACGAGCCAAGGCTTGGAAAGCAGAAAATTCTTCTCCTCGGTTTGTTTGGGAGCGGGAAAACAACGAGCACCGCGAAGCTTGCCAAGTTCTACAGGGACAGGGGTTTGAGCATAGGGCTCATCTGTTGCGACACCTACAGGCCTGCTGCATATGAGCAGGTGGAGCAGCTTGCAGCCAAAATAGGCGTTCCATTCTTTGGAATGAAAGGGGAGAGGGATGCGAAGAACATAGTGAAGGCAGGGCTGGAGCAGTTCAAGGACAAGGATGTTGTAATTGTGGATTCCTCAGGGAGAGATGCTTTTGACGGTGAGCTGCAGAAAGAGCTGGTTGATATAAATGAAGCTCTCAAGCCTGATGAGAAATTCATCGTGGTCAGCGCAGACATAGGGCAGATTGCAAGGAAGCAGGCGGAGGAGTTCAACAAGGCTGTCGGCATCACTGGAGTGCTTGTCACAAAGATGGATGGGAGCGGGAAGGGGGGAGGAGCGCTAAGCTCTGTTGCGGCATCTGGAGCAAAAGTTGCCTTCATAGGCACCGGGGAGAAGCTTGACGATTTTGAAGTTTTTGACGCCAAGAAGTTTGTCGGAAGGCTGCTGGGCTTCCCGGATTTGGAGGCCTTGCTTGAGAAGGTAAAGCAGGCAGGCATTGAGGAAGTTGACGCAGAGAAGCTTCTTGGAGAGGAGCTGACAATAGAGAGCTTTTACGAGCAGCTCAAAGCAACAAAGAAGATGGGTCCTCTCAAGAGCGTCTTCCAGATGATGGGCATGGTTGATCTGCCAAAGGAGCTGATGGAGCAGAGCGAGGAAAAACTCAAGAAATACGAAGTTATAATAAGCTCAATGACAAAACAGGAGAGGAAGGATGTTGAGCTTGTGAGGAAGAGCAAGAGCAGAATAGAGAGGATAGCGAAAGGCTCTGGCACGAAGGTTGAAGATATAAAGGAGCTTATAAGCCAGTTTGAGAAAATGAAGAAGTTCATGAATGCCTTCAAGAAGAACAGGGGGTTGAGAAGGCAGGTTGAGAGGTTCATGAAAGGCGGCGGGGGCAACCTGGGGATGTAGCATGAACGCAATAGGGCCGTATTCGCCATATGTTAGGAAAGGGGGTTTCATATTCGTATCGGGACAGCTGGGTATTGATGAGGAGGGGAGAATAGCAGGTGATATTGAGAAGCAGACGAGAAAAGCAATTGAAAATCTTATAGCGGTGGTTGAGGAAGCGGGCGGGAGTACTGAGAACATCGTTAAGGTTACTGTGTATCTAAAAGATATTGCGGATTTCAATCTTATGAACAAGGTTTATTCTGAATACTTCGTAAAAAACCCCCCGGCAAGAACAACGGTGGGTGTTGCTTCACTTCCAAAGGAAGCATTGGTTGAGCTTGATGCAGTTGTAAAGGTGTGAGGATGAATACGCCAACTTTCCTGGTCTACCTGGCAGTAATACTCGTCATGGTGTACGCTCTTCCCATCATTGAGGCTAGGCTCCAGATGGCGCAAGAGATTATGATAGTGATTGACAAGATTCTAAGGACTGTGCTCGTTGTGTTGATTGTATTCGGCTCGCTGAAGTTCACCGAAACATGGATGACAAGGCACTTGAAGCTTTCCGAGGATGAGAGGAGGTATATCACCGGGGTTCAGAAGTATCTCGCAGCAGGGCTGGTCCTGATTCTGCTGGGCTTCATATATCTTGGAGATATTTCCTCCCTGACGCTTTTCTCAGGGCTTGTGGGCGCTGGAGTTGCAATAGCTGTGCAGCCGGCACTATTGAACCTTATAGGCTGGGTGTCCATAGTTGCCTCAAGGCTGTACAAAACAGGTGACAGGGTTTTCATAGGGGACAGTATGTGGGGCGTGCTTGGGGATATATCCGATATAACCCTCTTCTTCACGAGAATAAACGAGCTGGACAGGGTGAGCTGGCAGGAAACTGGCGGGTTTGCGAGCGTGCCCAACAGCATGGTGCTTAACAAGAGTGTTGTGAACTACACCGCCGAAAGCCCGTTCATCTGGGATGAAGTATCTTTTAAGGTGACTTACGGAAGCGACTATGAGCTTGCCAAGAAGCTTGCAGAGGATGCTGTGAAGAAAATTGTGGGTGAGAAGATGAGGGATGCTGCCAAGTTTCTCAGCCTTAGAAAATACAAGCTCAAGATAAAGGATATCAAGGAGGAGCCGCTGGCCTACGTCTCAATGGAGGGAGGGGCAGTTAGAGTTGCTGTGCGCTACCTTGTGGCAGCAAGGAAGAGGAGGCAGGCCGAGGCGCAGATAACTGAGAACCTTCTGAAAGGACTGAAGAGACACAAGAGCAGGATAACGGTCGTGGGGTGAGCTGATGGAGTTCGCACTGCTGAGATTTGCAATATGCTTCGTGGGATGCGCTGCGGCGACATACTACGACCTTTTCAACAGGAGGAATGTCCCCTCGTGGGTCACATACTCGCTTGTGGCAATTGGAGCGCTTTTCACCCTTGCAAGCCTCAACGCAAATGTGATAGTAAGCAGCGGCGTTGTGGCTCTTGTCATATTCGTATTTGGGTATATTCTTTATAGGACAGGGCAGATAGGCGGTGCAGATGTGCTTGTGTTTATCTCCATAGCCCTGTTGCTCCCTGAAGCGCCGCAGTCAATGCTCCTGCAGGCAAAATCGCAGCTGGACCTTCCCTTTGTCGTCTCGGTATTTGTTCTCTCGGGAGTGCTTGCCATCTTCGGCATATTCCTCAATTACATACCGTTGATTATCCTCGATTTTTTAAGAGGTGAGAAGGTTAGGATTGATGCAGCGCAGGTTGCGCTTGCAGCTTTTACACTGGTTTTCTATGCGGCATTCCTCTATTATATGAATGGCATGGTGGAGCTGCCTCAAACGCAGCTTGCAATCTTTGCCGCAGTTATTGTATGCGCCACGAGCCTCTTCGCGCTGAAGGACCACATAAGCGAAAAATACATGATAAGGATGGTAGGAGTCAACGAGATAGATGAGGAGGACGTGCTGGCGATTGAGAAGATGGACCCGAAGCTTGTGAGCGAGCACAAGCTCGACAGGCTGCTCACCCTCGGGGAGATAGAGAAGCTGAAAACGCTTGGGAAGGGCAAGAAATTTCCTGTGTACAAGGAGATGCCTGTCTTCATGCCATACGTGCTTCTGGCACTTGCGGCTGCCCTGCTTTTCGGGGACCCGCTTGCTTATTTATATCCTCTGAGCCTGCTCAGCTGAGCGCAGCTGGCTTCTCTCCAGCCCTATTCCCTTCACGGCAATTCTTGCATGATTTCCGAGTTCCTCAACTCTGAAGCGGGCATCCACGAACTGCTCAAGCACCCATATGTTCGTCTTTATGTGCGGGGTTAACTCGCCCACTGTAACTGAGGACTCACCCTTTGCCAGTGCCATGTAAATTAAAAGCTGGTCTCCCGTGTGCCTGTCCAGCGCAGCGCAGCTTGTCATTTCTGCGAGAAGCCCTTTTGCGGCTTCCTCACCAACCTTCTCGGATTTTTTACCCAGAGCGCCAAGGGAAGAGGCGCTAAGTATGCTGTTCTCGCACACTGCATACAGCGTAAGAGCAGAGCCTTTTGAAGGGGATGGAAGAACCTGCTTCTCTATCTCAACATCCCCATAGCCGTTCTCCCCGAGAATCTGCTTGGCGGATTCTGCCTGCCTTTCAGCAACAATATCCGGAAGGTTGGAGCAGCAGGAGACTCCGCATATTTTCAGAAGCTTGCCGGGCGATTCTAGGTTGATGGATTGCAAGTAATCCACCGGCTTTGATGAGAATGTTACTGACCCCCCTCCCTTGGGATACCAGCCTGCCCTCTCAAGCCCAAAGGAGGATGGAGAGAAGCCTGTCTTCTTAAGTAATGGAAAGAATACTTCCTTTACATAATTGAAGTTAGGTGACCAGGCGACATGTGTTCCTCCGATTATCTTGATGCTGACATCAGAAGGCGCGAATGCAGCCAGAGGCAGTATTGTCTGAAGCACAAGCATTGAGGAGCCGGCTGTTCCCACATTGAACCTGAAATCCCCTCCGTGTATTGATGACGGCGAGTAGGCGAGCTCTGTTGACCCTTTTGCAAACCCCTGCGTCTGGGCGTCTGCCATCATTGAGGCAGCCTGGACGCCCGTTAGATGCTGGGCCTGCATCCCTGGCTTTGCCCTCTTGGCGCGTATGTTGAAGAGCTTTACGGGAGCATGCAGCACCGAGGAGAGGGAGAGGGAGGAGCGAAGAATCTGTCCGCCGCCTTCCATTTCATCTGCTTTTATTTCAATCATAAGAACAGTATTATAAATATAGGAATAAATATAAATAATGAGAGAAATCTCTTTGGCTGAAATCATATTCATGAGTATTGCTTGAGACTGGTGAAGGCTTGGTAACTGAGAGTTTGGTGACATGCTCCCACCTATAAACAGGTGTGGGCTTCTTCCTTCACAGACGCAACTATTGTTGCATTTCCAGAAGCGTTACTTCCCGGGTGCCCCCCGGTAGCTCTTATGAGTATAACACATGCAGCGTTCATGTCTCGGTCTATTGATAACCCACATTCAGGACAGGTATATATCCTATCCCCGAGCGTCAGGTCATCTCTGATGTTTCCGCACCTGCTGCACATCTTTGAAGTATTCTTTGGGTCTACAAACACCACTCTGCATCCAGCCCCTTCCGCCTTGTATGCAAGGAAGCTTGTAAACATGCTCCATCCCGCATCGTTGATGGACTTGCCGTAATGCTGTTCTGCCATTTCCTGTGAGGCAAGCTTTTCTGATGCAATGAAGGAATAATCATTCACCAATTCAGTTGAAATCTTGTGAAGGAAGTCTGCTCTTGTGTTGGCCACCTTCTCATGCAGTTTTGCTACTCTTATCTTTGCCCTCTTCCTGCTGGCGCTGCCTTTCTTCTTTTTTGAAAGCTCTCTCTGGATGAAGGCAAGTCTGTCTTCGTATTTCTTGAAATGCCTTGGGTTGTTTATCATCATTCCATTTGATAAGGTCGCAAATGTCTTCAGTCCCAAGTCAATTCCAACTGTCCCTCCCTTGTTTTCTTTTGGAAACTCTTTTGGTGTTTCAACGCAAAAAACAGCAAACCATTTCCCAGATGCTTCTCTTTTCAGAGTCAGTGTCTTAATTTTTCCTTTTATATTCCTATGCTTCTTTATCGCAATCTCACCAAAAGGAGTTACTTTGAGTTTCTCTTCAAGGGAGAAGCCAAACTGCGGGTAATGCAGACTTTTCATCCTGTCAAAAGATTTGAAACGTGGAAAACCGCATTTTACTCCTTTCTTCCTCAGCTTGAAAACCCTCATTACTGCATTATAAACTCTGTGAGCAATCTCCTGCTGGGTTTGAGAATAGAGGCCATAATTTTTTACCACCAGTTGCGATGTGTTTTTTGTTGGGAAGTAGCCAAAGTCTTCATAGGTCTGTTTGCAGTGTTCAAGCAACTCATTCCAGAGTTTCTTTGCTAGCCACAGATGTTTATTCAGAAGTTCCTCCTGCTTCTTCGAGGGATATATCCTGAATTTATAGGCTCTCATAGGTGTTATTTACGTCGATTTCTCTCTTTATAAACCTCTGGGAGGGGTAACTTTCCAGTGAAAGCTTATAAATCTGGGTTGTGAATTTATGTGTAAATGTATTCGGTTATACATTCGCTTTCATCCCAACTCTGAAGAGTGTGGGGTTTCTCGCTTATGATGTTAAAAAGAGGCCAGCGCGTTATGCGCTGGCAAGGCGACCAGTTTTGCTGCCTTTCGGCAGTATTAGAGAAGACGCAAAAAACGAAGTAATTTATTATATTAGGACCTTAATATAAAGCTTTCGCTTGAGAGGAGTTCACGTGGAGGAGCAGAAACCTGCAGGGGATGCAGAAGCGCTTGAGAAGGAGAAAGCGGGCTTACTTGAGAGGCTGAAGGAAGCTGACAGGAGGTATAGATACAAGGTGTATGAGGCAAAGGCTCTGAGCGAAATGCTGGAGAAAAGAAAAAAAGAGAACCCACTTCCACCGGCGAGAGAGATACGAAAAAATATCCATAGATTGGAGTTCATAATTTCAACAGAAGCCAGAACTTTGAAGCAGGAGAGGGAGCTTGTAAAGGAAGTTAGGGGGTGGGAGAAGAAGCTCAGTGGCGCTATAGAAGTTGAAAGGATGGAAAGAAGGCTTGTTTTTATAAGTGAGGATATAAAGAGGGCGGAGCAGCAGGTCAAGGAGTTTGAAACCAGGATGAATGAGCTGAGGGCGAAGGTTCACGAGAAGCAAAGCGCCGAGCACAAGTCAAGGAAGGAGAAGAAGCTGCTTGACCTGAAGAGGAAGGTTGAGGAGGAGAAGCTGAAGGAAATTAAGCCTTTCATGAAGAAGAATGAGGATGGAAGGGTGGATTTGGGGGAAATTTGCGTTATAAAGAAGAAGGAGAAGTAGTAGTTGTGGTGGTTGAGTGGAAGAAAATACTGAAAGTATCCTTTATCCCAGTGGCTATTTGGTTTCTTATAGAGATTATAGCCTCTTTAATCTGGTGGAAATATCTCAATCCATATCCTATGTTAACCCCTCCGTTCTATGACCTCTGGGTTTTAGGGTCTATCGTACTCATCTTTATTATTATTGGCTACTCTGCAATAAAGAGCTATAACCTCAGAGTTAGGGATGCAACTATCGCTGGAATCTTTGCTGTTTTTTTCTTCGTCATCGCAGAATTAGCACCCACAACCATTGATTGTGATGGATTTGGTCTAAATGTGTGTAAAAATAATATTTTGTATTATCATGTTCCGTCTCCTCCACTTATGATTTTTGGACTAATTCCCGTATTGATAGGGGCGGTCATAGCCCGCATAAGAGAGGGAGTAAAACCACGAGAAAAACCAAAAACAAAGAAGCCAAAGCGAGCGTAGTTTGACGTCTATTTTATACATGCTTTCAAAAATCCATTGAATAGCGGGTTCGGTCTTTCTAACCTTGATGTGAACTCTGGGTGGAACTGCGTTCCCAGGAAGAATTTATGCCTAGGCAGCTCTGCAATCTGCATTACCTCCTCACCAATTGCCTTGCCTGAGAAAACCAATCCTTTCTCCTCAAGAACTTTGAAATAATTCTCGTTTATCTCCCACCTGTGCCTGAAGCGCTCCCTTGTCTTTGTGCTTCCGTATAGCTTGTAGGCAAGGGTCCCTTCTTTAATTTGAACATCATGCCCTCCCAAACGCATGGTTGCCCCCTTGTAGACTATCCTCTTCTGCTCAGGCAGCAAGTCAACAACCGGATGCTTAGTGTTCGGGTCGCTCTCAGTGGTATTCGCGCCTTCCAAACCGCACACATTCCTTGCAAACTCAACGACAGCAAGCTGCATCCCCAGGCATAGACCAAGGAAAGGCATTCCCTTCTCCCTTGCATACTTTATGCACTGAATCTTCCCCTCCATGCCTCGCTCTCCAAACCCGCCTGGCACTATCATGCCGTCGCAATCCTTCAGAACACCCACCGTCTGTTTTCCATCCTCTATATCAGTAGTTTCAATCCACTTTATATTCACTCTACAGTCGTTGTGAGCTCCTGCATGGACAAGAGCCTCCTTTATGCTCACATATGCATCCTTCAGGGCCGTGTACTTGCCGGTTATCCCAATTGTAACTTCCTTCTTCGGGTTCTTTATCTTTTCAACAAGTCCCTCCCAGTTCTTCAAATCCTTCTTGCTTGGCTTTATGCAGAGCTTCTGCATTATCAATTCAACAAGATTCTGCCTCT
>JACCLF010000047.1 GCA_013425405.1 Microcaldota archaeon | reverse complement strand
TTGCTGAAACTGAGCAGGGCAGGGGAATTCTTGGAGTAATAGACGGGCTGAAGAGCAAGGGAGTAGAAACTTCAGAGGATGTAAAGAAGAGGAAGGAGTTCCTGAGGAAGCTGGGATACAAGCTCTAGTGTTTTCTGAATTCAGAGGTAATCCCTGATTCTTTTCTGGAAAATCAAATCCTGCAGAAGCTTGCTCGTTTTTATCCATGTATTCATGCTTATGTCGAATTTTGAGAAGATGTATGCAAAAGACTCCTTAAGGCTTGCAAAATTCATATGCGGCTTGTTCATTGCAGTCCTTACGGCCTCCCTGACATTCCACACACCCACAGGCATTATATAGCCCGGGTGGGCTTCTCGCATGACTATCGCAGCAGCCTGCCTTCTCTCTTTACTCAACTGTTCAGAAACCGCAAGCCTCGCAGAGAAGTAGCATCCACCTATGTCCGGATAATCTGTCCTTCCCTCGTATCCCTCAGCATCTGAGAATATTGCAATCTCCCTGCCGTCAGGATTCCATATTGTTTTTGGATACCATGCCTCAATCAGCTCATAGCTCCAGCGGGAGGGAATCATGAGGACAATCCACCTGTTGTCAAGAGCTGTGTGCTCGTATACTCTGAATTCGTTAATAAGCGGGGATGTTTTCACGTCTTCCAGAAGATTCTTTGAGAGCATGCTGTCAACCGCAGTTATGGACCATCTTGTGGGGACGAACCTCCTGTTCTTCTCAATTCCGAACAAACCCGCGGAGAAGGCTTTCTGTATCCTTGATACGAGCACGTTATTTTCATATAGACTGATTACTGCCTCGCAAGCCCTCAGGTCTGTGTCGCTGAAAGCCTTGTCAATCCTGTGGTCGGTTGTTGAGTAGGTTATATCGATGTTCTTCAGAGGGGCTGAAGGGCCGAAGGGCTGCACCTCATCATCAAGAGAAATTCTCCCTACTGGTTTTTTCCTGAATTCTGCATCTACTTCTGTGGGTGCTTTTGACAGCGCAAGCTCCCTCGTGCGCTCTACAATCTTCCCCCCATTAACATCTTTCACATTCACCCTGTATTTCCCCCTCACAAGTTGGAAGCGGAAGTCTACAATTTCCTCTATGGTCTTTCCCTGCCACATCTCAGGAGTTCCCAGCATTGAGGTATCGCCGGTTATTGGAGGTATCAGGGGGCCTATGTTAACATAAGGGTAGCCCATCCTTCCTATGAATAAATCTGGGGGTGATGAACCTTCCAGGGTAAGCTTGTCAATAAGAGGCCTTGTCCTGTTCTGCGCATAGAATTTTACAAGAATTGGACAGCTCTCCTTTCCGCAAAGGAATTTTGAGCCCTTGCATATGGCGCATCTCGTATCATACTTGAATTCTTTGCTAGCACCGAATGATAGAGTTCCCTTCTTTTCAAGTTCCTTCTGCGGATTCTGCTCGTCAAAAAGTTGCGAAACCCATAAATTATTTGGCATTGCTAAAATTATGGAGGGGAGGGTATACTAATCTTACGGAGGGGTGACTTTCCGGTGAACATATGCCAATAAACGAAGTAAAATGCAAGTCTCTGCTCAACCCTAGCAAGCTTGCTGTCTACTGCATAAACCCATATGTGGGATGCCAGCATGGCTGCACATACTGCTACGCAAACCCTATAACAAGGAGGTTCAGCAGGCATTCCGAGCCATGGGGAGAATTTATTGATGTGAAAGTCAACGCCCCTGAGATTCTAAGGAAGGAAATTGCTTCAAAGAAGAGAGGTCAGGTTTTTGTATCATCCTTGACAGATGCCTATCAGCCTCTTGAGAAGAAGTATGGGCTTACGAGAAAGCTTCTTGAGATACTGCTTGAAAAGCAATTCCCCGTGTGCATTCAGACAAAATCTTCCCTTGTGACAAGGGATATTGACCTGCTGAAAAAATTCAATGAGAAAGAGGTTGGGTTTACAATAATAAGTCTTGAAGAGTCTGTGAGAAAGAATTTTGAGCCTTTCTCCTCTTCTATAAAAGAGAGGCTGGATGCCCTCAAGCTGCTGCAGGAAAACGGGATAAATACATACATATTTGTCGGCCCTGTTTTGCCCTACTTGACTGATAAAAGCCTTGAGGAGCTTGTGAAAACTGCCTCTGAGCTGAAGGTTGATTATATCTGGTTTGACAAGCTGAACCTCAAGCCTGGCGTGTGGGAGAACATGCAGAAGATACTGGAGAGATCCTACCCTGAGCTTCTGCCTGCTTGGAAGGAAATATTCTTTTCAAAAAGCGATTACTACTTAAAATTCAAGGAAAGAGCAGAGCAGCTCTGTAAGAAGTATAACGTCAGATGCAGGTTCTGCTAGTGACATGCTCCCATCCCTAAAGGATGAGTGCTTCCTGCTTCATAGACGTTGCTACTGCAACATCTCTCTCCTTCTGCAAGGAATTGCAGGCGTTACTTCCGGCTTGCCCAGCCGTAGCTCTTATGAGTATATTGCGTGCAGCGTTCAAGTCCCTGTCTATTGATAAACCGCAGAAATGGCAGTTGTGCGTCCTTTCTGTCAGGTCTTTCTTGACAATCTGGTGGCAGTTGCTGCACTCTTGAGTTGTATTCTTTGGATCTACAAACACCACCCTGCATCCAGCCCCTTCCGCCTTGTATGCAAGCATGTTTGCAAACATATTCCATCCTGCATCATGGATTTGCTTCCCGTAATTCTCTTCTGACATTTCTTTTGAGTTAAGTTTCTCCAATGCAATGATGGAATAATCATTCACAAGTTGTGTTGATGTTTTATGAAGGAAGTCTGCTCTCGTATTTGCTATTTTCTCATGAATTAGGGAAACTTTATGTTTTGCCCCTTTCCTGTTTCTGCTGCCTTTCTTCTTCCTTGAGAACTTTCTCTGGATGAAAGCAAGCATGTCCTCATGTTTCTTGAAATGCCTTGGATTGCTTATCCTCAAACTGTTAGACAAAGTTGCAAAAGTCTTCAGGCCCAAGTCAATTCCTACTGACCCTCCACTGTTTTGTTTTGGAAGAAACTTCTCTTCTTCAACAGTGAAAATGGCAAACCATTTTCCTGTTGGCTCCCTCTTCAGAGCCAAGGTTTTTATACTGTCTTTTATCTCCCTGTGCTTCTTTATGCTGACTTCTCCAAATGGAGTAACTTTGAGTTTCTTATCAAGAGAAAATCCATATTGTGGATAGTGCAAACTCTTCATCCTGTCAAGAGACTTGAAACGCGGGAAGCCGCCTTTCTCCCCTCTTTTCTTCATACTTATTTTCCTATAGAGGGCATCAATCAACCTGTCTACAAGCTCCTGGCCAACCTGGGAGAAAAGACCGGATTTTTTAACAAACTCTCTTAATGTTCTCTTTGTTGGAAATCTTTGGTAGTTGTTATAAATGTCTTTGGTAAACGCAAGCATCTCATTCCAGAGTTCCTTGGATACCCACAAGTGCCTTTGCATTTCCTCTTCCTGTTTCTTTGAGGGATATATTCTAAATTTGTAGGCTCTCATAGATGTTATTTACGTCGATTTTTCCCTTTATAAACCTCTGGGAGGGGGGTAGCTTTCCAGTGAAATTGAGATATATACATTTTTGTATGGCTCGCTTTCATCCCACCTCTGAAGAGCGTGGGGTTTCTCGCTCGCTTCTGCTAAATTTTATACGTTTCTTTTACTAACATTGGTTATCTTCTTAAAATCCATCTAGTCACATCAGATACCGCCTATCTGGATTTATATCAAGCTCCTCAGCGGCTTGCAAAGGGCATTCCGAAGCGACAGACGATGCTTGCGAGCATGCTAAATAAGGAAGACCATAGGACTACGAAAAGTATCATTAAAAGCATGGTGAGCAATGGCAGGATGCCAAATACTATTAGGAGGAGCTTGGCGGTCCAGGGGAATTTCATAAAATCCCTCATGCGAAGCTTTGCATCAGGGTTCTTTTTGTTATAGCCAGAGAGCCACCACTTGGTTCCGAGGAAGACAATCAATTCAGTTACTGCAACAAAGAATGCAGTCATTACTATTAAAGCAATCGATATAGTCCCAGTGAAATTGCTGGACCCGCAGAAACTTCCATTCATTTCGGCTTGTATCTCACTTGCGTTAGTGTAGTTTTCAGTCGACGCAAATGCTGTACAGACGAATAGAAGCAGTATCAAACAATGCTTATGGTTGAACATTTTCTCACTCAATATACGTACTTAACCGAATCTCTCAAACTGCAGATTTGAAAGTGGGCCCGCCCGGGATCGAACCGGGAGTTTTCACCGTGTCAGGGTTACGCGGATGCCGGAAGAACCAGCCTCCTTGACGTCTTACCATTCGACTACGAGCCCATGCAGAGTATTATTTCGATTTATAGATTAAAAACCCTTGCGCTTAAGGATAATTCAAAGAGTCATAACCTGCAGTTTTTACCCTTCTTCCATCAATTAGAACTCCTTTTCCCTTGATTACGTTTCCAATTTGTATCAGCGAGCCGCCAGCATCCTCGACTTTGCTTCTGACCTCTTCAAATTTCTCTCTTTTTATGGTTACAATAAGCTCATAGTCTTCACCGTTGTTCAGAAGGTAGTTCTCTTTCACATTATGCTCTTCCGCAAACTTCCTTGCTTCCTTTGAAATGGGTATGCTCCACCTGTCAAGCGAGAGGCAAACCCCGCTCATTCTTGCTATTTCTCCTGCAGAGAAGAACAGCCCGTCGGTTATATCCATGCCTGCAGCTCCTATGTTGCATTGGGCTATCGCCCTGCCTTCCTTCACTCTTGCTGAGGGATTGAGGAATGCATTGACAAGTTTGCCGTATCTGCCGGTTTTCATTCCTTTCAGGAGTATTTCCAAGCCAAGTGCGGCATCTCCTATCTTGCCGGTTACTGCAACAACATCCCCGGAACGCGCATTGCATCTTCTTATCGCCTCGCCTCTTCCAATTTCTCCGAGGGCAATGCCGCATATGCTAAGCTCCTTTGCCTTTTTGGTGTCGCCTCCAACGTAGGGGGCGTCGTATTCCAAGCAGGCTGCATTTATTCCTTTGATTATTCTGGCGAATTCTGAAACATCAAAGCTGGGTGGCAGGCCGAATGAGAAGAGCGTGGCAAGCGGGGATGCGCCCATTGCGGCCAAATCGCTTATGTTTGCAACCGCCACCTTCCTCCCAATAGCCTCGGGCTTCATCCCCTCTGGAAAGTGCGTTGACCTGAACATTATATCTGATTTCGCAACAAGCTCCTTCTCCCCAAAGCTTATAAGGGCTGCATCGTCCTCCCCTGCCCCAACGAGCACCCGAGGGTTTTTATACAGCCCTCTAGTCAGGAGTTTTATAAGCTTCCTCTCACCAAGCTCAGATGCTTTCATGCAAACAGTATTAATTTATTACTCTTTTAAATAATATGCAGGGGTGAGAGAATGGAGCCTTTTGAGATGATGCGGGATGCGTTTACGCTTGACTACGAAGAGTCGATAACTAGGGCGATAAGCGAGCTCCCCAGGCATAAGACGTGCATCGTTGTTGTGAGGGACAAGAAATACATCGGGATAGTTGACGACTGGACACTTATCAGCTCTGCTGCCAAGCCCAACGCTAAGATAGGCCACATAGCCATCCACGCTCCAACCATAACGAAGAAAACTAGCATAATCAACATATGCAGGCTTTTCTTCAGCGGGCCTTACAGGGCGCTGCCAGTGATGGATGATGATAAGCTGGTGGGAGTCCTTGCAAGGAATGATGTGCTAAGAATTCTGATGGAACAGAAACTTCTTGACAGGATGAGGGTTGCGGATGTGATGGACAGGCAGGTGCCGAAGATAGAGAGCACAGCCCTGCTGGGGAAAGCGAAATCTAGAATGTACGGCAACCAGTACGGCAAGCTTGCCGTTACGGAGGAGGGGAAACTTGCTGGTGTTTTAACTGCGTATGATTTGGCGAATCTGCTTGACAAGCCCAAGGACAAGCTGCCTTTCAGGAGCAGCAAGAGCAGGATTGATGATATTGAGGTTTCTTCAGTAATGCGGGACGAGGTGTACACCATAAAGCCAGAGGAGACTCTGGGCGAGAGTGCTAAAAGGCTCATAGAGAGAGATGTGGCTACGCTCATAGTTGAGAGCGGCGGCAAACCGGTTGGAATTATCAGTGCAAGAAACCTCTTCTCATTCTTGGTCAAGCCAGAGGAAATCGGAATTTATATTTCGGGGCTGGATGAGAATGACAAGGCATTTGTTGAGGATATAAATGATGACGTCAGGAAGATGCTCAGCAAGCTCAAGAAGAGCTTTGATGTGGAGCATATATCGCTCCACTTCAAGAAGTATGGGAAAAAATACTCCGTGCACGGGAGGCTGATGGGAAAAGGAGTAGTATTCACTGCAAGCTCCTTCGGCTGGGATTTGAGGAATGCCCTGAAGGCATTTTTGGATGATATGGAGAAGATACTGCACAGGGAGAAAGAGGGCAGAGTTGACAGAATAAAGAAGTCAACAAGGAAGACTGGAAGGTGGATGGAGTGACCACTCATCCGGAGCCGGTTATTGCACTAACAATAGGCGGCTCCTCAACAACAGGAGCTACCGGCGTGGAAGCGGATTTGAAGACTTTTGCAGCCCTGGGAGTGCACTCAGCTGTAGTTATAACGGCCATCGCATCCCAGAATACAAATGGGGTTCAGAAAATCCTGTATATCCCTGCGGATATCATCTCGCAGCAGATTGATTCCGTCTTTTCTGATATGAATGTTAGGGCGGTAAAGGTGGGCATGCTCGGTAACAGCGGGATAGTAAAGGCAGTTATGAAGGGTCTCGGGAAATGGAAGGCAAGAAACATTGTGTTGGACACAGTCATGAAAGCCCAGTCGGACTCAGGCTGGCTCATTGAGAGTGAAAGCATAATAGAGATGGAAAAGCTGCTGAAATTCTGCAGCATAGTTACCCCGAATTGCTTTGAAGCGGAGAGACTTACTGGAGTGCGCGTAAAGAGCATCAACGATGCGAAAAAAGCAGCCAGGATTATAAAGGCAAAAGGGGCGGAAGCGATCGTGATAAAAGGAGTGGTGGAGGGCAGAAGGATAAGCGATGTTGCACTGCACAAAAAATTCAGAATTTTCAGCAAGAGGATGATTGTAGGTGGAACCCACGGGGGAGGCTGCTGCTTCTCATCAGCCATGGCGGCATCACTTGCGAAAGGGCTTGAAATCGAGGGCGCATTTGAAGCAGGTGAGAAGTTCATACTTGAAGCCATAAAGAACAGTGTGAGGATTGGGAAGGGCATTGAAGCAGTTGAGCCCATGGCGAATCTTATGCACAGATGATACTGGGCGCTTTAAGCTCATTCCACCAAAAGCTTAATATTCAATCAGCACATATTATTCATTCTATGAGGGCGAAGGCTCAGGCAAGCACCGAGATAATGATAACCGTTGCATTTGTTGTCACCATAATGTTTCCTCTGCTTATCATAGCATATATGCAAAGCGCCAATGTCTCAGACCAGCTTGCCGTGCAGCAAGCTCAGCAGACCGCAACTAAGATAGCCAACTACGCCGATACGGTGGGTGCTATGGGTTATCCAACGAGGATGAACATACAGGTTTTCATGCCGCAGAATATAGACAGCATAAGCGTTGGTAATTCCACCGGAGGATTGGGGCATGAACTGATAATCAAGCTGAGGACTAGCGCCGGCACAACGCAAATAGTGGGGCTGACCTTAACAAAGATAGCAGGAGACCTTTCAACAATAGCCAGGCCGGGGACTTATTTCATAAAGATATCCGCTGAGGACAACTGCACCCAGATACTGGATGCTTCGATGCAGGATTGCGTTTATATTGAGAGGAGCTAGGTGGTGGCATGGGCGGCTCAAAAGGGCAGAGCGCTAACGAGTTACTCGTCATATACATGTTCGTCATGCTGATGTTCACAGTCTTCGTAGCAAGCTTCGCACAGCAGCGTTCTGCGGAGATGGAACGTTCAAAAGTGGCAGCTGCCGACGCAGTTGGCGAGCAGTTCTCCAATGAGCTTGACTTTGCCGCAAGAGCCGGCAACGGCTACTCAAAAAAATTTGTCTACCCTCTTCTACTTAATGGAGTTACTCCATACTCAATAATAATGAACAACCTCTCAAAAAGTGTTGACATTCAATTCCGCCTAGGAACTGCGAACTACTCTCACTCATTTCCAATCATAACCAGCAATGTCCTGGTGATTCCATCCATAAATGCTACGCTGCCAAATGGCACCCAGTATGGGTATATACTTCAATCAAGCAATCAGAGCTTCTCCACTGGGCAGATTTATGCTCAGAACTTAAACGGCAGGATTGTCATAAGTATGTTTCCCTTCAATGCGCCAAACCCAACCAGGGTGCAAATGGGCGTCTCGGGGAATTACACTAAGCAAGGTACGGAGTTCGCCAATGTAACTGCTAATGTCACAGATTCATTTGGAAGCTTTGTACCTGACGGGACTCTAGTGCATTTCTCCACCTCTACTGGTATGATAGATGATTTCGCGCCTACTGTGAATGGAACTGCAACGGCCAGTCTGACAATTCAGACAACCGCGAGGGTAGTCGCAGTAGTTTCTGGGGTAAGTCAAGGTTATACTGTTCCATTCACTCCTGGTTGAGTATATGATAAGAGGACAGGCTAGCAACAGGGAAATAGGGCTTGCTTCAGCAATTATGATTGTGCTTGTGCTTTATCTTTATTTTAGCATGCCCCATACGCCAGTTAACCCTTTGCAAATATTTAACTGGACCTGCAGCTTCCGAGGGAATTTGTCATGCCACCAAGCACCCGTTCTAAGGCTGGGCGATAGCAGACTGGAGATTTCATTGACGCAGAATACGGGGAGCCTTATAAACATCACTTCATTTGTCTGCACAAGCAGAAACGAGATTCCGGGAGTCATGCCGCGCCTTAATAACAGTGTTTTGATACCAAATGGGGAGCAAGCCTATGTATCTGGAGGGAACAGCGGGAATACAATAATATGCACGGGACAGGATGGCAGGAGCATCCCGAGTGCATCTTCTGGGGATGTCTACTCTGGGAATATTTATATTATGTATACTGAGGTTAAAACTGGTACTGTTAAGTTTGTTAATGGAACAATTGTTATGGCATATTCCTAATCAGATGGTATTCTCTGCAAGATACCTGCCTCCGTACTGACTTCCTGGTTTTTTAGAAAGTTTTATGAACACAAGCTGGGCCAGCCTTGCATTCTTCGCAAGCCTTATCCCACGGGAGTTGGATACAACGAGGAGAGACTCGCTCCTTCCGCTGTAACCCGGGTCCCAGACAGCGCAGTGGAGGAATGCCCCGCATCTCAGAAGCGAGGAGCGTGGAAACGCAAGCGCTATGCAGTCCCGCGGTATGTGAACCGTCTCATTGTAAACTACTTTGTAAGCCCCAGTTTTGAGATGCGCGAATCCGCCCTTGAAACTGATTTTCCTGCATTCTGGGATTACTCTCTGCTTGTTGCTGAAGTCTATGGTGCCTGCACTGCTGAATTCAAAAATATTGCGCAGTGTCAGGTCAACACCGGCAGGCTGCAGCTGGATGTTCTTGTCAACAAGGTGCTCAAGCAGGCTGGGGGTTGCACTCATCAATTTGATTATTTCCTTGTCACTTAGAACTCCCATAGAGATTCTCACTTTACTTTTTGGTGAAAGAGCCGATTCTGTGGAATATCTCATCATCCCTGAAGAACCTTCTCAGCTCAACCTCTGCAGTATCCTTTGAGTCTGAAGCGTGGATGATGTTTACCTGCACGTCTGTTCCGAAGTCGCCGCGTATTGTTCCCTTGGGAGCCTTCTTCGGGTCCGTGGGGCCTGCAAGCTCCCTGACTTTTTCAACTGCACCATCTCCCTCGAGAACCATGCATATGACTGCGGATGAGCACATGAACTTAACAAGACCCTGGAAGAACGGCTTGTTCACATGGTGGGCGTAATGCTCCCTGCACATCTCCTCGGTAAGCTGCAACATTTTCATTCCAACTATGCTGAGGTTTGCTTTCTCAAGACGGGATATTACCTCTCCAACAACGCCTTTTTTTATTGCATCCGGCTTCAGCAGTATAAAAGTTCTTTCCATTGCTACACCTAAGCCTGATATCGCGTGGTCCATTTTAGCTTTCTCGGGTTCCTCTTCAGCTTCAGCATGTTCCTCCTGCACTTTGAGGAGCAGAAGCTGAGCGTGCTGCCGTCCTTTTTCACATACAGCGTTCCTGTTCCCCTTGCAATCTCCTCGCCACAAAATGAGCATTTCATAGGATTACCTACTTGGCCTTTATCGGCTTGGCCTCTCTCTCGGTTTCCAGCAGTATTATGATGTCTCCCCTTTTTATCGGGCCTTTGATATTTCTCCTTATGACCCTGCCCTTGTCCCTGCCGTCCAGTATCTTGCACATTGCTTGGTAGACCTCGCCGTATATGCCTGTCTTCCCGAGGACTTCAACCACTTCTGCAGTTGCTGGCTCCACCAACATTTTGCTCACTCACTCTTCTCGGCTTTCTCAGCCGTTTCAGCCTTCTCTGCCGGCTTCTCGGCCGCTTCCTCCTCCTTCTTCTTGGGCTTTCTCGCTTTCTTCGGCTTCTCAGGCTCTGCTTCTGCAACCTTTGCCTGCTCAGGCTTTGCCTCCGGCTTCTGCTTCTTCAGCTTTGCCACTATGTCGCTGATAATTTCGCTCGCATTGCCTGCCTTCTCTATTCCCACAGCAGCGCAGCCAACCTCAAGGCCTGCGGACTTGCCCAAGTCCTTCTTTGAAGGAACATAGACATAAGGAATGTTTTTCTCATCGCACAGCATTGGAAGGTGGATTACAACCTCTTCCGGGTCCACATCCTCTGCTATGACAATGAGGGCCGCATTCCCCTTCTCGATTATCTTCGTTGCCTCGTTGGTCCCCTTTCTTACTCTGCCAGTGTCTTTTGCTATTTGGACTGCTTCGTAAGCCTTCTCAGCAACTTCTTTCGGGGTCTCAAATTTCACGTAACTCTTCATCTCAAACACCTCTTGTTTGGTCATCGATATTATACCTTAAAACGGGTGCAAGATATAGGCGGTTCATCCTTAAAAAGCTTTCTGTCAATTTCAAGTCAGGAAAACCCGGTTCGGTTCTGGCGCTAGATTTAAATACCGAAAATGAGCAGATTTTTAGAAGGTGATGATTATGCCAGCAACACGCTCAGTGAAAACTCTGATTGTCTATGACTCGGTTTATGGGAACACTGAAAAAATTGCCAAAGCTATCGGTGATTCCATTGCCGGAAGCAAAGTGCTCCGCGCATACGAAGCCGATTATTCTGCATTGAAGGAGTTTGACCTTATCATTGTCGGCTCGCCTACGCATGGTGGCAGACTGACTGAGGCAGTAAAGGATTTCCTGGGCAAAATTCCCGCAAACTCCCTTGGAAACACCTGCGTGGCTTCATTCGACACGAGGGCATCGGCAGAAGGCGTTTTTATGAAAGCATTAATCAATTTTTTCGGCTATGCCGCCGGACGCATCGCAGACAGCTTGAAAAGCAAGGGAGGGCTTCTCGTTGCAGCACCAGAAGGTTTCATACTGACATACTCCCACCTCTGAAGAGCGTGGGGTTTCTCGCTCGCTTCTGCTAAGGGGGCCCTCGGCCAGCCGGGAAAAATTCCAAAAAAACTTTGCACGGCATGTTTTTGGAGTGCCCTGAAAAGGGCGGATGCTCAATGGCTGGCCCCGAGGACCCAGTAAGGAATAAAAATAGGTGTTACGATAGTTATTTGATTTGCAATGGGTGGTTTCAAGAACTTCGTGCTGAACTGGATTCTTCCAAAGGACGAGGAGACGCTCCGGACGTGGCTTCTCGTAATCGAGCTGTTTGATATAGCGCTTTCTATTTTCGCCCTGTTTCTTGTTGTGCTCACGCTCATCGCAACAGATTTGCTGTGGACAATAAAATTCGGGGTTATGCTTATAGTAATGATAATTGGTTTATCCACACTGAACCTTATGCAGTACCTGCTCCAGATTGAGTTCAATACAAGGGGATATATATTAAAAAGGAGAAAATAAAGTGGTGATGTTATGAGATATTTCCTGGCTGTTTTGCTGATGGTCGGCGTTGTGAGTGCAGCTGATTTGACTGCAACTTTAGTAGGCACCAGTTTATTTAACGTCTCAAATTGCAGGATGCAAGGAGATGCAAACCGCTTTACTGTGGACGTCGGAATCCAGAATCCTTCCAGCACTAAATTTATGAGAGTCACCTATCTCTACTACAACTCTTCCTCAGGTCAGCTGCAGGATGGTGGAAAAGCATGCGATGTCGGCGCTGGGATGAGGCAGACCTGCACATTTACGTTGTATACCATAACCGGTGGGAAGAACGCAACTGACGTTATTCCATTCAAGATAGTCGGGTGGGTTGGCGATATTTGCGGCAATGGGGAATATTGCGCCGGGTCAATGGAATATGATACAACACTTGAGGTGACAGTGGGGCACTATACGAACATTTATGAGCAAACCGTCTTGGACAAACTGGATGTCGCAAGGAGCGAGTATACCAGGGTCAGCGCACAGTACACTGGAAATTGCTACAACACATCGGGATATAACGTATTGCAGTTTGCATCAACTGAGATTCAGAGAGCAAGTGATATGCTGGTCGTATGCAACATTCATGACTCCCTCTATGCGGTAAATGATGCAATAAACAGGATACGCCAGGCTGAGGGATACGCTAAGCCTGCATCGTGCGGTGCACCACCGGGCAATAACAACTCGCAGAATAACCAGTCAGCCCCTCCTGAGAACAACAACACCGAAGTTCCCCAGAATGAGAGTTATAACCAAACCTACAACGAGACTGAGAATAACACGCCCAGCACTGAGAACGTGACAAACATAACTTCTGCGCTTATCAAGGGATGCATACCATTCTGCATACTGGCTGGTGTACTTTTGTTTGCAGTGTGGAGCGAAAGAAAAAATGATTAGTGCTTGAAGTGACGTATGCCAGTGAAAACCATGGCTATATTGCGCTCGTTGCAGGCATCTATTATCTCCTGATCGTTCTTTGAACCGCCTGGCTGGATTACTGCGGTAACTCCCGCATCCACTGCAACATCCACTGCGTCCCTGAATGGGAAGAATGCATCGGATGCAAGAATCGCGCCTTTGAGCGATTCAACTGCTTTCATTGCACCGAGCTTTGAGGAGTCTGACCTTTTCATCTGCCCCGCACCTATTCCAACGGTTCTATCCTCAAATGCGTATACTATGGCATTGGATTTGACATGCTTGCATACCTTCCATGCAAACAACAGCGCCCTCATTTCCGCTTTTGTTGGCTTCCTTTTGGTAACAACCTTTGGCTCGCCAATCAGCAGCTTAGTATTCCTCTCCTCAACAAGGAGCCCTCCATTCACGCTCCTAAGCTCTCTCCGCTCTCTCTTCTTTGTGGAGAAAATGCCGAGTTCCAGCACTCTCATGTTCTTCTTTCCCGAAAAAATTTCCAATGCTTCCGCTGAATAGCCTGGAGCCACCAATACGTCTGTCAGCAACGTGGTTATCTCTCTTGCGGTGTCAGCATCAACATTTCTGTTGAGGGCCACAACGCCTCCAAATGCAGCCTCGGGGTCGGTTGCCTTTGCCTTGATGTATGCGTTCTTCAGGATTTTGTCGGTTGCAACCCCGCAGGGGTTGTTATGCTTGACTATAACAACGGCAGGCTCCTCAAATTCCTTTAGAAGCTCAAGGGCGGAATCGGCATCAAGCATGTTGTTGTAGGATATCTCCCTCCCCTGCAGCTGCCTTGCATTTGAGATTGAAGTTTCATCGCTTTCCATATCCCTGTAGAAGGATGCCCTCTGGTGCGGATTCTCTCCATAGCGAAGCTCCATGCTCTTCTCAAAGCTCAGAGTTAGGAATTTCGGGAAAAACTCCCCGGGGAACTTTTTCTCAAGGTAGTTTGAGATTATGGCATCATATCTTGCAGTATGCTGGAAAGCTTTGGTTGCAAGTCTCTCCCTTGTGCGAGGCGAAAGGAATTTTTCCTTCCTGAGCTCGCTGAGAACTCCCTGGTAGTCGGAAGGGTCGACTACAACCCCAACGCTCTCGTAGTTCTTGGCAGCTGCCCTTATGAGCGTGGGCCCACCTATGTCTATGTTCTCAATAGCATCTTCATGCTTAACATCTTTCTTTGAGATTGTTTGCTCAAATGGGTAGAAATTAACGACAACCAGGTCTATCTTCTCTATGCCATTCTCCTTCAGCTGCCGCATATGCTCCTTCCTGCCCCTCAGCGCCAGTATGCCTCCGTGTATCTTCGGGTGAAGAGTCTTCACACGCCCGTCAAGCATCTCGGGTGAGCCCGTAATATCGGATACCTCCTTTGTTGGAATGCCATTGTCTCTCAGAATTTTCGCACTTCCTCCCGTCGATATTATTTCGAATCCAAGTTCGCAAAGTCCCTTTGCGAATTCGGCAATTCCGCTCTTGTCTGAAACGCTTATCAAAACTCTCCTCACTTCGGGCATGCTATACACTCTCCTCACTCAAAACATCAGAACCAGTTAGAAATATTACACAAAGGGGATTAAAATTGTTTTGGTCATGGACGTTTTTTATAATCCCCGAAACACCACTTTTTGTTCCATGCGAGCATTGAATCAATTGGACCTTTCAAATCAATTCCGGCCTCTGTGAGCGAGTAGTAAGTTCTTATGGGGCTGGTTTCAACTTCCCTCTTGACCAAACCGTGCGACTCAAGGCTCTTCAGCCTCTCAGCCAGCATTTTTGGGTTTATGCCAGGAGTTGCACGCAGAAGTTCATTGAAGCCCATTCTTTTTTCAGAGTAGAGCAGCCTCAGGAAAACTCTTGTTGCCCATCTCTTTCCGAATACGTCAAGCATGAAATCCATATGCTTGCATTTTTCCTCTCTATCATCTCCCATAAAAAAATCACCTGCTATAAAATTTATAGCGCATATCCTTTTAAAACTTACTCAAAAATGAGTATTGATGACCTATATTTCTCTGCTCCAGAGCACTAGCAGTATGGCAAAAAGAATAACTGGAGAGCTGAAGTAGAATATGAAGTCCTTGAGGAATGAAATATGCATCGGGTCTGATGCTCCAGGAAATGAGAGGGACAGGATTATGAAAACCGCTAGTAAAAGCAGGTACATGCCGACTATAAAGTAACTTGCCCACATTAAGAATCTCTTTCGGAGCTTCTTGCTCCACCATTCGCTGGTATACCCCTTCCTCCCAAGGTTGAACATCGGCATCACCGTTCTATTAATGCAATACGGGATTATTATATCTTATGCTTCTCTCTACATTTCCTAGCGGTGACATGCTCCCACCGCTAAAGCGTGTGGGGTTTCTCGCTCGCTTCTGCTAAGCTATTTCTTCTATGCTAGACAAAGGAATGATGACGGGTGACACCGCCCATCGCCACAGCATTTTGGATTGCTAGTGCGACATTTACAGTTTACATTACAAGTATCGCCTGCTCCAGTACAGAATGGTACGCAGACTCCTGCGCCTATACATCCTGCTGCACAGTTGTTGCATGTGGCAGTTCCGCATGAAGGAGTGCAAAGCTGGCAGGAACCTCCGCTGCACGTATTAGTGCATGTTACAGGGTTAGACGGATATACGCACCTCCGATTTGAGCTGCAGTATGGATTACATGGGATACTGCTTGTTCCGCAGCCAGTGCATGTGGCAGTTCCGCATGAAGGAGTGCAATACTGACAGAGACCAGTAGTTGAATTACACGTCCTCTGGCATGTTGCAGGGTTGAATGGATAGGTGCAGTTCTGGTTTGCATTGCAGTATGCATTGCATGAAGTGCTGTTTGTTGCGCAGCTTGTTGGTGCGTCGTTGCAGCAGGAAACATTATGATATGTATCAGCGCATATTGATTTGCCCTTATTGAAGCCGGCACACCCAGATAGCCAGCCTGTGCAGCTTCCTGAGCAGCTGGAGTTGCATATGCCAATGACGCCGAATGTGCAGTCTGACTGGCAGACTGAATTGCAAAGGCCAGTAGTCGCATTGCATGATTGACCTCCAGGACAGTTCGTACATGCGCCGGTAGTGCAGGTTGGTGTGCATGAGTCACAGACTCCTGCGCCAGAGCACGAAATATTGCATGGGACGATTATATCCGGGCTGCAGTTCTGAGTTGCTCCATTGCACCAATTAGCAGTATGGAGACAGGTGATGGTTGAATTCGTTCCACAGCTTTGCGCAGTACCACTGCAACAGGTTACTTTGGAGTAGTACGGAGGACCTCCTGTCGTTCCCCCTGTGGAGTTGGAGCATGCCTGAGCGTTAGGTGCGGCGTTATCGCATACCATATCGAAGGTTGTACAGCTGGAACCCGTACAGCTTGAGTTGCAATAGCCGTTAAATGTACAGCCTTGGCATGTTGGCGCTGCGGGGTTGCACAAGCCGGTTGTTGCATTGCACCCATTTGTACAGTTTGTGCATGTGCCGGGAGTGCAGGCTTGACATGAAGTGCAGGCTCCGCTAGAACAGGGTATGCTACACGTATCGGCCGTGTCGGCGAGGCAGCTCTGAGTCCCGTTACACCAGTTATTGCTCTGGACACATGTTGAGTTTGTTCCGCAGGATGTGCATGTTGGGTTTCCACAGTTAGGTAGACAGAAAGTGCATTGCGTCCCAACACAGGGTATCTGGCATGTTGCAGAACTTGCTTGGAAGGTGCATTTTAGATTTACGCTGCAGAATGCAATGCACGCTGTTGTATTAGTTGTGCAAGGAGGAGAGCATTGTGCAGCTGGAGGAGAGGTGAAATTCATGCATTGCCCGATAAGTGGCTTCTCACCGTAGACAGTATATTTCGCACCATAATTCACATCTGCATACGTTATAACCAAAGGGAGGGAGTATGCTCCGGTTAGGCATGTCAAACCGGGCACAGTAACCTGCACACTCTGTCCAGGCTCTAGCACTACGCTGTTGGCTCCATCCGGCGCAAGTAGAATGCTAACACCTGTAGAGCTTATGTTTGTCACATTTATTTTGAAATTCTTGTTATTCTTTATAAGGAGCTGTGCAGCTGAGGAGTTTACGTAGTATCTGGTAATTCCAACGTCGGCTGAAAACCAGTATGACGCGCTGTCTTTCTCAGAAATCTGCCTGTTGTTTCCCATGAAGGCGCCGGCCATGTACATGGCAATTCCCGCCATTATGACGGTAACTGCAAGAACTGTTATGTACTCCGCCCAGCTCTGCCCTTTTTTCATTACAATATAACATGTAAATCTATGTATTTAATTATATTGAGTGCGATTTCAAATGGGAGCGGCGTAGTATGATTCTCAAAGAATATCCTTTCAACGCAATCTTCGGATTGACCTCCTTATTTTTGTTTAGAAGAAGCAAGTTTAAATATCTCCTTTTCCTTATTTAGTACGCCCTAATTTAGGGGTTGGGAGGTCAGTGGAACTTTCACGATAATTCCACCACCTAACCTCCCAAAAATTTAATATTTTCCAGAAACCGAACGCCCTAATTTTTTGAGGATTTTTCGCAATCGCACACATTACTCAATAAGTAAAATCAGCAGTGGACTCGGCGGGAGTCGCACCCGCGGCCTCTTCTATATTGGAACAAAAATAGTTATTTCGCCAAAGAAGCGCTCTGCTACTGAGCTACGAGCCCATGTTCTTCAACCATTCCTCCAGTTCTTTTGCACCAACAAATACATAGTCCACATACCTATTCTTTACTCTCTCATATTTATATTTCTTATATCGAGTCTTATTTTGTAGTACGCCAACAGTAACTAGTCTATCGTCGCACATTGTTTTTATCCCGAATGATTGACCGATAATATCATCTATATTTGTTGGTGTCACCATAACTGCCGCGTTTAGTTCAGGTATAAAATCGTCTACGACAAAATAGGTATCATACTTCGTTCTAAGTATTTTTTTGCCTGCAGGATTGAATCCATGCTTTTTGAATAGCTCGTGCACTGTTTTCTCTAAATAATTTTGTGGGGTATTTTTTTCAGCCTTTGCCCCCCTTAATAAATACCTGTTTTTAATCTCTTTTTTACAGAATTCGTACAAATTTCCTTTCAATGGTACGACTTGACTGGACAATAATCTGGTTCTAAAATCAAAAAATGCCTTAACATCCAGCAATATTGGCAAAAGCGAATCCGTCTCTAGCATCCACAATACACTTTCGAGAGGGAACATCTCATTTTTAGCATTAAAGTTTTGTTTGTACCATGATGTAACTATAACTGGAAACCCTAATTTCTCACTTTTTTCTTGGATTTTTGCAATCTGAAATAGGACTGAACTCTTCTTTTTCCTTCCACCGAGTACCTCTTCTGCAAAAATTGGTTTGTTATTCTTGAAGTAGACTAAATCGTAATTTGCGTCGTTAATTGTAAAATGTGATTTTGATTGTAGTTTTTTGCGTAAACTTTTATTTATCAAGTGAACTTCAAGTTCTTTTTTTGTTAAGTATCCTTTTTCAGCACTTCTTAGTCCTATTTTTCTGAAGTAATCTCTCCCGTATTTTCTGTACATCGTGTTAGTTGCTTTAGTTCGTATTTTTTTATGTTTCTGCAGTAAAATCCATTCATTCAATCGACTTGCCCCATATCTTTTTGATACTGAGAGTTCGTACTCAAATGATTTTTTATTTGCTTGGTACTTTTTGATAATCTTACAAAATACTGAATAAGGTATGGGGGCCTTACCTGCTTTCCATTTTCTTAAAGTTCCGTATCGTATACCCATAGTTCTTGAGAATTCCTTCAGCGTACTCTTATTTTGTATTAACAAAAATAGTGAATTTAGGCTATCTTTATGCAACTTTACGACTCGTTCTTGCATAATTAAGATTTGTTGCATCTCCTTTTTAAACGTTCGGTTAAGCGCTCTATAGAAAATATTATATATCCGTATATCCATACTTAATCTGTGGGAAGATGGATTTGAAGCTCTACAAGAGGCCAATAAGTTCATTGTCTGTCACAGGCGATAGGGTCAGAGTGACCCCAGGAGTAATAACAAAGTTCTCATCAGCTCTTTCTGCAAAGAGTATAAACATCTACTGCATCTCCATGGGTGAATACTCGGTAAGCTTCTTCGTGGATGATGCAGACATGGAAAAAGCTAGGGATGCTCTTGAGGATATAGTTTCGAAGACATCCTCATTCGGCGCTCTTTCCATAACAAGGAATCTCGGCATGGTTACAGTAACCGGAACAGAGTTTATGGGCAAGCCCGGAGTTATATCGAAGCTTGCGGGCGTTCTGGCGACTAAGAATATAAACATAGTCAGCATATCCACGAGCTTTGATTCCGCTGTTCTGCTGCTTAACTGGAAGGACTGCGGCATGGCATACGAAACAATAGGCAGGGACTTCAGAATTTAACAAGGCGAGCGGGAAATCCCACATGCTTTAGGGGTGGGAGAATGTCACACTATTTTACAGTATGCAGATAGAACTAACACGAGTAGTCTTGGTGGTTTTTCAGGAAGGGGATATGAACACTATGTTGTCTCCCCTAACCAGCATTGTGCCGAGCTTCCTCTTCACTTCCCCGTTTTCAAGCTGCTCGGAGTTCTCGAGCACAATGTTCATGTGCACATCATACGATGCCATGGTGCCCCTTACCTCAACTCCGTCCTTGAGCTTCAGAAGCACGGCGCCTCCAAGAGCTCCATTCAGAATGTCAAAAGGTCTCTTCTCTGTCATAGTTCACCTCTAAAAAACAATGAATACGTATCCCTCCCGAAGTTTATAAACCTTTCTCAGCGGGCATCCGCGAATATGACAATGTCCGCAGTCTTCTTCAGGGCAACGCTGAAGCCCGGGTCAGCACCTATTACAATAGTCTCCTTTCCCTTCTCCTTTGCCTTCACTATGACCGGCCTGAAGTCAATATCCCTCGTCATCAGAGCGAGTATCTGGATGCGGGGGTTGAAAATCTGCTCAACTGCATATACTGCCATCGTCACATCAACATCCCCGGTTGTTATCACAGGCTCGTACCCTTGGTTTATCACTGCCTCTATGAGCTTGTCTGAAGCGTACTGGTCCAGGAAAACCTTGCATATCCTTATCTTTCCATATTTCTCAACCTTCTTCTTCACTCCCTCCAAATCTATATTCACATCCTTCCGTATGACATTCGGTCCGTCAACTAGAAGAGCCACATTCTTCTCCTCTTTGGACTTCATAAATGACCTCAGCTTATCAATCACCGCCATTCAAACCCCTCATGTTGAACAGAGCCATACAGCTCTTTGTAGTCGCTTTGGAAACCTCCTCCACCTCCAGCTCCTTAATGCTCGCCACAAGCTGGGCTGAGTCGTCAACGTCAGAAGGCTCTTTTCCCAGGTAGGGAGCATCGGTTTCCAGCAATAAGTTTTCAAGTGGTATGTGCTTAATTACCTTTTCCCTTGTCCTTGATGGCACAGGCGGTATTGATATCAGGAAGCCGTGCTCTGCAGCGCTCTCAGCAATGGAGAGCTGCCCAGAGAAGCAGTGCAGCAGGACTCTCTCCGCGCCTTTCTTCATGAGGATATCAAGCACATCCTTCTCTGCATCCCGGGAATGGACCACTACGGGAAGCTTCTCTGAAATCGAGTAGTCGAGGAATAGCTCGAAGCACTCGCGCTGTTTTGATACTTCTTCAGGTGACTTGGCCCAGTGGAAATCCAAACCAACCTCCCCAACGCCTATTACCTTGAGTTTATTATCCCTGAGAAACGACAGCTCAGAGTCAAAACTGTTCATGCTCATTGCTTCCTGAGGTGCTACTCCAATAACAGGGAAGACGCAGGAGGGGTATTTCTGGGCTATCTCAATGGTTTTGTTTTTGGAATTGACAGAGCAGCCCGAGGTGATAATTGCTTTAACCCCAGATTTCAATGCCCGGGAGACGACCTCATCATAGTTCTTGAATGCATCAAGATGGCAGTGCGAGTCGATGAATTGCATGAGAATGTTTAAAAATTAAGAAGTTAAAAAATGATAGGTAGGTATTGACAATGACCGATAGGATACTTGCAGTTATGAAAGACCTGAGAATAGGCAAATATGCCATTATAGATGACATTCCATGCAGGATTGTGGAGATTGAGGTTTCGGCGCCTGGAAAGCATGGGGCTGCCAAGATGAGAGTTACGGCAATGGGCATATTCGACGGGCAGAAGAAGACCCTGCTCAAGCCGTCAGATGCAGATGTTGAGGTGCCGATAATTGAGAGGAAGGTAGGCCAGGTGGTGTCAATCACTGGGGAGAGCGTGCAGATAATGGACCTGGCGGACTACAGCACTTTTGATATGACAATTCCGCAGGAGATGAAGAATGAGATGACGGTGGGAAAAGAAGTTGAGTACCTAGAGAGCATGGGTAAAAAGATTATAAATAGGGTGAGGGGTTGAAGATGGAGATTAAAATAACCGAGCAGAAGGACAATCCAATTCTGAATAGAAAAGAGATCAGGTTCAGGGCAAGCTTCTCAGGCTCCACCCCGAGCAGGAAGGGGGTCAAGGAGTCGCTTTGCTCAAAGCTTGGGGCTGACAGCTCTCTTGTGGTGATAGACATACTTGAGCAGGGGTACGGCAGCCAGGATTTGAAGGGGTATGCCAAAGTATATTCAAACAGTGAGGCAATGGGCATAGAGAGCAAATACAAGCTTGAGAGAGACGCCGGAGTAAAGAAAGAGAAGAAGGCTGAGGAGAAAGCTCCTGCAAAGGAGGAGAAGGGTGAGAAGAGTGGCTGAGAAAAAGAAGAAAGAGGTTAAGAAGTACAAGCAGAGGCGCTCGTGCCCGAAATGCGGAAGCGGCGTTCATCTGGCAGAGCACAAGGATAGGTTCTCCTGCGGGAAATGCGGCTACTTGGAAGCGAGAAGGTAATAGGATGCAGAATGAGAGAACCTTTCGCGTACTCGCTCTGCTTCTATTTCTTGGTTCCATGTTCGCTCTCGTAACGTTTTTAATAAAAGGATCACCTGTCTTCGTATCCATTCCCTTTCTGGGGTTTGCGCTTGTCGTATGCACTGCGGAGGTAGGAAAGAGGTACGGAAAAGCTGCGGGAATTTGGTTTGTTTTGTTGTATGCAGCTCTAGTGCTGTTTTTGATGCGTGTTCCCTATGCCTCATCAATGGATCTTTCAATAGCTTTCCTCTCCTTCCCGTTTTTTTGGGATGCTGAGCTGCAGCATAGGAGCTTGGAAAAAACTTTTAGCTATCTTGGTCTAAAAAAGGATGGATTTATAATGGATGCAATTTGGGGAGTGGCAACAACCTTGCTTCTTGTCGGTCCATTGGTCATTATGGAGGCTATTGTGGTAGTATTTCTGCTGCACCTTGAGGAGCCTGGAAAGGTGTCAATGTTAATGGGCGGCTTGCCCTGGTACATATTGATTTTTTCTTTTACAATCGCCCCCATTGCAGAGGAAGTTTTCTTCAGGGGATTCCTGCTCAGCCGGTTTGGAGTGGTTATCTCAACAGTGCTTTTCACAGCAGCGCATTACTCCTATGGCTCTTTGACGGAGTCGCTCGCAGCCTTCACAGCCGGTTTAATATTTGCACTTCTATGCAGAAGAAGGAAGTCAGTGATACCGTCAATATTCGCTCATGCGACGTTTAACTTCATAAATGTTGCAATGGTAATACTTTACTACTGGTTCAAAGTGATTAAATGATATGCATCGGGATGGAAAGCAGCGCGCATACCGTCGGGATTGGGATAGTTGACGGAAGAAGGGTGCTTGCCAACGAGAGGAGCACCTACCAGCCAAAATACGCTGGCATACACCCAAGAAAGGCTGCGGATTTCCTCTCAAAGGAGTTTGAGCCAGTTCTGAAAAGGTCTCTGGAAACAGCCGGCGTTGGACTGGATGATGTTGAACTTGTCGCTTTTACAATGGGTCCTGGCCTAGGAGCCTGCTTGAAAATTGGGCTGGTGGGGGCAAAAATGATGGCCCAGATGCTTGACAGACCGATAATTGGGGTTAATCATGCCCTGGCGCACATTGAAATAGCAAGAACCCTCTGCAGATGCAGGAACCCACTTGTAGTGTATGTCAGCGGAGGAAACACTCAGATAATAGTGCGGGAGGATAGGAGATACCGAGTAATGGGTGAAACGCTTGATATCGGCTTGGGGAATCTCATAGACTCTGTCGGCAGGAGCATTGGTTTGAAACACGCCCATGGTTCTGTTATTGAGAAGATGGCGCGGGAGGGGAGGTACATCCCGCTGCCCTACTCTGTGAAAGGAATGGATTTGGTCTTCGCAGGTCTCTTAACAGAGGCACAGAATAGCCTGAAAACGCATAGAAGTGAGGATGTTTGCTACTCACTGCAGGAAACTGCTTTCTCAATGCTCGTTGAGGCTACTGAGAGGGCCCTGGCATTGACAAAGAGGAAGGAGCTCATACTCTGCGGGGGAGTCGCACAGAACAGCAGGCTGCAGGAAATGCTGAAAGAAATGACCAAGCCCCATGGCTGCAGGCTTTTTGTAACTGAGGGGCAGTTCAATGCGGACAATGGAGCCATGATAGCAATGACTGGGAGCCTCATGTATAACTCAGGAGTAAAGATGAAGCTGGCCGACTGCAGAGTTGTTCAGAAGATGAGGGTTGACGAAGTGGAGGTAGTTTGGTAGCTAGCCCATCAGCTTTTTTACAACTAGATTTATGTTATCCTTCTTTGAAGTGTTGTAGTTCACATCTCTGACGCTTATTTTTTCAGGGAGATAAATACGTGTGTTACTGTCATTGAGGCTGAAGCTGATCTGGCTGGATATGTTGCATCCGTGATTGGTGAGGTTGAGGAGGTACTGGCTCCCTATCTGAATCTCCATCGAGCAGTTCTGATCCACGAAACTCAGGTTGAGATGCCCAGGTGGAGAATTGGTGGGGTTAAAAATACCGCTATAGTTGTATGGAACTACGGCAGCGCCATCATATATTGTCACACCAAGAATAATGCAGCATCCAGCAGGCAGGGTATCCCAAGTTATAGTATCCGGGGGTATGGAAAAGTTGCCGCTTGTCACTGTCAGGTTGTACCACACATTTGGTATCGCGCCTACCTGCGAAACGGGGACCTGTATAAGAAGATTGTTTTTGCTAAAATTATCGTAGCCATAGTTAAGGTTGAATGGGCTTACAAAAATACTGGCTGAGAGGTTGTTTAGAGTTATAGGCTGTTCGTTTGAATTCAGGAATTTTGCCTCTATTTCCGGAGGCAGGTAGTAGTTCCTTACAAAATTTTCATAGAGCCCAAGATTGGTTGTTATATTGCTAGCAGGCATTGAATCCTGTATTACCAAGTAAGGTGCCTTCTGGGTTATGCTTACGCCAAATATCCTGGTTACATCTTGGTTTATATCATCAAACGTATAGGTTACTTTGTTTGATACAATCATCTCGGAGATTCTCTTTGAGTAAGCTGATGAGTTCTCGGAGTACTGGAGAGCTGTGTCTATCAGCAACATGAATAGCACTACTGTGATTGCAGTGAGCATGAATCCTCTTTTCATCTGTACCACACTTCCATAACGGCTACGCCATAATAGTTATTCGCCGGATCCGTGAAGACTCTTCTAACAACGCTTTTGACAGGAGTTGTGCCATTTGACCCCGCAGTTATATTCTGATTGCATGTAAAAGCAGAAGCAGTTTGATTGTACCTGCAGATGGTAAAGTTCAGTCGCGCCACCATGTTGGCAGGAATCTGGGATGCTATAAGACCTGTGAAAGTTGATGTGATATTCCCAGGTGTTTTGCTGAATGCTCCGACTAGCGTATCATCCTTATCCCTTGAGGTGAGAAAATCCTGGGCGGAGTTGTAGAGCGCAATCTCCTTGTACCATTCGCTTGTCCTCAGGCTCACCATCTGCATGAGTACGGTCAGTGCCATTACTGCTATGACAACAGCAACAAGCGCATCAAAGGTGAAAATAACTCCTTTTCTCATTTCCATACCACTATTGTTAGCCACACGTTCTGCTTCTCTAGATTTCCGAAATATATCTGCGTCAGAGCCTGCGCCAGCTGTGCTTGATTTCTTGCGGAGTAATACTGGCATTTTCCAATGCGGGCAACAGTCCTGAGCTGATCCTCGCCTGCAGTGCCCTGGGCGAATCCAACCGTGCATATCTTTTCAACATAGTTAATAGCATATAGCGCAGCATCACTTACGGCGGTTGTGCTCATATTGCATGTCTCGCTTCCGTCAGAGACAAGTATCATCATTGTGTGCTTCTTTGTTGCCCATTTAAGTGAGTTATCTGCAGCATCTTTTAGAGTTTGCGCAATTGGAGTTGCACCATTTGCGGTTATGGTGCTAACGTTACCTATTAGCGTATTATTATCTTGCGTGAAATTGCTCAATCTCAGGCTGTTGCACCCACCTCCAACCGGATTGAACCTGTAGAGCGCTATCTCATCCTTCGAGCTGGATGTGCCATGGATTAAATTAATGAAATTCTTTGTTGCATTCTTTGCTGCATCTATCCTCACAGGAGGAGTTTGAGCCATAGCATCGTAGGATAGAGTGCCTGGGTGGTTATACTTTTTGACATAGACCCTCCATGTTCCATTCTCCCACCGCGAGCTTGTGAAATTCAGGTAATCTGCTCCGCTGTAGTGGGTTGCTGTGCACCCAGTGCCGCAGTTGGTGCAGCCTGGATTGCCATCCCTGCATCCGTACTTGATTCCCGATGGGCTTGTTACATTTATCCTGGAATTAGAGCTGCCACTATCATTTGTTTCCATCACGAAATCAAAATTGGAGCTTGTGGAGTTGAATGTTACATTGAATGTATTAACCCATGAGCTTGTGAGATTGCCACCGGGGGTGTATCCCAGAGAAGTGGAGTACCAATTCATGCTTCCAGAAGAGTCAAGAATGAAAGTTATTGAATTGTTATGAACGACGACTTCCCCGTACAGAGCCGTTCTTGTTATGCTGCTGGAGCTTGTGGCGCTGATATTGCAGTTGCCACCAACGGCAGTTTGATTGGTTTGATTGTTAATTATCACTGGAGTGCCATCCGGATACGTCATATTGACGCAAATCTGGTACGGCCCAAGACCAAGAAGCGTCCTCGCCTGGTCGTAAGTGGCGGGGTTATTCAGAAGATTGATGAGGTTCTGTAATTTTTCTTGGTCCATCACTCCTCTGTCAGATGACAGGCCTATCAGCTGCACATTTGTTGCGTTCCAGTTAAGTGGGTATCCTGGGCTGTCCAGAAGCCTGTTTGCAACCTGGATGGCGATTACATTCGCATCCGTTGATGTTTTTACATTGTACTGCACTACTTCCCATAAAATCGAAAAAAGTATAATCGCAGTAGAGAAAAGCATTATTGCAAGTATAAGATCGAGACCGGATATTTGCGCTTTTTTGTATCTCATGAACTCTTATTGCTGATGTTGGTATATAATATTAATGGAGGGTTTATGTCCATCATGCGCTCCAGATAAGTTGGTGATGAATTTTTTGATGTTTTTAAGAGTTATATTTATTAATGGGCTTGGGATAACCATAATTGGTGATGCTTTATGCCTAGGAAGAAGAAAGCGCCTGAGATTCGAAAAGTTCAGGAAGCCGTGAGCATAAGCGAATCGAAGTTTAGCGATGGGATATTATACGCTCTTATCATATCATTAATTGTAGTTCTAATATCGGGAGCATATTACAAGATTTCAGAGTGCACGGAAAACTGCGTGGGACAAAATATAGCAAACGGCTATCCATACCCCTGGTTCAGTTACAACACATATTACGGATGGCAGAGTGGGAGTATAAACTGGCTCGGCGGCATACTGGATATAGTATTCTGGGCGTTCATAGCGTTTGTTGTAATGCTTGTTTTATACGCAGCTATCAAGGAAGTATAGTCTGGCGGATAATGGATAAGGTATATATTCGTCTGATGCTAATGGAAGGTATGGCAAAATTCCTTGCGAGGGGTGCGGAGGCAGAACTCTATACGGACAGGTTTATCAACAGGAGAGTCGCCACTAAGAACAGGGTCATCAAGAGATATAGGATAAAGGAGATAGACGTCCCGCTGAGGAGAAGCAGGACAAGGAGTGAAGCGTCTCTACTGCACTCGGCAAAGGAAGCGAGTGTGGCTTGCCCGCCCGTATACGAAATAGACGAATTCAGCCTGAAGCTTGGTTTTATAGACGGAGTTTTGCTCAGGGATTTCATCAAGCATAGAAAGGGAAAAGACATCAGCCGGGTGGTAAGAGAAGCCGGCAGGGGATTGGCAAGACTTCACAGGTTGGGCGTAGTCCATGGAGATTTCACAACCGCAAATGTGATGGTGGATGGCAGAAAGGTTTTTTTCATAGATTTCGGTTTGGGAAGCTTCTCAAAGGATGCGGAGGAACAAGCTATTGATGTTCTGCTAATGAAGAAATCGCTTGGCAGTGAGAAGACGTACAGGAGTTTCCTCTCGGGGTATGGGAAGTATGAAAAGTATGGAGAGGTTATGAGACAACTTGCGGAAATAGAGAAGAGAGGTAGATATGTTGTTAGGAGCTGGGCGGGAGCCTAAAGCTCGCCAACTCTTCTCTTAAGCTTTCTCTTCATCTTCTTTCTTCTTTTCTTAAGCCATTTCCAACGCATTCTTCCGGCTTTCTTCCATTTTCTTGGGATTGAACCCAACAACTCACCTCAATCTGTGCAGTAATTAATTCATTAACATTTTATATTGCTTGCGGTTGGTCAACTCCAAATCTCTTTTTCAATTTTTCCGTTGGCTTTACAAGAAGATGGGGGTAACCTGAGTTGTCTATCCTATCTCTGAAAGACTCACAAAGGTCATAATTCTCTCGCAATTGTCCAGTGGGTATTACAAGCAGTTTCAGGCATTCATTGAATTGCAAGTGTTGCTCAACGCAGAATTCATAGTTTTTCTTTATTCTTTCCAGATCAAAAGTGAAAATCTGAAGGAAGTCATTGAACTGAATTCCCTTTTCAACAAAGAATCTATGCGACTCTTTGAACTTCTGGTGGTCCGTCATAAGAATGGCGGTGTTTTCCTTGAATTTTATTCCGTTCAGTTTGCTGTATTCAATGTTTGCCTTCCAGGTTTCAACAGAACCGCCTCTGGGAAGTTTTATCTCGCTGTACCTGGTTAGAATTCTTTTCTCCATCCAGTTTTCTGGGTGGGTTTTTGCAAGCTCCAGTGCTTTTGGCAGTGGAATTTCGAATGCGATTATCCAATCCACTGTTAAACCGCATCTTAAGAATATGTTCCTACCCTCTTTCTCATAGCTGAAGCCTGCCAGTCTTGAGTCGAATTTCCTCATTATTTTGTCTATTGTATTTCTGTTGGACTCTACGAATTCGTGCCGTTGAATTTTAAACTTCGGCTTTATATACGCGGTATTCACCGTAGGGGAGTATATAGCTTCGCTTATCGGTCGCCCGACATGCTTATTGTTTTCATTAGAAACAAAGGGCCAGTTATCGAATATCCTCCTGTTCTTAAGCTCATACCAGACCCAATATTCAAGGTGTTCCTCACCTCTCGGTTTCCACAATTCTTTCTTGAGGCATCCATCAGAGAGGGAGGCATCAATTAGAGTTTTTGCTCTTTTGTATGAGGCATACTTCACTTGGTTGTCAACCTTTTGTTTGTGGGTTCTCGTATAGGGAGCCAGTACATCATATGCCATATCCTCGGGAACATAGCCGAATTTGTCGATTACTTTTATAACAAGCTCCATTCCCTTCCTTTCTCTCCCAACTTTGAAAGTTTCAAGGCTGCCAAGGAATTTCTCTCTTCCCCCTTCCCCAAATGACAGGGTATTCTGGTTATATAGCATGTATTTGAGCAGGCCCTTCTCTTCATAGACGCTAATCTCACCTAGATCTGCATACTTAGAAAATTCTCTAGCTCTGTGGAGAACCGCCTCTTTCTCAATTATAAGTTCTGGGGGCTTGGCGAGTCTCTCAACCATGTGTATATTATTGATTTTAAAGTTTAAAAATGCAAGTATAAGAAATAATAAAAAGGATGGCGGAGGAAAATCCATACATGAGGGAGTATATGGTTTTAGAGAAGTTTATAAAAAGAAAGGTCAGGGAAGCCGGCGCGAGGGGAGTAGTTGTCGGCCTCAGCGGAGGAATCGATTCTGCAGTTGTCGCAACACTCTGCACCAAGGCTCTTGGCAAGAGAAGGGTAACTGCTCTTATAATGCCTGAGAGAGAGACCACTGGAAAAAGAGAGATAGAAGATGCCCTAAGAGTCGCAAAGCACCTAGGCGTGGAGTATTACACAATTGATTTCAGCTCGGTGTATACGGAGTTCAAACGGATATTGCCAACATTTGAAGAAGGAGCCCGAATACCGAATGGAAACCTGAGAGCAAGGATAAGGATGTGCATCCTATATTACTTTTCTAACAGCAGGAATCTGCTTGTCGCCGGAACAGGGAACAGAAGCGAGCTGAAGATGGGTTATTTCACGCGCTATGGGGACGGGGGGGTTGATTTCCTCCCAATTGGTGGGCTGTATAAAACTGAGGTGAGAAAACTTGCAGAGGAGCTAGGGGTTCCAAAGGAGATAATAAAGAAAAAACCCTCTCCAGGCTTGTGGGAAGGGCAGACTGCTGAAGGAGAGCTTGGGGTAAGCTACGGCAAGCTTGACCATATTCTAATGAGAGTTAGTAAGGAGACTGATAGGACTATTGCAAGAGAGCTTGGTTTGAAGGAAAGCACTATAAGGAGGGTTAGGGAAAGGATAAAATTGATGAAATTCAAATGTGAAATGCCTGAGATTGCATAGAGGGTGGTTCATTGAACATAGAAGATAAGATGTTTCTCGTAAAAAGGAAGCCTACCGAGGAGGTTCTGACAGAGAAGGAGCTGCTGAAACTTTTTGAAAGTGAGGAGCACCCCCAGCATTACATAGGATTTGAGATAAGCGGCATGCTGCACATAGGCTCCGGGCTGTTAACTGCAATGAAGATAAAAGATTTCATAAAAGCCGGCATAAGACCAACCATATGGCTGGCTGACTACCACTCCTGGATAAACAAGAAGCTCGGAGGCGATTTGAGCCTGATAAGGGAGATAGCCAGGGGTTATTTCAAGGCAGGCTTTGTATCACTTGGTCTGGATGAGTCGCAGGTTAGGTATGCGCTTGCCAGTGAGCATTACGACCAGTGGTACTGGGTGAAGGTAATCGAGGTTATGAAGAGCGCCAGCATACAGAGGATGCTGAGGTGCGTGACAATAATGGGAAGAAAGGAAACAGAGGTGACAGAATCTGCTGCCCTGCTCTACCCGGCAATGCAGGCTGCGGACATATTCCATCTTAAGGTTCAGCTGATGCACGCAGGGATGGACCAGAGGAAGGTGCACGTGCTCACCAGGGAGATTGCTGAGAAGATGAAACGGCCAAAACCTGTTGCAGTGCACACGCATCTCCTCATGGGGCTGCAGGGCCCGCAGAAGATGGGCTTTGAGAGCAACGAGAAGCTTGATACAGAGGTTTCTTCAAAGATGAGCAAGAGCTCTCCAAAGAGCTGCATATACATCCACGATTCTGAGAAGGAGATAAGCGAGAAGATAGGTGCGGCCTACTGCCCGGAGAAGCAGGCAGAGAACAACCCGATAATCGAGCTTTGCGAGTACATCATAATGAGGGACAGGCCGCTGCACATAGAGAGGAACAAGAAATACGGCGGGGATGTTGATTATGTTAAATTTGAAGAGCTTAGAAGCGCATACGCAAAGGGGGAGCTGCATCCCACGGACCTTAAGAACTCAGTTGCAAAAGAGCTTTCGGAGATTCTCAAGCCAAGCAGGGAGTACTTCAACAAGCATTCCGAACTGCTTGATGTTTTCAAAGGAGCGAAAATAGGCAAGTAAGCGTTGCATTTAAATTTGTTATACTACAAAATTATTGAATGCTAAAAGCAGTGTTGGACACAAATTTCCTGATGCTTGCTCATCAGTTCAAGGTGGATATATTCGGGGGATTGGGCGAGCTGCTTGGGGAGTACAATGCAGTCACATGCAAGGGAGTTGTTGATGAGCTTACCAGAATGCAGTTAGGGAAGGGGGGAGAGTCAACTGCTGCAAAATATGCTTTAAAACTGCTGAAGCTCGGTAGAATAGAGATAAAAAAGAACGAGGGAGGGGTTGACGACTGGGTTGTAAGCTACTGCGCAAGAAACGGCGCAGTCGCATGCACAATGGATAGGGAGCTCATAGAACGGCTGAAGAAAGAAGGAGTTAAAGTTATCATACTGAGGGGCAAGTCACGCTTGCAATTCGCATGATATATTAATGTTGCGCAACAAAATGGTGATACGATGTACAGCATAATAACCTTGAAGAGCACAGTGAGAGTTGAGCCGAAGTACTTCTCAAAAAACCTAAAGGAGGCAATAATCAGCATACTGAGGGAGAAGTACGAGAGGAAGGTTGACAAGGACTTTGGAATAGTTTTATGCATATGGAATCCCAGGGATATAAGCGAGGGGAAGGTCATACCGGGTGACGGTGCATCCTATCATGAGATGACATTTGACATGCTTACTTACAAGCCAGAGCTGAATGAGATATTTGAAGGCGAGGTTACCGAGATAGTGGAGTTCGGAGTATTTGTGAGGATGGGCCCAATTGACGGGCTGGCGCATCTCTCTCAGATAACCAATGACTTCCTGTCATATGACAAAAAGATACCTGCCTTCATTGGCAGGGAGAGCAAGAAGATAATAAAGAAGGGCGATGACGTGCTGGCAAAGATATCGACAGTCAGCATGAAAGGCAGCATCCCGGAGACAAAGATAGGCCTCACCATGAGGCCAGAGGGGCTGGGTAAGCTTGACTGGATAAAGGAGGAAGCAGCACCAAAGAAGATAAAGGAGGAAGCGGCACCAAAGAAGAAGTGATGGTATGGCTGAGAAAGCATGCAAAAACTGCAGGTTCATTGTAAGCGAGGGCGGCAAATGCCCGAATTGCGGCGGAACAGAGCTAACTGACAAGTGGAGCAGCTACCTCATAGTGTTCGATGCCGAGAAATCAGAGCTTGCTAAGAAGATAGAGGCAAAGATGCCTGGAAAATACGCTCTGAGAATAAAGGCTTAGGGACATCATCTGCTGGGTTTACTACTCCCATATTTCTTGTTGTAGGCTTCAACCGACTCCACTAGTATCTTCTTGGCTGCGGCAGCGTTCTTCCAGCCTGTCATCTTCACGGATTTTCCCTCGAGGTCTTTGTACACCTGAAAGAAGTGCATAATTTCCTTGAGCAGGTGCTCATCCAGGTCCGCTATATCCACATGGTGCTTGAACCTGGGGTCATCATTAGAAACGCAAAGTATCTTGTCATCTATCTTGCCGGCATCATTCATTCTAAGCAACCCAACGGGTCTCGCCTTTATGAGTATGCCCGGGTAGGTGGGGTTTGTGACAAGCACAAGTGCATCAAGTGGGTCTCCATCCTTGGAAAGTGTTTTTGGTATGAGACCATAATCACCGGGGTAGTGGAAAGGTGAGAACAGCACCCTATCAAGTTTTATTATATTGAACTTCTTGTCGTACTCGTACTTGTTCTGTGAGCCTTTCGGTATTTCAACTATGACGTTTACTAGATTGGGAACATTCGAACCTGCTTCTATATCATGCCAAAGATTCATCTAACCACCTAGAATTCTGTATATTAGCAATCCAATCTTTATAAACATATAGGCGTCCCTGCGTTGTAGCACAACTCCCTCAGAGAGCTTATTTTTTGCTTTTTTTATTTACCTCGTAATTTTTGAATTACGCTACAACGCAGGCGTCCCTCTACTGCCTCTGGAGGTGCATCCTTTGGGTACTGGTCCGCGCGGATATACCTTTTGTATGGATTCCATCTTACCTTACCTAGTTACGCGCTATCATTTCAGTTTTCAACCTTTTCGGGGGAATCAATTCTCAATCTATTCAACACAAGCAACTTTTCTATATCAATCTCGCTTATTGTCCCTATGAGCTCTCCGTCAAACAGGACAGGCAACATGGATACATCCGCGGATTTCATCTTTTTCCAGGCATCCAGAATCGGCTCTTCCATTCTGCATGCCGGAGATGGCTGGGCAACCTCCGCCGCCCTAGTCTTGCCCCACTTGCCCCTTTCAATTCCTATGAGATGCCTGTAGCTGAGAATTCTCACCGGGCTGCTAGATACAACAACGAGGGGAGAGCGTGTGGCATACATAAGCGAGGATGCTTCCCTCAGTGTCGAATTGGAGTCTACGGAAACTGCGGAGAAGTTCATCGCATCTCTGACAAAAACTCCTTTCGCGGAATCCTTGAGTATGGCAACGCTGAGCTCGGATTGGGAGCCGAGGTAGATGACAGCTGATATCAGGAAGTTCCATAACAGAATGCCGAGGTTGTCATAGGTAAATGCGATTATTAGCGATAGGGAGAATAGGAGTATGGCAACGAACCTGCTGAGTTTCACGGCTTCCAGCGTTGCCCTCAAATGGCTGACCTTCTTCTCCCTCCAGCTTCTCCAGACTCTCCCTCCATCAAGAGGTATTGCAGGCAGCAAGTTGAAGACGCCCAGCACAAGGTTGATCTGTATGATCATCCAGAGGAATGAGCTTACCGGCTCGGTTGCTAGAAGAGTGAGGAGCAGAGTGACTGCTATGACTGCGAAATTGAAGAGCGGTCCTGCCAGGGCAAGCTTGAACTCGACATCCGGCGGGATGGAAACTTCCTCTATGGTTGCCATTCCGCCTATGGGGAAGAGGGTTATTTTCCTGACCCCAACTCCGTTTTTAATTGCAACATAGGAGTGGGATAGCTCATGCAGCACTACAAAGGCGAAGAGAAAGAGGATGGACAGGACGGCATAAACCCCCTGGTCGGCCAGTATGAGAAGAAGCAAAACCAGCAGGCTCCAGTGCAGCTCAATCTCTATTCCCATTACTTTGAAACTTGGTGAAAATGCCATCTTATGCTTTTGCATGGGAGTTAATAAAAATTTGAGCAGTCCAGGCTTTTCACCCAACCGCTATTGATTTATTTTCATGGTTGCATAGTATTCTCATGGGGGATTTGAAGTTCATCTGCAACGAACCTGCGATGCTCTGCAATGGGATGCTCGTTGTTGCTGATTTGCACCTTGGCATGGAGAGGAGCATATTTGGCAGCAACATAGAGATGAATCTTTTTGATAAAGCAAAGGACAAGCTGCTGAAACTTATTGAGGAAACACATTGCAAGGAGCTTGTCCTGCTTGGTGACGTCAAGCATGACATACCCAACATGCAGTTTCCAGACAGGGAAAAGCTCGGCAGGTTTCTCGGGGAGTTGAACGACAGAGCCAAAGTATCCATAGTAACTGGGAACCATGACGGGGGGATAAGGGAGATAGCCGAAGGAATTGAGGTGCACGGTGCAGCAGGAGTTAGGAAAGTGGATATTTCACTCAGCCATGGGCATGCTTGGCCTTCTGAGAGCATGATGGAGGCTGACTGGCTTGCGCTAGCACACAACCACCCCTGCGTAGAGCTTGTTGACAAACTGGGCTACAGGAGCATTCAAAAAGTTTGGGTGGTCGGGAGGCTTGACTCCGGCAAGGTGGAGAAGAAATATGCAAGTTTCAACAGGAAGATGAAAGTTGTAGTCATGCCGGCTTTCAGCGAGCTGGTTGGCGGGATGATGTTCAACGCTGTCAAGGAGAGGGATTTGCTAGGACCGCTCTTCAGAAATGAAATGTTTAAATTGGGGGATGCAGAAACATTTCTATTGAACGGAATAAGCCTTGGTACAATTAACGATAATTAAAGCAGAGGTGGTTTGATGAGAGGAAGAAGCCAGATGGTTAACTGCGGGGCGTGCGGCAGGAGGCTCCCAAGAGGAAAGGCTGTCACCTATGAGAGGTCCATTGTTTTCAGCACTGATTTGAAAACTGCGGATGATGTGAAGCTCATGGAGAGAAGGAAGTGTTACTACTGCCCAAGCTGCGGAAAGAGCTTAGGGATATATGAGAAGAAGAGAAAGAGGGCAATGGCCAGATACAACAGGTGAGGCAAGTTGGCTGAGTGCATTAACCACCCTGGTAAGGAAGGACTTTACAAGTGCTCTAGATGCAAGAAGTATTTCTGCCTAGCGTGCGTGGAGCTCATAGATGACAAAGCTTACTGCTATGACTGCCTGAAGGAGATAGTGAAGGATGTGAGGGGAGAAACAAGAAAATCGTTAACTATGAGAATTTTGGCAGCAAGCCTGCTGGCACTGCTTGTTGCAATTGTCAGCCTTCATGATGCTTATGCACTGCTGGAGTACCTGCCTACGTACATTTACAGAATGTCTGTTGGGTCGCACGAGACATTTGACAGCTCGCTGCTCACATGGACGCCTTCGCTTATCATCGGGCTGGCCTTCCTCGCTCTGGGCTTTGGGCTTGCAACAACAAAGAAATGGTCATACTGGTACGGCATTGCCCTGTCTGCCGTAATTCTTATTTTTGATCTGATTGGAGCAATTAACCTGGGCGGTATTAGTTACTTCATAGATAACCCCATGAGCAACGTAAGCTTGTTCCACGAGGCTATGATGATAGGACCGCTTCTGCTGCTAGTTGCCGTATTTGGAAGCAGAAGAGAACTAACTGGGTGGTAGTCACTCCAGGATATTCTTCTCAATAATGCTCTTGACTTTTGCAGGGGAGTAGGCGAGCTTCACAAGCCGAGTATGCCCTCTCATGCCCTTCCCTGATTCAACAGTAGTTATAAGCCCAAGCATCTCGAGTTCGCTCAAGTACTCCCTATACCAGCGGGAACTTCTGGCTTCTTTTTTGAAATTCCTGGAATCCCTCAGGTATGTTTCATAAATCTCTCCAGAAAGGAGGTAGTTGTCTGTATTTCCAGTAAGCTTTGAATAGCGCCCTCCGTCCATGGAGAGAGTTGCTATTGAGTAGAGCACTATCTGCTGGTGCTGAGGAAGTGTGCTTATTGCCTCAATGGATACATCCTCGTCAACTGATTTTCTGGCTGCGGTAACATGCCTCTCAGAGACAACCCCCGCCCCCTCCTCATCAACTATCTCCCCTGCTCTCAGTATAAGCTTGAGGGCATAGCGAGCATCCCCGTTGTCCTGCGCTGCCATGGCCGATGCAAGATTTATTGCAGAATCATCAACAGCCCCATCTGAGAAGCCGAGCTTCACCCTCTGCTCCAGGATGGATTTAAGCTGGTTTGAGGTATAAGGCGGGAATACAATTTCGGTTTCGTAGAGGGTGCTCCTGCTCCTAGGGTCGAGTCTGTCTTTGAATGAAAGCTTGTTTGAAATTCCGATTAGGGACATGCCGCCTTTCTTCAAATCGTCATTTGCCCGCGTGAGGGTGTATACCAAATCATCCAAGTCCTTCACCATGTCAATCTCATCAAGCACTGTCACCATGTTTATTGCGCTGGCATTCAGTAAATCAATCATCTTCTCGTAGAAGAAGGAAAGTCCGTATCCGGTTTTGGCAAACTCCGGGAGGTTGTCCTTCATGAGCTTGTGGAATACTCTGTAGCGCGTGTTGTATATCCTGCAGTTCACGTAGCACATTCTTGCTGTGCCGCTCTTCATCTCCTCGAATCTTTCCATCACGTATTTCACGCAGGAAGTCTTCCCAGTCCCTGTTTTCCCGTATATGAACATGCTCCTGGGCTTCTCCCCTTTAAGGGCTGGGGAGAGTGCAGACATCACTGTGCTTATCTCCTTCTCCCTGTGCGGCAGTGTTGATGGTATGTAGTGCGGAGAGAGCGTATTCCTGTCTCCAAAGATGCTGCTCCGCGAGAGGATGTCCTGGAAGGAGCTTAACAAATAACCACCTATAAGTTCACCACGAAGGAATAGTAGTTTTAGGTGAAAAGGTTATTAAGGCTTTCTAGCAGATGCTGAGCATGCAAGAAGAAAAGTATTTAAACCCCCTAATGAAAAGTTAAACTGTTGCATTTGAAAGAGGTGGAAACATGGGGATACTTCAGAAGTTGTCGAAGGCGCTGGGAATAAGCAAGGATATGGACATTGAGGAGTATATGGACACCGTGGAGCTTGAGAATGTGGATGTGCTGCACGAGGCTGCCGATTTCTATGTGAAGCCAGTTGCCCTTGAGAGCGAGGAGGATGTGAAGGTAATTGAGAATGAGCTGAGGCAGAGGAACATAATACTTCTCAACGTTGCCCCGATGTCAAGGAACACTGCGAAGCTGAAGACGATTGTTTCAAGCATGAAGAGCTTTGTGGTGAAGATTGACGGCGACATTGCAAGGATAGACAACGACAAGATTCTTCTCACACCTGCAAAGGTTAAGATTGTCAAGTCAAGGAAGAAAGCTTAAAGTCTTTTTATTTTCAATTTCTTTCTTATTCTCTGCAGCACGCATAGTATAGCGGCAGCCTCAACATCGGAAACAAGAGACCTGCCAACCACTCTTTTGAAAGACTGCTTTATCTTGTCAGGGCTCCTCAGCTGCATTGAGAAATTGTCCACAATGCTGTTGAAGCAGCGGATTAGCATCTCCCTCTCCTCTTCGCTTGCAGCTGTTATCATCACCTGATTCTTGTTTGAGGCCAGCTCGTAGAGCACAATTGCAAGTGCATGGGAGAGGTTGAGAACAGGGTAATCCTCGCTGGCGGGTATTGTTACGAGGAAATCGCATCTTTTAACTTCGTTTTTATTCAAGCCTGTGCCCTCCCTGCCGAAGAGCAGAGCAAGCTTTCCTTTAAGTTTACTAATGTCATTTGCAAATTTCGCAGGTGTTACTGGGTTGCGTATTACATTTCTGCTTCTGCCGACTATGCCTGTTGTCCCAACTACGAGATCACAGCCTCTCAATGCATCCTCCAGCCTTCCAACAACTCTTGCTTTTTGAAGGATGTGCGAGGCGTGCTTTGCAAACATCCTTGCGTTGAACCCAATCTCCACCTTGGGGTTGACCATGTAAAGCTCATCAAAGCCGAAGTTTGCCATGACGCGTGCAACATGCCCTATGTTTATCTCATACTCGGGCTCTACAAGAACAATCCTGACCGCTCTTCGTGGTTTTCTGCTCTTCATTTACTGCGCCTTGGGAGTCTGCACTGATTTTGCAGCGTTCTCTTCGTCTTTCTCAATTTCCCGGTCAACTTCTTTCACCTCATCCTTCAGCTTTGGGAGAATCCGCGTATAGAAATGGATTAGGAGGGGTATGAGGATGAGGATAGAAACGACCACTCTGAAAATTTTGAAGTAGGCGATGGAAAGTATTGCCGCAGGAATTGAGCCGTATAGAATCAGAAGCATAAAATCTGAGCTCTGGCGGTAGTTCAGTATTAGATTAACTTCAAAAACGGAGGAGAAGAATCCAATCATGGTGAGCACGAATCCTAACCCAATTATGAGCTCTCCCAGAAAGTCAGCCTTATCTAGAGCATTGTAGTAGTCCAACACCCGATACCAGTCGTGATTTGAGGAATTCACTTCAGTAGTTTCCATGAACTGGTTAAACCCGATTCCAGATGGGTTTGAAGCGCTTTTAATGTACGCACCGGAGTCAGTAATTGCAGTTCCAGCAATTACGAGGATCAGGCACGCCAATGCATATCTTCGGCTGCCGAATATGAAGAAGAACACAAACATGAGCGGCACAAGCATTTCAAAAATTGAGCCTGCCATTCTTACGGGAATATCTAGGTAGTCGTATGGCAGACCTGAGACGTCTTTAAAAAATATCAGAAGCATATGGCCCAATTCATGGATGGGCACCAGGAGTATCTTAGGGGGATATGAGAGTAAATAGACGTAGTAGTTGTCCGGGATGACTGCGTAGCCAGCCAGGGGCAGGGCTATCAGAAGAAACAGCACGGCTGAAAGGAATCGGTATCCGCCTTCAACTTCTTCTGTTTGAGGTGACATGCCAACCATCAGATTTTTGAGTATGCTTCAGCTATTGCGTATACATGTTATAATATAGAGCTTATATTTGTTATACTAGCGAAGTATCCTTCAGTATTTCTTCTATGCTCTCAGAGCCCGCTCCTTCCCTTATTATCTCCGGCACCTTGAGGGTGAAATCGACTATTGTTGATTCTATTCCATGGTGGCATCTACCGCCGTCAACAACAACCTTGGCGATCTCCTTGAGCTCATCAGGTATCTCATCCAGTGAGCTGGGCGATTTGGCCCCGGAGAAATTTGCGCTTGTTGAGGTTATTGGGAAGCCGAGCTTTCTGACTAGGGAAACAGCAAACTGGTGGCATGGTATCCGTATTGCTATGGTGTCAGTCTTGGTTATCCCGCTGGGAAAGTCGTATTTCTTGCGGAATATGCCTGTAACAGGGCCTGGAAAAAGATGCTGCAGTATTGCGAATGACACATTGTCAAGCAGGCAGTACTTCTTCATCATGCTGAAGTCGGAAACAAGCACAGAGATTGGCTTGTTCTCCCTTCTCTTTGCCTCATTGACGGTGCTTACGGCATTTGCATCTGTTGCATTTGCACCGATTCCATAGAGCGTGTCGGTGGGGTAGATGATCATCTCTCCTGCTGAGATTGCTTTCAGGGATTCATCAGAAGCTTTGCCGTAGCTGCTCCAGCTGTCAAGGTTTATTATGTTCATCGGCAACCATCTTCTCTACAAGCTTCTCAAGATTTTGGAAAGTCTGCAGGTTTCTCTGCGTGAGTGAAAGCTCAGCCCTCTCATACCTTAGATCGTCTTTGTAAATTTGCTTCAAAAACTCATCTTTCGGAATACCCGCTCTTTCAAGGGATTTCAGCCGAGCCTCACTGACCTCTACAGATTTTTCATCTTTCAGTATTCTTCTGCGGATTTGAAGTTCACAGATGTCCGCCCCTATTCTTTTAACATCTAGTTTAAGTTCAGCAAGCTTCTGCTCAGGTCTTTCCACTGTCTCCCATTTGTTCACGAATGCGAATATTTCTTTCTGCTGTATGCCCACCCGGTTCCAAATGGAAGATGCAATATCCGCCTCAACCTTAAATCCATACTCCTTGCATGCTTTAACCAAATCTTTCGTTCCTATATCTTCAAGAACATTTTTGACGGCATCTTTCGGTGAAGTTCCCTCCTTCTCCAATTTATTGATTAGGACTACTGCCTTGAGCTGTTCCTTGCAAGAATCGATACAAAAGCGAAGATTGTCTCCATCAACTCTCAGGGGTATGCTTCTACTCAGGCTCAGTGTAATCTTAGCATCATTCATCGCTGAGAACACAACGCCAAGTTCCTCAAATTTCGAGCCAGGGAGCTTCTCTAGGGTGGAATTGTTCCTGAGAACACGCATCAGGATATTCTCAAAGAAGAAACTCTGACCTTGCGACTTGCATATATCCCTGGCGTAATTCGCCTCGAAGCAGAATTCGCAGTTCTTGTCGTGTATATGAACGGCAAACCTCAAGCCGCTTGCAGTTGCGACTCCCTTGTAGCTGAATGCTCTTACGGCACCGCCTTGCGGCAACCCAAGATACGCGAAGTATGGTTTCTCCTGATGCGATGTGATTATATGTTGCAGCTGTTTCACCGCATCCTTTCTTTTAGTGAAGTTCAACTCTTCAACTACCTCATCGGAAGAGTTTTTCTTGGTGGCTTCCTTATGCATGCTTATTTTATGTAAATCTATCTATAAAAACATGATTATAACGTTATCTAACGAACATATGTTCGATAAGCTTAAATAGCTTATTTCTCAGAATTTGTAGGTATGGAAAAGTTCGCAGTCAAGATGGCTGGAGAGATAGCCCTCTCGGATACTCCTGGAAAGACCATGAAGAAGTGGAGGGAGATATTTGAGATAACGCAGGCTGGGCTCAGCAAGCACCTCAAAATATCTGCTTCAACAATAAGCGATTACGAGGGCGACAGGAGGGAGTCGCCAGGCATAAAGGTGATAAAGAGGTTCGTGGATGCCCTTATCGACATAGACTCCGTGAGAGGAGGGCAGATTTCGCAGAGGTTCAGGGAGGATGTAGAGGGAGGAGTATTCTACGAGACCCACGAGTTCGCAACAAGCATAACAGCTGACAGCTTCACAAAGATAATAGATGGAAAGGTAGTTGTAAATGACGAAGTGCTGCCCGAGAAGAAGCTTTACGGCTTTACTTTGCTGGACAGCATAAAGGTCATAGTGGAGATGCCATACAGTGAGTTTCCAAAGCTCTTCGGGGCAAGCCCTGAGAGGGCGTTCATCTTTACGAAAGTCAGCACTGGCCGATCTCCGATGGTAGTCGTGAGGGTGAGCCAGATGAAGCCGAGCGTTGTGGTGCTTCACAGGATTGACAGCGTGGACAAGCTTGCGCTCAAGATAGCAGAGAAGGAGAGGGTGCCAATAGTTACTACAAAGCTTGGCATAAATGAACTGCTTGAGAGGCTGAAGAAGCTTTGAGTGAGAATATGATTGGTATAGTAGGCTACGGAGTTCACATACCGCGCTACAGAATTAAGGCTGAGGAGATAGCTAGGATATGGGGCGATGAAGGAGGAGGTGACGGGCTGGGGATAATTGAGAAGAGTGTTCCTGGCATGGATGAGGATGCCGCAACCCTAGCTGTGGAGGCAAGCAGGAACGCCATAAGACGTTGTGGCATTGACCCCAAGAGGATAAATGCAGTTTTTGTTGGCTCTGAATCTCATCCTTACGCAGTCAAGCCAACGGCAACAATTGTTGCAGAAGCTGTTGGCTCCACACCGAACCTCACTGCTGTGGACATGCAGTTCGCATGCAAGGCAGGCACTACGGCAATTCAGTGCTGCATGGGAATGTGCAGCTCGGGCATGATTGAGTATGGGTTAGGTGTAGGAACTGATATATCCCAGGGCAGACCCGGAGATGTTCTGGAGTACAGCGCAGGAGCAGGAGCAGCTGCGTTCATCATTGGCACGGACAACATAATAGCAGAGATAGAGGGCACGTGCTCTTACACAACTGACACGCCCGACTTCTGGAGGAGGCCCGGGATGGATTTCCCAAGCCATGGAGGGAGGTTCACTGGAGAGCCTGCATATTTCAAGCACACAGTAAGCGCATCTAAGAAGCTGATGGATAAACTTGGGTTGAAACCTGATGATTTTGATTATGCAGTATTCCACCAGCCGAATGGTAAATTCCCGATTCAGGTCGCCAAGATGCTGAAGATAGACCCAAGCAAGGTGAAGCAGGGACTGCTGACTCCTCTGATAGGCAACACCTACTCGGCTGCATCGCTCATTGGGTTTGCTTCTGTTCTTGATGTTGCCAAGCCGGGAAACAGGATACTTCTAACATCCTTTGGGAGCGGTGCAGGAAGCGATTCATTCAGCATAGTTATAACTGACAAGATTCTTGAGGGGAGGGGGAAGAACAGGACTGTTTTCCAGTACATTGGGGAGAAGGAGTATCTTGATTATGGGATGTATGTCAAGCAGAGGAGAAAACTCAAAACTTTGTAGGGAGATTATATGAGAAGAGTTGCAATAGTTGGAGCGGCAATGACAAAATTCTGCGAGGATTGGGAGAGGGGCTTCAGAGATATGATAGCTGAGGCAGGAGTGAAGGCAATAGATGACGCAAACATGTCCGGCAAGGAGATAGATGCAATATACGGAGGAACGATGGCTGCCGGGAGGCTTATCGGGCAGGAGCACATAACCGCGCTCATTGCCGATTATATGGGGTTGAACCCGATTCCTGCAACAAGAGTGGAAGCTGCATGCGCCTCTGGAGGGGTTGCACTGAGAACCGGCTATCTTGCGGTGGGAAGTGGGCTGCACGACATCGTTGTCGTTGGCGGAGTTGAGAAGATGACAGATGTGCCTGTGGGAGATGCAGCGGTTGCCCTTGGAGGAGCGGGAGACCAGGAATGGGAGCTCTTCATGGGCGCCACATTCCCTGCGCTATATGCTTTCATAGCGAGGAGGCACATGCACGAGTTCGGCACAACTGAAGAACAGATGGCAATGGTTGCAGTGAAGAACCATTCAAATGCTTCAAAGAACCCTTATGCACACTTCCAGAACCAGATAAGCATAAGGGATGTAATGAAATCAAAGAAGATTGCATCGCCTTTAAAGCTCTATGACTGCAGCCCCATAACTGACGGTGCGGCTGCATTGATACTCGCCCCGCTTGAAAAAGCCAAGAAGTATACAGATACGCCAATTGAGATAATTGCGAGCAGCCAGGCCAGCGACACGCTTGCGCTGCATCACAGGAAATCTCTTACAACTCTGAATGCAACAGTTGAGGCTGCAAGGAAAGCATACAACGTGGCGGGCATGAAGCCAAATGACATTGATGTGTGCGAAGTTCATGACTGCTTCACAATAGCTGAGATAATCGCCTATGAGGATTTGGGTTTCGTCAAGAAAGGCAAAGGCGGAAGGGCAATTGAGGACGGGGAAACCGCACTTGATGGGAGGATACCGGTGAACACCAGCGGAGGTCTGAAGGGATGCGGGCATCCTGTTGGGGCAACCGGTGTGAAACAGGCAGTTGAGATAACCTGGCAGCTTAGGGGCGAGGCGAAAAACAGGCAGGTGAATGGAGCGGAAATCGGCCTGACGCACAATGTTGGAGGTAGCGGCGCTACATGCGTCGTCAGTATAATGAAGAGGGCAGATTAGGTGGTATGATGTCTTCAACAATTCTAGGTCTTCCGTTGACATGGAGAAGGATTCCCGAGAGGTACGGCTTAATTGGGAGCGAGTGCGAGAACTGCAAAGCTAAATACTTCCCAGTGAGGAAGATGTGCCCCAAGTGCAGGAGAAAAGGCAAGGTAAGGGAAGTGAAATTCTCAGGTAAAGGCAAGGTCTACTCTTACACAGTCGTATACGCCCCGCCGACTGGGTTTGAGCTGGATGCTCCCTACATGATGGCAATTGTTGAGCTGGTGGAGGGGCCGAAGCTCACTACACAGATAGTTGACTCTGAAGAAAAGGATGTGAAGGTAGGGACTCTTGTTGAGATGGTTTTCAGGAAGATTCAGGAGGATGGCAAGGAAGGGCTAATCCATTATGGATTCAAGTTCAAGGTTGTGAGGTAGATTTAAACCCGCACACAGTATGTCCTTCTGTAAACTCTTCTCCCATCCTTCACTCCGTAGAGCTTGTCTGAGATGGAGGGCTTGCATTTCAGGACACAAAGAGCCTCTGCAGCCTCCTTTTTTGAGCCCACATAGATGTCAATTCCTTCATCAAGCTCCAAGTACTTGCTCACAAATGTCCTGCCCCTCAGCTCTCTCATTATTTTCTCAGCCCATCTTTGGGTATTCTTCCCTCTGACCTGTATTATTGCCTCGTAGTAGCCGGAAGTCGCCCTGGAGCAGTCCTCGCAGATGGATTTATTCATCTTCAGCGAGAATCTTTTCTTCACCTCAAAATAGTTTGAGCCCCTGCTTACAAGAAATGTAACTTCGTACTGGTCCCCTCCGAGATGGGAGACCTGGAAGCTGTCGTAATTGCCTTCAACATTCTTCTTGACAATGCTCTCAAGATTCGCTTTGTTGAGCTCCTCCCACTTTGAGACTCTCACCTTACCGCACATCTTGCAGGTTTGAATCTCAACTCTCATAGGAAATTTCAAGTTTATTGTGTCTAAATAGCAGTTCTCGCAGAAATCCCCGAAGAATTTCTTGCTTCCGCTTAGAGCACCGCACCTTGGGCATACCCTCTCCATGACAGGATTGGGGGGAGAAGGCTTATATTTTTTTGCGGAGAAATAGAAGTCATGTATGAGGAAGAGATTGCATCCATAAACTCCGAGATGAGGTTCATAACGCTGGAGCTGATGAAGCTAGCCCAGGAAAAAAAGAAGAGCTTCAGGGAAGTTGCGAGGGAGTTCATCTCGAATGTGTACACACTGGACAGGATGGTAAAAGAGAGCGGAGTTAAGAGGACCATCCGGAGCAGGACTATTGCTCGCAAGAACGGCAGAGCGAGGACCAGTAGGTGAATCATTGCAGGATTCAACTGGGAAGGCTGTGGGATTAACGCGATTTCTCTCGGGGAGCCTTCCCTCATCATTCAGGATATTCATATCAATAGTTCTTCTCTCATTCTTCGTAGGTGTCATAGCCAGCCTTCTCAGCGGAAGCGGTTTATTGGCATCCATAGCGCGCGGGGGAGGGGAAGGATTATTTATAATGGGAGTGCCTGCAGTGCTCTCTTCTGCAATATGCTTTCTTGCGAGAAGGAAGATAAGGTTCAAAAAAATTCTATTCGTCTCTTTTGTGTCAGCAATGGTCTACTCTCTTTTCTATGTAGCCGCAAGATTTATTGAGGTTAACAAGTTTGATATGTTGAGCAGCTTCAACGTCATGCTTGTTGGTAATGCATTGGTTTTCGCCATATGGTTCTCAGTCGCATACATCCTGTTCAACATAAGGAAAAGCGCGGTGTTCTTCGGAATTGCACAGCCGACCCTTAACATGGTGTTCTTCATGGCCTATGGCCCCATCGCATCACCGGCGACTGCGCCGGAGATAGTTCTCATGAAGCTCTATTTTGCGTCGTCAATCTTCCTTGTGGCAGTCTACGTGATGTTCTGGCTTGTGAACGCCCCAATGAAGAGAACTTTTGGAGTCTCCGGAATAGAAGCCGGGAGCCTCTTCCTTGCACAATGGTTTGAGAGGTCCAAGAAGCTCGAGGATATATTCGATGAGGTTGGAGTTGAGATTGACACCCTGCTTGGCGTCATGGCTTTCAAGGCGAAAGACAAGCTGAAGTGCGTCTTCCTCATACCCTATGTTCATTTCGGGCCGTTCGGAAACCTGGGCGGAAGCGAGTTCCCCTACATACTCTCCAATGCGATCAACGAGGCGACGGATGCGGAGGTTATGGTATTTCACGGCACTGCAACGCACGACTTCAACCCAGTTTCATCTGAGGAGGCTGTGAAGTTCATAAAAAAGACGCAGGATGCCCTGAAGGAAATGCAATTCAAGAAAGCGCTTGGCAGCATGTCGCTTGGGAAAAGTGAAACATGCAGGGCGCAAAGCCTGGTTGTGAACGGCAAGGGATTCTTAGCACTCACAAGAGCACCCCGAACAACGGAGGATATAGATTTTTCCCTGGGGCTGGCTTTCAGGAACCGGGCGATAGCGAGCGGGCTGGAGGAGGCAATGGTTGCGGACGCACATAATGCCGAAACAGGAGAGATAACCAGAGTTGAAGCAGGCGACCCTTTGGGCTTTGAGTATATGGATGCCATTGAAAAAGCAGTTGAGAGGAGAAAGAAGGATAAACCCATTAAGCTTGGAGTGGCGGCTGATTCGCTTATAGATTTAGGCAAGGAGGCGGGAGTGGGCAAAGACGGGCTGAAGGTTGCTCTTTTTGAACTTGATAGGGAGAGATTCGCATTCGTACTCTTCGATGGCAACAGCATACTGCCGAGCGTAAGGAAGGAGATAATAAACGCAGTGAAAGAGATGAACATTGGCTGCGAGGTTATGACAACTGACTCACACAGCGCAAATGTCGTCAGCGGTGTAATAAACCCCATTGGCAGAGTCAAACGCGATGAAATTGTGAAGAGGGCTTACCAGTGCGTCTCAAAGGCATTAAAGAACCTTGAGAGCGTTGAGGCCGATATGAGGGTTGAGAGAGTTGAAGGAGTGCGGGTCTTTGGGGTGAGCCAGTCCCAGCAGCTTATAGGAACTGTCAACTCCATAGTTGCCGTCATGAGGGTGGTTGCGCCTCTGCTGTTTCTGGCCGCCGCGCTGTTTGCTCTCTGGGCGATAGCCAAGATTTAGCCAGGCCAATGAAATTAATAAATACCCTAGTCAACATATTGAAAAATATGAAGATTGCCTATTACACCGAGACATACCTGCCGAACAAAGACGGGGTTGTGACTTCCATACTCACATTCAAGAGAGCTCTTGAGGACATGGGGCATGAGGTGTACATATTCGCCGCAGGAGACAGAAAAGCAAAAAGAGAAAACAAGGATAAGAAAGTGTTTTATTACACTTCAACTCCCTTTAGACCATACCCAATGTACCGAATAGCTCTTTTCCCGTTTACTTCCCAGAATAAGGTCAAGGAACTAGGGATAGATTTGATACACTCTCATGGAATGGCAACAATGGGGCTGGCTGCAGTTGAGGCCGCCAAGATCAACAAGCTACCTCTGGTGAGCACATTCCACACACTTGTCGCCCAGGCGACGCATTACATATCCAACGCCAAGGTTGTAAGGGGGATGGTGGAGAAGTTCACCTGGAAGTATCTGCAGTGGTACTACAAGCAGTGCAATGCAGTTGTGGCGCCAAGCGTTGTAATAAAGGAGATGCTTGAGGAGAGAGGGCTTACAGGCATATATGTTATACCAACAGGCATTGACATAAAGAGATACAACCCGGATAATGACGGAAGCTCTATAAGAAAGGAGTGGTGCATGGAGAAGAACAAGATTATCCTCAATGTTGGAAGGCTTGTGCTTGAGAAGAATCTTGACGTGCTCATAAAATCTTCACTCATAGTTCTGGAGGAATTTTCAGACGCTAGATTTGTCATAGTCGGAGAGGGACCTGCATTCAGCTACTACAAGAAACTTGTTGGCAAAACCGGAGTTGAGAAGTGGTTCACTTTCATCAATGAGGCTCTGCCTATTGACAAGATGCCTAGGGTATATGCTGCTGCAGATGTTTTTGTCATCCCATCCAAATTCGAAACCCAGGGGATAGTCGTTCAGGAGGCAATGGCAAGCGGCAAGCCCGTTGTTGGCGCGGACTACCTTGCCCTGAAAGAGATAATAAGGGAGGATTACAACGGCTACAAGTTCGACCCAGACGACTTTGAGGAGTGCGCTGAGAAGATTATAAAGGCATTGAAAAAGGGCAAGGAGATGAAGGAAAATGCAAGGAAGAGCGCAGAGGAGTTCTCAGTTGAGAACTGCGCAATGAGGATGGCGAAGCTCTACGAGAAGATGGTGCTATGATATCTGTGATAATTCCAACCCTAAATGAGGGGAAAGTAATCAAGAGATGCATGGAGTCGCTCAGCAAGCAGAGGTTCAAGGATTTTGAGGTAGTTGTTGTGGACTCGGGAAGCACTGACGGGACTGTGAGAATAGTGAAGAAGTATAAGGGCAGGGTAATCTACGAGCCGAGGAGGGGTGTCCCTCTTGCAAGAAACCGCGGGGTGAGGGAATCTAAAGGTGACATCATAGTATGCACCGACGGCGATTCCGCATATCCTTCAGACTGGCTGGAGAAAATAGCGAAGCATTTTGAGGATAAGGATGTTGTTGCCGTGGGAGGCCCTATAGCGCCTGATGAGAACAAGCTCAAGCACAGGCTTATCTTTAAGGTCACAACAAACTACTTCCCGAGGTCTGCCAAGCTGCTTGGGTTCGTAGCTTTCCAGGGTTCCAATTCATCTTTCAGGAGGGATGCGTACGAGAAAGCCGGCGGGTATGATGAGAAAATAAGGACATTGGACGACAATGAGCTGCCCAACAGAATCAAGAAGCTCGGCAAGGTGGTTTTCGACCCCTCTCTTGTTGTTGTCACATCAACCAGAAGGTTTGACAAGGCTGGTTATTTGAGAGAGACGCTGCACTACTGGAGGGCGTATATTGATTTGTACATACTGAGGAAAGGCACATCCGAAGAGTACAAATTCTATAAATAGGTGACATGCTCCCACCCCTAAAGGATGTGGGGTTTCCCGCTCACCTTGTTAAGAGAGGACTCTCTTGTATATACCCTCGTACCTCTTAGCGGCAATATCCCATGTGAAATTATCAACAGCCCGCTCCCTGGAATTTTTCTCCATTCTCTTCCTGAGCCCGTCATCCTCAAGCAGAAGCTTAATCTTGTCGCAGAGCTCTTTCGGATTGCGCGGTGGAACCAGCACTCCGCAATTGCCGCTCACTATCTCTGGGTTCCCTCCAACCCTTGTGGTGACTATTGCCTTGCCTGAAGCAAGAGCCTCATACAGCACAACTGCAGAAGGCTCCCAAAGTGTCGGCAGGACGAAGAGGGTAGCGGCATTGTAATAGAGCGGAAGCTCCTCTTCAGGTATGCCGGTCGCAAAGCTTACAGAATCCTGCACACCAAGCCTGAAGCACTGGCTGGCCAGCTCATCTTTCAGAGGCCCTTTCCCTATTATTATCAGCTTTGCATCCTTGAAGTATTTCTTGAGCATGTAGAATGCCTCAATGAGGTAGTACATGCCTTTCTGCGTCACCAGCCTTCCATTGGTCAGCAGGAGCGGTCCTTCTCCAATGCCGAATTTTTCCCTCACTGAGTTGTCCTTCCTTGGTTTGAAGCGTTTCTCATCAACTCCGTTGTATACCACTTCCGCGTTGTTCTGCAGGTAGCCGGGGACTGTCACCTCCTTGGTGTATCTGCTCACCGCAGCTATTCTGCTGCAGTTTTCCATTATCCTGTAACCCCAAACCATGTCGTAAAGCGCAGCGGATTTGTCAGTCATGAATGATATGCCTTCAGGCTTGGCATTGTGGAGCGTGAGCATCAGTTTCTTCTTCATGATATATTTTATGGGGATTAGAGTTTCCAAGTAGTAGAAATACCTGCAGTGGATGTGGAATATATCGGCTTCAGACCTCTTCAAAAGGTCTCTCATGAGGAACGGCGAAATGGTGTAGGGGGGAGGCATGAATGAAGGCAGGTTCTTAAGGTATATGCAAGGCGTTCTGTAAACTTTCATTCCCTCAATTTCCTCGTAGGGAGATGTGCCGGGTATGCGGGAGGTGAGTATGCTTATGCCATGCTTCCTGGCAAGACGCTTGCCGAACTCATAAACTACCTTTTCGGTACCCCCAAAGTACGGGTAGAAGAGCGGGTCAAGCATGCATATTTCCATCAGACCACCTAAACCACGAACGACTCTCCATTGGCAGGAGCAACCGCATCGTAACCTTTTGCGCGGAGTTCCTCGGCAAATTCCCTGCAGGTATCGCCGTGCACGCAAAATACCTTCTCCGGAGATGCTTTATCAACAAACCTGAATAAATCTGAGCGTGAGGCATGGGCACTAAGGTCGAAGTAATTCACAGGGACTTTTATGTCCTGCACTATTCCGTTAACCCTCATCTTGTGCTGTTCGAGTAGCATGCTGCCATTTGTGCCGGGCACCTGGAAGCCTGTCAGTATTATTTCGGACTCCTCATTCAAGCGAAGGGCATAGCTCAGTGACGGCCCTCCCTCAAGCATCCCTGCAGGCGAGACTATGACGCTCGGCTTTGAGAGGGCTTTCCTCCTTTGGCCAGGGCTGTTCACCCACTCGGCTGTGCTGAGGCAGGTCGAAAGGTATTTTGCATCCCTTAGGTAGCTCGGGTAATCCAGCATTATCTCAGAGGCACTCTTTGCCATGCCGTCAAGGAATATCTTCATGCTCCCATCAAAATACCGCAACATCTGGATTATCTCCTGGCTCCTTCCCACTGCAAAACATGGTAGAAGGGCATTTCCTCCCCTCTCCAACACGGAGTTAACCTCTGAGTAAAGCTCTTCCTCAAGCTTCTTCCTGTCAGGATGCTCCCTCTGGGAGTAGGTGCTCTCTATGAGCAGAATGTTGCATCCATCTATGCATTCAGCTCCTTTGTGCATCCATGTATCCCCCAGCTTGAAGTCGCCAGTGTAGACAACTTTCTTGTCTCCAATCTGCAGTGTGCTTATTGCGGCTCCTGAGATGTGCCCCGCATCTGTGAATGTCAGCGAAATGTCATCTGAAAGGGAGAAGCTCTGCCCATAAGGAAGGGGTATGAAGTTGCTCAGCATCTTCCTGAAGCTGTTGCCTGAAAAATTCACCTTCTGCTTCTTCAGCCTCTGGACTTTCATGGAATCCTTCACCAGCAGTGTGCTCAGCGCCTGCGTTGGGTAGGTTGCTATGCACGGGGGCGAGCAGTATTCGTATATTGCAGGTATAAAACCGGAGTGGTCAAGATGCGCATGCGAGAGTATTGAATAGTCAATAAAACCCTGGAAGGGCAGCGGGTATTCTGTCCTCTGCTGAAGCTTTATACCATGGTCGAAAAGCAGCCTTTTTTCGTCCTCAATTAGGTAGGCAGACCTGCCAACCTCGCCGGCGCCCCCAAGAAAACTAAACTTCATCACTTTTTACCTCTGTTAAATTGTATGATTCATTAGTTCCTTCGTCTATATTTAGATATACCGCACAATATGTGACATGCTCCCACCCTTAAAGGATGTGGGCTTCCTGCTTCACAGACGTTGCCAATGCAACATCTCTTTCCTTTTGCAAGGAATTGCAGGCGTTACTTCCCGTCTGCCCGACGGTAGCTTTGGTAAGTATGTTACGTGCAGCATTTATATCTCTATCCAACTCCAACCCGCAGAAAGGACATTTATGCATCCTCTCTGTAAGGTCTTTCCTGACAATCTGGTGGCAGTTGCTGCACTCTTGAGTTGTATTCCTTGGATCTACAAACACAACTCTGCATCCAGCTCCTTCCGCCTTGTATGCAAGCATGTTTGCAAACATATTCCATCCTGCATCATTTATTTGCTTGCCATAATTCTCTTCTGACATTTCTTTTGATGCAAGTTTCTCCAATGCAATGAAGGAATAATCATTCACCAGATGTGTTGATGATTTATGCAGGAAGTCTCTCCTTGTGTCTGCTACTTTCTCATGAAGCCTTGCAATCCTTACCTTTGCTCTCTTCCTGCTTTTGCTTCTTTTCTTTTTCTTTGAGAACTTCCTCTGAATGAAGGCAAGCCTATCCTCATGCTTCATGAGGTGTCTTGGGTTTTTTATCATTTCGCCATTTGAGAGGGTTGCAAATGTTTTCAGCCCCAAGTCAATCCCTACTGCCCGTCCCTTGTTTTCTTTTGGGATTTCTTTCGGAGTTTCAACAGCAAATAGGGCAAACCACCTCCCAGAAGATTCTCTTTTCAGAGTCAGCGTCTTTATCTTTCCAGTTATCTCCCTGTGCTTCTTTACTGCAATTTCCCCAAAAGGAGTGACTCTAAGTTTCTTGTCAAGCCAGAAACCAGTCTCATACTGCGGGTAATGCAAGCTCTTCATTCTGTCAATTGATTTGAAGCGCGGGAAACCACATTCCACTCCTTTCTTTCTCAGCTTGAAAACCCTCATTAGTGAATTGAAAACCCTGTGTGCTACCTCCTGCTGTGTTTGAGAATAGAGGCCATAATCCTTCACAATGAGCTGCAGGGTATTCTTTGTTGGGAAGTAGCCAAAATCCTTGTAAGTCTGCTTGCTGTGCTCAAGCATCTCATTCCAGAGGTTCTTTGCTAGCCAGAGGTGCTGTCTCATCTGCTCCTCCTGCTTCTTTGAGGGGTATATCCTAAATTTGTAAGCTCTCATAGACGTTATTTACTTCTGTTTTTCCCTTTATAAACTTCTCTGAGGGGTAGCTTTCCAGTGAAAACCCGGTATAGAGAGAAGCTGCATCCGCTGGAAAATTCCGAGGTTATACATTCGCTCTCATCCCACCTCTGAAGAGTGTGGGATTTCCCGCTCATACTTGTTAAATATCTTTTTCTGCATGATATGCTCATGATGAGGACCGTCCAGACAGTTCTCGAGGAAACAACCTCTATAGTTATACCTCTGCTAATGGGCTGCAGTTCGACTAGCCTATTGCTCCCGACGAAAGTCAGTTGAGCAAGCCACTGATTTCAGTAGGTGGTAGTTGACCAATAACTATTTAAAAGTTAAATAGAAAAAGCTTATCGTGGAAGAGCTCACGTTTACGGACTTGGTTATACTGCAGAGGATAGAGCCAGGTACAGTAATGGAGAAGTTCGGCCCTAAGATAAACTCCCAGTTTTTTGAATCTGCAAACATCCTTGCCACCGTGAAGCAGAAGGGCTACATAGACTTTAAGACAAGCCACTTTGGAAACAGCGAGGTGGAGGTCACGCAGGTTGGAGCCAGAATGCTTGAAGTTGCGGATGAGAAGGCAAAGGAGGCAGTTGATGAGCTGGATTTGGCAATACTCAGGAAGATAGTTGAGGGGTACAAAGACCCTGACGAGATTAAGAATGGGCTCAACATAAGGAGCGGCGACCTTGCGTTGCGCATACACAAGCTTGTGAAGCAGGATTTGGTGAGCTATTCAATAAGGAATATCAAGATAAGCCTGAGCATAACTGAGGATGGGTTTAAGAAAGTGGGTGCAACCCCAAAAATGGAGAAGACACCTGAGCAGCACATAGTTGTCACTGGGGAGGCTCCTGCTGAGGCGGTTGCTCCGCCAGAACCCGCTGCACCGGAGATGCCGCCTGCAGGGCCCGTAACGCTCGATAGTGCTACAAAGAGGAAAGCTAAGATGGAGTATTACATGGAGAATTTCAGGAAGAACCCGATGCAGCTAGCAGTTTATATCCTGGGGGCTTTGGTAGTTGTGGTATGCATATTGGCTGCAATATATCTTGTTTTAAGGAAGTAGGTAGTTGAAATGAAATACGCGGATGCCATCTCCCTAATTAAAAAATACGATATAAGTTTTGTTGAAGGCGGTATTGTCAGAAGTGTTGATGATGCCCTGAAAGTTGCAAAATATCCTGTTGTTTTAAAGGTCGTATCGGATGAGATAATCCATAAGTCAGACCAGGGATGCGTTAAGCTGAATGTCAAGGATGAAGATTCGCTCAGGAAGGCTTATTCAGAAATTCTTTCAAATGCCGGGAAAGCAAGGGTTGACGGGGTGCTTGTCCAGAGCATGGCAAAGCCAGGTTCTGAACTAATAGTTGGTGGGAGGAGGGATGAGCAGTTCGGACCTGTCATACTCTTCGGACTTGGAGGGATATTTGTGGAAGTCTTCAAGGATTTTTCATTGAGGGTTTGCCCCATAGACAGAGAGGATGCAATGGAGATGATAACTGAGCTTAAGGCGTACCCGCTGTTCAAAGGGGTGAGGGGAAGAAAGCCCGTGGACATTGAAGCAATTGCTGATGTTCTCCAGAAAGTCTCAAAGCTGCTCTATGAGAATGAGCAGATAAACGAGATGGACATAAACCCGGTCATAGCCTATGAGAAGGGATATTGCGCAGTTGATGTGAGGGTGTTGCCTTGAATCTAGATGCGCTCTTCAACCCAAACAGTGTTGCAATAATAGGAGCTTCCAGAGACCCTGAAAAGATTGGGCATGTGCTGCTGAAGAACTTCATTGAGGGAGGTTTTAGAGGTCAGATATACCCCATAAACCCCAAATGCACGGAAATACTTGATTTGAAATGCTACGCGAGTGTCAAAAACATCAAAGATGACGTTGATCTTGCGGTCATATCCATACCTGCGAAACTCGTCCCAGAGGCGCTGAAAGAGTGCGGTGAGAAAGGGGTTAAGGGAGCTATAGTCATAAGCGGTGGCTTCTCAGAGGTAGGAAATGTTGAGCTTGAGAACCAGCTCAAGGAAATATGCCTCAAATACAATATCACATGCCTTGGGCCAAACTGCATGGGAGTGATAAACCTATTGACGAGAGTTGACAGTGTTTTCATACCAACGTACAAAATGGGGAGGCCGAAGCTCGGGGCGGTGAGCTTCATAAGCCAGAGCGGTGCTATTGGAGGCGCCGTGCTTGATTTGATGGCAAGGCAGGGCTTTGGAATGTCCAAATTTGTTTCCTACGGCAATGCTGCTTTACTTGATGAGACGGATTTGCTCAGGTATATGGCGGATGATGGAAGAACCAAGATAATTGTGCTTTACATAGAAGGGGTGAAAAGGGGGCGGGAGTTCTTTGAAGCATTGAAGGAAGTCACAAGAAGAAAGCCTGTTGTTGTGCTGAAAGGGGGAAAGACAAGTGGAGGTGCTGCTGCGACGAAATCCCACACAGGCACGTTGGCTGGGAATGCTGCAGTTTACCAGGCAGTATTCAAGCAGTGCAAGGCAGTTGAGGCGATGAATATTGATGAGATATTCAGTTTCTCAAAACTTTTTGAGTCCCAGCCGTTCTGCAGCGGTGATAGGGTTGGGATAATAACCAATGGAGGCGGTTTGGCAGTCGTCGCGACGGACAGCGTTGAGGAGAATGGTTTGAAGCTTGCTGAGTTGAGCGATGGGAGCAGGAAATGCATAAGCGAGAAGGTGCCTCCCTATGTTAATGTCAAGAACCCGCTGGATCTTAGTGGGGATGCGGGTGCTGACAGGTTTGAAGTTGCGGTGCACGCCATGCTTGACGACCCGAATGTGGATGCAATTCTCGTAGGAGTCCTTTTCCAGACAGAGAGCATTGATTCCAGGGTTTTGAGCATACTGGTTGAAGCATCAAACCTGAAGAAAAAGCCAATACTCGTAGCCTGCCCGGGAGGGGAATACGCGGAGGTGCACAGCAGGATACTGGAGAACTGCGGGGTTCCTACTTATACATCTTCGACATACGCAATAAAGTCATTGAGGAAGCTTGTGGACTACTCAAAATTCATAAATAAATAGAATTGCATATGAGTTAATGAAACTTATTGCCGTATTGCCGCTTGCAAGGGTTGAGAAGCTCATAAGGAAGGCAGGAGCCGAAAGGGTGAGCAAAGACGCCTCTAAGGAGCTTGCCCTGATGCTTGAGGAACATGCCCTGGAGGTTGCGGCAAAGGCGGTCAAGCTTGCTAAACACGCTGGGAGGAAGACGGTTACGGAGGAAGATATAAGGCTGGCTAGGTAAATGTTTAAAAGGCGGAAATGAGCAAATTTGTTAGAGGTAACTTATGACCGTAGCCCATGATATGCACAGCGGGAAAGTTGATGAATTTGTCAAGAGAATAAAGGAATCCGAGGAAAAGAACCTGAGGGGCATAATGGATAACTTCATCAAAGACTACGGCAGCCACAAGGAATTCATTGATTTTGCTGGTTCAGCCAGTGCTGCACTTGCGCGGGAGTATAGGCATTTTGAGTCGAGAGGCGAGACAATTTGGAACAGAACAAAAGTTTTCAGCAGAGCGCTCAGTGAAATGACACTGGCACTTGGCGAGAGCAATGAGGCGCTTAGAAAAGAGATAGAGAAAACTGGCGGGACAGTCAAGAGGGAAACTGATAAGAGGAGTTTTGAGGAATTTTCCGAACAGATTCTTACTAAAAATCTGATAAAAGCTGACAAGGCAATACTGAAAATAAGGAGGGGCGCATACAAGCCAGAAGATATAAAGAACATGATGGACATGGTTGTTAAGGAATATGACTGGGCTCCATTCGGTGGGAAAGCTGAAAAAGTTCTGGAAGACCGGATAAGGACGATTAATGCAATGCTTGCAGCTGAGTATCAGGATTTGAAAAACTCCCTTGAGCGCGGGAAGAGGAAGGGTGAATTCAGTAATTTGAAAGCAGGCTGAGGGAAAACTCCTTTATCTTGGATGCGTGCTTAGAGCGTGCAGATTAAAGCTTGTTTTGGCAATCCTGAAGCAACTAGGGCTTTATTAGTGGTATGTAACCATGGTTACAATCGATATCAACTTCGCTCTGCGAGACTATAACAGTCAAGCTAAAATATTTTGATGTACTGAGAAATAAAAAGAGAAGATAAAAAAGAAGGAGCTTATTTCTCTATTGTCGAGAGGTCTCCGGTAGGCAGTCCGAGCTCTTGTGCTTTCAGGACTCTCCTCATTATCTTTCCGCTCTGCGTCCTTGGCAGGGTGTCCCTGAATTCGATTTCCTTGGGGTACATATGCCCTGCAAGCCTTGTCTTGATGAACTTCCTTATATCGTCCTCCAGCTCCTTTGAAGCACTGTGGCCCTTCCTCAAAACCAGGAATGCCTTTATTATCTCCCCTCTTATGCCCTCGGGGTCAGGCTTGCCAATAACACCTGCCTCTGCAACTGCAGGGTGCTCCACTAATACGCTCTCTATTTCAAACGGACCCACCCTCTCTCCTGCAGTCTTTATGACATCATCCCCTCTTCCGACATATATGAAATAGCCGTCGGGATCCATCTTAGCCTTGTCGCCTGTGATATACCAGCCGTTCTTTATGTATGACTTGTACTTCTCCTCATTTTTCCATACTCCCGTGAACATGGAAGGCCAGCCAGGTTTGAGGCACAGGTCCCCTTCTACTCCAGGTGCAACCTCATTCCCGTTGTCATCGCGTATTGATGCAGTTATGCCCGGGAACGGCTTGCCCATGTATCCGACTTTCATGTCCATCTTGGGGTAGTTGCATATGAGCATGCTTCCTGTTTCAGTCTGCCACCAGGTGTCGTGCACCCAAAGCCCGAAAACCTTGCGCGCCCACCTTATCGGCTCGGGGTTGAGCGGCTCCCCAACGCTACATATGTGCCTGAGGCTTTTCATGTTGTATTTCTTCGGTACCTCTCCACCAGAAGACATCAGCATTCTCAGAGCAGTTGGAGCGGTGTACCAGACATTAACCTGGTATTTCTCTATGAGCGAGTACCACCTATCTGGGTCAAACCTTCCGTCGAATATCAGCTGGGAAGTTCCATTTGACCAGGCGCCGAGAATCGTGTATATTATCCCAGTTATCCAGCCAGGGTCCGAGGTGCACCAGTATATATCCTCATCCTTCAAATCCAGCACCCATTTTGCGGTTATGTGCTGCTGGGCCATTCCTCCGTGAGTATGCATCACTCCCTTGGGCTTTCCTGTCGAGCCGGAGGTGTATTGCATGAAAGCAACATCCTCGGGGTTCATTTTTTCAGCTTCAAAATCTCGTGATGCACGCTTAATTTCCTCATCGAAACTGAGTTCACCCTGGTCAGCCTTCAAATCCTTGCCTCCTACAACAAAAACATATTTTAGATTTGGAAGGTCTTTTCTTACCTGGTCAACCCTCGGCTTGAGCTTCATATCTGTCACAAGAGCTATAGCTTCGCTGTCCACCAGCCTGTCCTTTACCGCCTCAGGGCCAAATGCTGCAAACATAGTGCCTGCAATTCCGCCCATTTTCAGTATGCCGAGGAAGCTTATGTAATTCTCGGGAACTCTTGAGAGGAAGATGAATACTCTGTCCCCCTTCTTGATGCCACGGCTCTTGAGCGCATTGGCAAACTGGTTCGACAGGTTGGACATCTCCAGAAAAGTGAATTTCTTCGTAGTGCCGTCGTCACCCTCCCAGTACATTGCGACTTTGTTCTTCCTCCAGGTGTCCCTGTGCTTGTCCATTGTGTTGTAAGCCTGGTTCAGCTTGCCTCCCTCAAACCATTCTACCTCATCATGCACATCCTCCCACTTGAAATTGGGGTAAATCTTCTCGTATGCGCCCATGTTGGACTTTCCCTTGAACTTTTTCTTGGATACTTTTACAAAATCTGCTTCCATTTTTCTCCCTCCGTGGTATAATATACTACATAATTTTTATAAACTTATTCGTCAGCTGTCTATCTATACGAGTCACCTGTAGAGCAGCAGGACCATCCCCAGCAGGCTGAAGAGTATGCCGACGATTTTCTGAAGGTCCAGGGTATCTGTTTTTAGTAAAAACGCTGAAATGAGAATTGTGACAATGGCGCTCAGGTTGAATATCATGGCAGCAAGACCTGGCTGGGCTCCCTCCTTGAATGTTATGTAGGTAAATACTGTTGCCACGCAAAACACGAAAGCCAGCGCGAATGAGAAGAGTATTGAACCGGAAGTTACATTATCAATGAATGATGGGTAGGTAGTCAGGAAGTATATAAGGAGCGCAAGGGAGACAACGAAAGCTATGGGTATCATTACTCGCCAGTCAACCTTCTTTACGAACTGCTGCACAAGTATGTTGTAGACGCCAAGTGCAAGCATCGTTACAATTGCGGCTATTCTCCAGTCCATCTGCTCACCTTGTAATGAAATAGATGAATATTATTGTTACTAGGACCATGACTAATGCAGTGAAAAGGGTGAAAGTTGTGCTTGATGTCATATAAGGGATTTTATACTTTGTTTTTAATAATTATGTATGTCCGCTGGATTCGACTTAGCTAGGAGGGTGGTTGCTTGAAAATTGCGGTGCTTGCCGATTTTCATCTGGGGTATGTAAGGTTCCTGGATGATTCATTCGAGCAGGCGGAGAGAGCTTTTTCCAGAGCATGCGAGGAGGCAGAGTTGGTAGTGCTGCTCGGTGATATATTTGATTCCAGGATTCCCAAGCAGGAGATTCTGGCAAGGTCCTTCAAGCTGTTCAGAAATGCCTTTGGGAAGAAGTGGGAAGCAAAGCTTGCAAGCTATGACAGCAAGGACGGGAGGAAGAATTATGCTGAAGTTCCAGTAGTGGCAATCCATGGAACACATGAGAGAAGGACGAAGGAGTTAGTCAACCCTATTGAGTTGCTTGAGAAGGCAGGGTTTCTCGTGAATGTGCATGCTGCCACGGCGGTTTTTGAAAAGGATGGGGAGCGAATTGCCCTGCAGGGAATGGGCGGCATCCCTGAGGAGTACGCAAAGAGTGCTCTGGAAGCGCTCTCGCCAAAACCAGTAGACGGAGCTTTCAATGTGTTTCTCTTCCACCAGAGCATGAAGGAGTTCCTTCCCGGTGAGAGTCTGATGGGAATGGAGGACCTTCCGAAGGGGTTTGACCTGTATCTCTGCGGGCATATACATGCAAAGACTATTCAGAAACTTGACAGCGGAGCCTACTTCATCATCCCGGGAAGCACTGTGGTGACGCAGATGAGGAAGGAGGATGTCGGGGGAAAGGGGTTCTTTGTTTTTGACACTAAGAGCAAGGAGGCAGTCTTCCGCGAGATACAGAGCAGGCCATTCTTCTTTGAGGAGCTGGAGTTCAAGCAGGCGAGTCTGGAGGAAGTGCTCGCAAAGGCAAGGAAAAGCATTGAGAAGCTGTTGGAGAATAAGACTGAGGTAAAGCCGTTGATAAAGCTCAAGCTGAGGGGAAGTATGGCAAAAGGCCTCAACCAGTCAAACCTCGATGTTAGCTCAATTGCTGGGGAATTTGAGGACAGGGCAATTGTGGAAATTGACAAAGACCTTGAATCTGAAACCCTGAAAGAGAAAATAGACAAGCTCAGGAGCCTGAGGGAGAGCAAACTGTCTGTCAAGGATATTGGCATAGAAATTCTCAAGAACAAACTGAAGCAGTATGGGTTCAAATCCGACATAGACATCGAGACATTGTATGCATTGCTAAGCGAGGAGGGGAAGGGTAGCGCTGAAAAGACACTTAAGAGAATTCTGGAGATGTAGCTTTGTGACACGCTTCGCCTATTAATAGGCGCAAACTTCCTGCTTCACAGACGTTGCTTCTTTCTGCAACATCTCTTTCCTTTTGCAAGGAATTGCAGGCGTTACTTCCCCCTTGCCCAGGGGTAACTCTCTTGAGTATATTTACTGCAGCATTTAAATCCCTGTCTATGGTTAGTCCACATTCAGGGCAGGTATACGTCCTGTCCCGCAGACTCAAGTCTTTTCTGATGTTTCCGCATCTGCTGCACATTTTTGAAGTATTTTCTGGGTTCACAAATACAACCCTGCATCCAGCTCCTTCCGCCTTGTATGCAAGCATGTTTGCAAACATACTCCATCCAGCATCATGAATCTGCTTGCCGTAATTCTGTTCTGCCATCTTCTGTGAGGCAAGCCTTTCTGATGCAATGAAGGAATAATCATTCACCAATTCAGTTGAAATCTTGTGCAGGAAATCTCTTCTGCAATCTGAAATCTTTTCATATAACCTTGCAACTCTTACCTTTGCCATTTTCCTGTTTTTGCTTCTTTTCTTTTTCCTTGAGAACTTCCTCTGGATGAATGCAAGCTCTTTCTCATATTTCATGAGATGCCTTGGGTTCTTTATCACTTTACCATCAGATAGGGTTGCAAATCTCATCACTCCCAGGTCAATTCCAACTGCCTCTCCATTATTTTCTTTTGGAATTTCTTTTGGTGTCTCAGCACAAAAAATTGCAAACCACTTTCCAGAAGACTCCCTTTTCAGAGTCAGCGTCTTTATTTCACCTTTTATCTCCCGGTGCTTCTTTATTGCAATCTCTCCAAATGGAGTGACTTTGAGTTTTTTGTCAAAGCAAAATCCATACTGCGGATAATGTAAACTCTTCATTCTGTCAATAGATTTGAAGCGTGGAAAACCACATTTTACTAGATTATTTCTCAGTTTGAAAACTCGAATTACGGAATTGTGAACTCTATGTGCAATCTCTTGCTGAGTTTGAGCATAAAGACCATAGTTCTTTACCATCAGCTGTAAGGTATTCTTTGTCGGGAAGTAGCCAAAATTTGTGTAAATTTTTTTGCACTCTCCAAGCAACTCATTCCATAGGTTCTTTGCTAGCCAGAGATGCTTGTTCAGAAGCTCCTCCTGCTTCTTTGATGGGTATATTCTGAATTTATAGCTTTTCATAGACGTTATTTACGTCGATTTTTTCCTTTATAAACCTCGTGGAGGGGGGTAGCTTTCCAGTGAATGGCCGATTGGATTTGATATACTGTTATATATTCGCTTTCATCCTGAAGCTGGAACATTGTGATTTTTGGATATGCTTTTATATCTCAAATGAGTGAGTTAAGCATGGTTGTTAAGAAACTCCCAGGAGAGAAGGAAGCGAAGAGCTTAACTCTTGATGAAATAGTGGATGTAGCGGATAAGCTTGATTTTGGCAGGGCAAGGGAGACTGCGATAATTGTTAAAGATATTCTGAGGGAGGAGAGGGCACGGCATTCCGGGCTTAGGATGACGGGCAATATGGCGTACATCCCCAAAGGAGGGAATGCAATTGTTGTTGGGGACCTGCACGGGGATGAGAGCTCCCTCGTTAAGATACTCAAGGAGACTAATTTTGTAGAAAGGGTTAAGAAAGGTGAAAAATTGACTCTGGTCGCTCTGGGGGATTATATAGACAGGGGACCGCAGCAGGTGGAAGTTGTGAATTTGTTGCTGGAGCTCAAAAGGAATTTTCGTGATAATGTTGTAATGCTGAAGGGGGACCATGAGATTCAGCCATCCTCCGAGAACTCTCCCGGAGCCAAGAGCTTCCTTGAAGAGAACATTAAAAAATACAATGACTTCAATGGAGGTATGTACAGGCAATACTTCGAGGTTTTTGGGATGCTTCCCTTGGCCGCAAAGACTGAGAATGGCATTTTCTTCTTCCATGGAGGGGTATCGGACAAAATTAACGAGGCCAATATAGCGTATGGAGGGAGTGAGATTGAGAAGGATATTGTGTGGAACGACGGCAGAGAGAATGTAGACGGGATGGCGGAGAACACAAACAGAGGGATTGGCCGTTTCTTTGGTCCGTCGGTTTATAAGCGCGCTCTTGGTAGAATGAGTTGTAAGATAGGGATTAACGGCCACGAGCCGCTTGAGAAGGACAGAATTGAGAGATTTGACGGTAAACTTCTAACGATTAACTCAAGCGAAATAATCAGGCATATGGCTTACAGAAATTATGCAGTTGGGTATGGATACGTCAGTCTCGAGGGTGATGTAGAGAGCGTAGGCGGAATATTTCACAGTATATAGTGCCACAGATATCTCTTCAAATCCACTCTTCTTTTGAGTTGAATGCCATCTCTTTTAAGAAGCTCTGCTTTCTTTTTCACTCCGCCAGCTGAATATCCTCCAAGCTCGCCGTTTGACTTCACAACCTTGAAGCAGGGATATAACTCAGGATGCTTGTTCCTGCTCATAACCAACCCAACCAATCTTGGGTGGAGCTTGAACCTGTCGCCTATGCTTTTGTAGGTTGCAACCTTACCGTTAGGTATCTTTTTTAAGAATAGCAGAACTTTTTTCTCAACTTCTGGCTTTAGCATGAGTTTTCCTCTCCACAATCTCCTTTGTGATTTTAACGCATTCATCCATCGCATCTTCAAAGGCATCGACATCAGGTCCATCCGCCCCTGCAGCGCACGCATGCCCCCCTCCGCTGCCCTTCAGGGTTTTCCCAACTTTCTCCATCACCTGCGTTGCAATATTTATGCCGAGCTCATCGCAAGCATCGCTTCTAACCCTTGCGGATATCCTTGCATCCTTCTTTTCATTGCATCCTACGAATGAGAAATCAGCTCCCAGATTTGTTAGAGCTTCCGCAGCCTTGGCTTCAAAAGAACCAACAGTTGATTTTGCTATGAGGTAATTGCCAACCCTAACCACCTCAGCTCGCTTGCAGGCTGTGAGCAGGGCTATTCTTTTGGATATATCTGCATTTGTTTCGGTAAGCCTCATAATATCGTCATACCCCAGTCCGGTTTTACCGAGAAGCTGGGCGATATTGCGGAATGTCTTCCTGTTGGCATTCCTGAAGCCTGCGGAATCGTCGATAATCCCGCAAAGCAGGCATACTGCCTCAGTCTCGGAAATTTTGCATTTAAGCTCTTTCAGCAATTCGTAGATAATCTCTGAAGTGGAGAGGTAGCGGTTGTCAACCAGCAGATGATTTGCTTTTATTGAATCAGGGTGGAGGGAGTGGTGATCTATGACAACTTTTTCCCCTTTGAAATTCTTAACATCTTTCGCAAGCTCGCCGAGCATGTCGTATGAATTGGTATCCAGGATTACCATCATGTCTGCGCTGAGCTTCCCGCCAATTCTGACTTCAGACTTTATGAACTTAAGCAGCTTCCTAGCTTTTGCAGTAGGCAGATCCGAAGCAATTATTGAGGAATTTTTGAGGAATGACTGGAGGGCAACAGCACTCCCGACCGCATCCAAATCAGCAAGGGAGTGTATTAGGATTAGAGCTTTCTTCCCCCTCGCAGATTTTAGGAAATTTAGCATTTCTTTCATGCGGCTCCCATCGCCCCAGCGGCTTTCTCTATCTTGGACTTGAGTTCCACAAGCCTTCCCCTGAGCTTCTCCTCCTGCTTACCAAAAACCCCGATCCTAACTTTCATCGTCTCCTTGTCCTCATTGAGCTCTTTCACAACATCGTCTGCCTTCGACTCAACGAGCACCGAGCCGATTGACTTGAAAACCTTGCCGCTCTTTCCCTTAAGCTCCTCAAGCGCATCATCTATTTCCTCCAGCTGCATCTTAACCTGCTGCTTCTGGATGACAATCATCTGGAGCTGATTCTGCGCAGTTTGGAACTCATTTATGTCATGCTCCAGTTCCTTCGGCATATCAACCATGCTATCCCTCCTTTTCTGTCAGATTTGAAACAGAGAATATGACATTTAAAAGCCTTAGGTAAGAATGAACAGTTGCCCTCAGAGCTGGGAATTCTTTTGCCTCTATGCTGATGAGCAGGGCATTACCCCTAACTCTCATACTGGTGTTGCTCCTTTTCTTGAAGCTGGTCTCCTGCTTCAGCGAGTTGAGAGCCTTCTTGACTATTTTTTGATTGGCGAATCCTATCTCAAGCGTTGCTTTCATGAGACCAGTCCCAGCTTAATCAGGGGTTTGCCCCAGTATGAGAATGAGAGTTCCTTCTTCCCGCAGGCGAGCTCAATGAAATCATCCCCTTCGGTTTTCTCAAAATCAAAAAGCTTCTCGAATTCCTCCTTTCTCTCACCGCTCACGATGAGCTCAGTTGGAAGGTCTGCAGGGAGCTTATAAATGCGAAATTTTGAAATAAATAATTCCTCACCTACCCAGTCCCATGAGTGGGCTTTCACTTTCATCAGGCATATACTGGAGGGAACTCCATTTTTTTCGTAGATGAGCACCACCCTTCTTTTTCCGAGAAGTTTTGCCCTTCTGAAAATCTGCTCTATGCTTTTTTTACCCCTTTGCTCACGGGTGGAGCCAGGCAGTACCAGCGAGAGCGCCTCGCAGAGAACCTTAGTTTTGGCTGAGGGGTTCTTGCTTGTTGTTACGTAGACTCCCATCTATTCAGCCTTCACGTCCTTTGCTATGGGCTGTCTCTCCTTGAAAAGCGCCCTGCACCCGCAGTAGGGGCATCTCACAAACGATCCATCCAATTCTTTCACAGATTTCTTGCATTTCCAGCAGGTGTACATATAAACTACCTCTTTTTCACATCAGCAATTATTCTTCTGCCTGTCTCTCCAACTGCAGTTGTTAGCGAGTAGGCACCGCCAGCGAATGTAGCACCGCATGACCTGCATTTCCATACTGCATAGCATTCTCTTTTGACCTTTCTCTTTCCACATTTGGGGCATGCGTACTTGGCAACTCTCTGCCTGTCAACGGCAGCGGCTCTCTTTCTCATCTCTCCCCCATATCTAACCTGGGCTTTGGCCACGGGCTCACCTCCTCAATCCAGAAATTTCCTCAGCTCATTTCCCTTCTCAAATGAAACATCTATGAGATTCATGAGCTCGTCTTTTGTGAAAGCGCCACTTCCACCTTTCTGCATGGCGCATACATACTCTGGAGTCGTAGCCAGAGTAAGCCTGGCGCTCATTGCCTTCTCCTCGTCAAGCCCAGGGTCAAGAACTATGCGCGAGCCTATCTTGGAGAAGGTGCATGTGACGACCTTCTGGCTCACCTTCAAATTATCATTTCGCTCAGTCCTTATGATTCGCCCGTCCTCATACTTGGGAAGTTTCGCATTGAGCAGGGCGGCCATTGCAGCCAACGCTGATGCATCTATGAGGTTGCCATCGTGGTCAAGCACGTATATGTCGACAAACACCATCAGAACCTTGTCCTTCTCTATTAAAAGCGAGTTCAGGTCTATTGCATTGCTGCTTCGTATTCCTCTGTCAACAATTCTCGCAAGCTCAATGGCAGCCGCATTAGGAGGACCTGGCTCAAAGGTTGGTGATGCCAGCGGAAGCAGCTCTGCAGTTGTCGAGAGAACTCCCTCGTCAGGCCTGTCCTTGAAGGGTGTTCCCACATCTATTTTTACTCCCGCGACAACCTGCGTTTTTCCAAGCTTCACACGGGCGCTTCCCTCAGCAGATTCAAATATTCCTTTCTCAACAGTGCACGGCCGGTAGTCAAAAAAGCCCCTGTCATCCGGCCTCTTTTCCTTCTTCATCAAATCCAGGACATAATCCTTTTTTATTTCGTCAAGTATATCCATTTCAATCCCCTCTAGACAATTCATCCTTCTTCACGGCATAGTGCGCCCTCAGTGCCTCTACCTGGAGGGCATTTATCTTCGGGAAAACATTGAATGCAAGTTCAAGTGCCTTCCTCAGTTCATCCTTGGTGAACATTCCGTCCATCTGAAGCAGCAGCAGCTCGTTATTCCTCGGGGCAATGGCAATTGGCATATCGCCATCACCGTAATTATCCTCCAGCTTGCCAAAGTCCACAGCAATCTCATTTTCTATCTTGCCAACTGCGACAGCGCAGGGCAGGTCCTTCATTGGAATTCCTGCATCCGCAAGGGCAACCGCTGCAGCAGTTATGCCCGCGCATCTTGTTCCCCCGTCTGCCTGCAGCACTTCTATGAAAATGTCAATTGCAGTTTTTGGAAATTTTTCGGTCATGACGACATTCTCAAAAACTTCCTTTATCACCTTTGACACTTCTGTAGATCTCCTGTTCGGCCCGCTCCTACCGTGCTCGTCAAGAGTTGAAAACGGGGCCATGAGGTATCTGCAGTGTATAATCGCCCTGTAAGGGCTGGCGTCATGCCTTGGGATGCACTCCCTAGGCCCGTAAACAGCTGCAAGCACCTTGTTTCCGCCCCACTCCACATAGGCGGAGCCGTCAGCCTTGTTCAGCACTCCCGCCTGAATCTTCAAAGGCCTCAGCTCGTCCATAGATCTGCCGTCGATTCTTTTTCCATCAATAATCAATTTGGGTTTCTCCATATCACCACCAGTTATCTGCTGACTTCATCCTTCAGGAAAGCGCTGATTCTTTCGGTTAAACCGGTTGTATGCGCCTCCTTCTCAACCTTCAGTATGGTTCTGGCCGCAAGGGCGGAGTTCCCCCCCTGTATCCAGATTCTGCCGTTCTTGCCAACAAAGATCTCGCTCTTTGTTGCTTCCTTAATCATGTCGAGCATGGAATTCTTCTTTCCTATGACTCTTGGGATCTTGACAGGGCTTATTTCTATAATCTCGCCGTCTCTCAGAGCCCTGGCGCCCTCAAGGTTAACACTCTTGACCTCGTCAACCTCCACTATCTTTGCTGATATGACATCGCCAAGCTTGTACTCGTATCTTGAATCCTTTGCAGAGAGGAATCCCTTGTACGGGGAGTTTATGTCAATGTTATAGCCCGCAAACTTGACCTCGTTGATAATTCCGACAATGATGTCGTACTGCGCCGGCATGTAGGCTCCTTCAAGGGGTATCACCCGCAGATTCGCCTCATCAAAAAGCCCTAGCACTGAGGAGTAAGTCTTGCCGTTCTCAATGAATGCAAACTCAATTCTCTGTGGAGAGCTTGCAACAAGCTCGCCAGGCACAACTATTCTAGTCATCTGTATCACCACTTCATTTCAAAATTTTTGTCTCAACACTTCCGGAGGTTATCTTGTTTATCTTATCGTAAAATTCACCCTGCAGGCCCGCAGGCATCTCAACAACTACTATCAGGTTTCCGTTTGACTGCCATTCCTCGTTCTGGATGTTGTATTCCTTGAGAGTGCCAAATGCTCTCGGGGCATACTCTGCTGGAACTCGCACCGCAATCTTCACCTTCTCGAACTTCATGGGCAGTATGGGCCTCAGCGCATCAACAACCTCGTTCAGCTGTATTTCTGCATCCTTGAATGGGTCGATGTGCACCTTGCTCTCCTCCATAGCTTTCTCAATTCTCTGGGGAGGGTGCGGCGCGCCAGTTCGGGGGTCTATGCACTCCCTTGCAAGAATTGCCACAATCTTCCTTCTTTTCTCCTCAGCCATCGTCTTTCTCTGCCCCGTAGTGAGCTGAACGTCACCTTTCCTTATTATAACTTCGGCTATTTTCATTACTTCTGTAGTGCCGAAAGCCTTCTTCAAAGACTCGGCGGTAGGCCTCTCGGCCTTCCGAGCATCTGTGAATATCTCCTCAACAACCAGCAGGTTTAGGGTGTCCTTCTTGCTGCCAGTTTTGAATAGATAAGCTAAGTCTGGGTCAACCAGAATCTCAAATTTCTCCCCGTGCGTCTCCAAGCGGGCTGTTATGGCCTTATCTAAGCTTACCATAAAAACACACAACTAGGCCTTTGAGAGATATTTGCTCACTTCCTCATCAGAGAGCACTTTGAGCTTCTTGCCTTTCGTTATCTCTGCTATGTCCACATTCTCAGCCTTCAGCTTCGAGTCGGTTGTCTTCTTGAGAGCTTTCATGGCAAGGCTTATGCCGTCGTCTATGCTGAGCCCGTCCTTGTACTCCTTCTCGAAGAATTCGTCAACCTCCTTCTTTCCGCTCCCAATGGCATCAGCCTTGAAGCCAGTGAGCGCGCCGCTTGGCTCAGCCTCATACAGCCTGGGCTCGCTGTCAACTCCCGCTATGAGAAGTGAAACTCCAAAAGGCCTTACTCCTCCGTACTGCGTGTAGCTCTGCATGGCGTCGCAGAGATGCCTTGAGACGGATTCAACGCTCATGGGCTCATTGTACAGGAGCCTGTGCCTCTGCGCCTCGAGCCTTGCCATATCGACAAGCCTCCTGGCATCTGCAACAAGACCTGATGCAGTCGCAGCTAGGTGGTTGTCTATCTTGAATATTTTTTTCATTGATTCAAACACAAGAAGGTTTGAGACAATGTTCTTGTGCGCGACAAGAATTACGCCGTCTGCGCACACAATACCCATTGCCGTGGCTCCTCTCCTCACAGCCTCTTTGGCATATTCCACTTGAAAGAGCCTTCCATCAGGGCTGAATACGGTTATAGCTCGGTCGTATGCTTGCGGAGAAACCGGATACATTAATTCACCTCTTCTTCTCTCTCACTACGAATATAATTCACATCTAAGGTTTAAAATACTTACCAATTTTCCTTACTGGAGTTTGCCTATCATTCCAGAAACTTTCAGAACCCTTATGCAGCCATTCTCGCCCTTTATCTTGTCAACAAGCGCCAAGGCGGCTTTAACCCTTTGAACTTCTGGGTTGCAGCACATGAGAATTCCTGAGTTGTCATTGAATTCCACAAGCCTCGGGTTGGCTTTTGAAAAGCCCAGCTCTCCTAGAAATGACAGGATTGCATTGTAGAGCTCATCTTTTGCCTCGGTCTCGCTGAGTCTGCGGTTGCACTCAAGCTTGAAGTGGATGTACCTCCTTTTCTCTCTCATCGTGGGAATCATGGCATCATCTCTTGAGAATATACTCCGGAACCATTGAAATTGATTTTACCGCTTGGTCATGGGACAGGCCGAGCGCCTCTCCAACGGCAGTAAGCTCGCCGGGAGACTTCATGGAAAGTCTGCCTGAGGCGCCGCTGGCGATTATGAAATCCGCCCCGTACTTGTTGCAGAGCCGTAGGAAGACTCTCATCCTTGAAATAAGAAATGCTCTTTCTGCACCCCTTCTCTCCAGCAGAAGCGAGAGGGGGATTTCAAATGGCTTCCTGTTCTCCGCGGCTGCCCTCACTAAACCAACATCTGGAACGAACCTGGGGAAGAGCAGCATGTCAGCATCCCTCTTGCATGCTTTTTTCAGGGTTTCCGGGTTATCTGAAGAAACAAGAATGATTTTCCCGTCTTTTTTGAATCGTACATCTTCTTCCCTGGTTTTTATTTCAATGCCATTGCCTTGGGGGGAAAAGCTGCATATGCTTTTGAAGCCAAGGGAGCTTGCATAGCTCTCCAAGCCTGCCTCCCAGAAGCGCACATCCAAGTCATAGTATTCGGGCATGGGAAGCTCACTTCTTGTGGAAGAGCGTGAAGACTATCTCATTGAATTTCTTGGGGAACTGCATCTTGAGGGTTGCGTATATCGCCCTGAAGACATCCCTCTCGGTGATTATCCCCAGAAGCTTATCGCCTTTGATAACTGGGAACCCGCCGACCCTCTTCTTCTTGAAGAGGTGTATCACCTCTCCGAGGTCAAGCTCCTCATCTATGGTGTATATGTCCTTGCTCATGACATTGCTGGATATTTCATTTAGTATAACTTCTGCTTTGGAGGTATGGAACTTGGCGAACTCGGCGTCGCTTATGAACTTGAGTATGTCGTATGAACGCACCATGCCAACAATCTTGTGCTCGCTTACAACTGGAAGCCTCCTGAGCTGGTTGCCGCACATTATTCTTGTCACATCCTTTATTGCTGTGTTTGGCGTCACCGTTATGACTTTCTTGCTCATGGCGTTTCTGGCGGGAAAATTGAGCTTCTCTCCTGCGAGAGGGCGTATGAAATCCTGCTCGGTCACAATGCCAACAAGCTTCACATCCTTGTCAAGAATCGGCAAGCCTCCAAAATACTGGTTGAGCATCACATCAGCAACGGACGGCACCGGCTCATCTTCATTAACGAAGAGGACTTCACGGGTCATGATTTTCGAAGCTGGGGCGTTTACTCCGCTGAGGAAGTTGTCCTTGTAATCCTTCTCTATTATGAAGTACTTGTCCCCGCCGCCGAAATAGTTTATAAGGTCGGTGCTGGTTACTATTCCCTTGAGGTGGACCAATGAGTCGACTATGGGTATTTTCCTCTTCCCAGTCTTTATCATGAGGTCGCACAGTGCTTTGATCGTGGTATTCGGGGCAGCAGTAATAACTTCCTTGGTTGCCAAATCAATTATCCTTCTCCTTTTGCTCACCCACATGCTGATACCTCCTGCAGCACAGCCGCAAACTTTCAAACATATGCTCTGCCTTTCTTACCCGCGCTGGTGAGACCTCTGTAGGCTCTTCCCCTCTGTCCAATCAGGGATGAAAATGACCTGTCATTTTTTATCGCGGGGTGGCTGGTATCAAAGAGCAGAACCTCAAAGTATTTGAAGTTCCCGTCCTCACCAACCCAGTAGGAGTTGAGAACCTCAAGATTTGGGAATTTCGTTGATGCTTTCTCCTCCGCAATCCTCTGGAGGGACTTTCCAGGAGAGAAGAATCTGCCGGATTTGGAGGGTTTTCTCCCCAGGTCGGGCTTGGGCCTTTTTCTTCTGCCTCTTCCCACCTTCACACGGGCGACTACAACGCCCTGCTTTGCCTTGTAGCCAAGCTCCCTGGCTCGGGCTATGTTGGTTGGCCTTTCGACTCTCTCCACTGTCCCCGTCTTTCTCCACTTAATTAGTCTTGCTTTGTATAAAGGGGAACGTTGCTTGCGCTCCGCTTCAAATGTCTTTTTAACGAGCTTGTAGAATCCCATATCGATACACCTTCAAAAAAAACCTCCTTCTGTCCTTTTAAAGAATTATGTATTTAAATGAATGCATGGACTCTTTTAAAGTCAGGCTAAACGGAAAATATGTGAAAATTAAGCTGGAAAAAGGCATGAATGTGCTCGATTTGATGCATTGGATGGGGGTTAACAGAGAAACGCATTTGGCAAGAAAAAATGGGGAACTGGTTTCCGAGCTTGAGAAAGTTGGCGGACATGACAGAATTGAGATATTTGGTGTGGTGTATGGAGGTTAGCTGTTCAAAATGCAACGGGATAGCAGCAGTATATCTTCCCTATGGGAATGAAAACCTATGTAAGAAGCACTTTGTTGAGAGCTTTGAGAAGAGAGTGCGCAGGACAGTGCGGGAATTCAAAATGATTGAGAAGGGGGACAGGATAGGAGTTGCAGTTTCAGGTGGCAAGGACAGCATGTCAATGCTGCATATACTGAAAGATATTTGCGGGAGCATGAGAGTCCCTCTCGTTGCTCTCTCTGTTGACGAGGGGATAAAAAGATACAGAGAAACGACTCTCAGTGTTGCAAAGGAAAACTGCAAGAAGCTAGGAGTGGAGCATAGAATACTCACATTCAAAAAGGAAGTTGGCATCACTGTTGACGAGATTGCCAAGAGAGAGGAAAGGAGGGGAACATGCAGCTACTGCGGAGTTTTCAGGAGGTGGATTCTCAACAAGTCCGCAAGGGAGATGGGTTTGAACAAGCTTGCTGTTGGGCACAACTTGGATGATGCAGCGCAGACTGTTCTGATGAATTTCCTGAGAAATGAGCCTTTCAGGCTGGCGAGGTTCGGGCCTGCGGGAGGTATAGTAAAGAGTGAGTTCTTTGTTGACAGAATAAAGCCTCTGATGAGAATTCCTGAGAGGGAGGTTGCTGTTTACTCAATAATAAAAGGTATGAATATCAAGTTTGGGAGATGCCCCTATGCGCATGAAGCATTCAGGAATGATGTGAGGATTTTCCTCAATGAGCTGGAGGAGAAGTTCCCGGGCACGAAATTCAGGGTTTTCAACAGCTTCATGAGCGTTAAAGGCGCATTGAGAGAAAAGTTTAATAGTGATGAAACTCCGATGAGATGCAAGCAATGCGGAGAGCTGAGCTCTCATGAAGTATGTATGAGATGCCAGATGCTGGAGGAGCTTGTTGGATGATTGAATCTGAGAAGTAAAAAGGGCAATGCTTTTAAGCTTTCACTTCTAAAATTTTATTCCGACTTTAGGTGTTTTGTATGGGCTTGAGACCTGCGCATACGTGCAGAGATGTTGGAAAAGTTTCCTGGACAAGGTTCTCAAAGAAGAGACCCAGGAAGTCTTTCGTAAAGGCATTGCCGCACAATGCTATTCAGATTTTCAATATGGGAGATGCCGGCAAGAATTACGAGATGGAGATTGACCTCGTATCTGGTGGCCCAATCCAGCTGAGGGACAACTCCATAGAAGCGGCAAGGCAGGCAACCAACAAATACATTGAGAAGCAGATACCAGGCAACTACTACTTCAGGGTTCTTATATTCCCCCACAATGTAATAAGAGAAAATAAAATGATAGTGGGGGCAGGAGCAGACAGATTGCAGAGGGGAATGGCCAAATCATTTGGAAGGGCAAACGACAGGGCTGCGAGGATAAAGACAAACCAGAAGATTTTTATGATTAGGTTCATGAAGAAGGATTTCGAAATCGTCAAGGAGGCTATGAAAAGGGCTACCCGGAAGCTGTCAGGAGCGTATCATGTTAATACGATTGCACTCAGTTGATTGCATTCTGTTTGGAGGTGTATGAATGGAGAATGTGCTTTGGTTTTCTCAGATAGGCAAAGAAGACGTGGGAAAGGTGGGCGGGAAAGGAGCCAACCTTGGAGAGATGGCGGGTGCAGGTTTTCCTGTTCCGAATGGTTTCTGCACAACAAGCGATGCGTATTTCACGTTTATTAAGACGAATGGGATTGACAAAGCAATAGCAAAAATTACTCAAAACCTTGACGTGCAGAACACTGCGAAGCTTAATGCTGTGAGCGATGAGATAAAGGCGTTGATACTCTCGGCAAGAGTTCCTGATTCCATAAGGACGGACATAATAAAAGCATACAACAAACTCTGCGGCGTTGATGTTATGCCCAGTGAGTCCCAGGAGAAATACGTCGCCGTAAGGAGCTCGGCAACTGCTGAAGATTTGCCAGAGGCGAGTTTTGCAGGGCAGCAGGAAACATACCTGAACATAAAGGGTGCTGACGACGTAGTCAAAGCAGTCCAGATGTGCTGGGCCTCTCTTTTTGGGAGCAGGGCGATATACTACAGGCAGGAGAAGGGCTTTGACCACCTCAAAGTGGGGTTGTCTGCAGTGGTTCAAGAGATGGTTCAGTCTGAGAAAGCCGGAGTTATGTTCACAAGCGACCCCATAACCAACGACCCGAACAGGATAAGCGTTGAGGCGGGCTATGGACTTGGCGAGATCGTTGTTTCGGGCTCTATCACTCCAGACGGGTATGTAGTGCAGAAGGATGTTATGGAGATAGTTGAGAGGAACATTGCGAAGCAGACTTGGATGATAACAAAGATTAACGGGAAAAACGAGCACGTGAATATCAAGCCGGAGATGCAGGAGAAGCAGAAGATAACCGACAAGGAGATTGTCGAACTTGCAAAGTATGGAAAGGAGATTGAGAATCATTATGGATGGCCCCAGGATATCGAGTGGGCGGTTTCCAAAGGGGAGATTTTCATAGTTCAAAGCAGACCCATTACAACTTTGAAGAAAGGAGGGGGTGAGACTGTGGGAGAGGCGGCAACAGCTGTTGCAAATGCGGAGATAATTCTGAGAGGCTCGGGCGCAAGTCCCGGAGTTGCTGTGGGAAAGGTGAAGCTGATTCCGACAGCAAAAGACATTGACAAGATGGAGAAGGGCGAGATACTTGTAACCGAGATGACCTCGCCGGATTATGTGCCTGCAATGAAGAAAGCAGCTGCAATAGTCACGAATTCAGGTGGGGCCACTTGCTTTGCTGGGGATACAAAGGTACTGACAGACAAGGGATTCATGAAAATGAAGGAAGTCTATGAGAGTGTCAGGGAGGGAAGAGAGTTGCGTGTGCTCTCAGTTGATGAAGCCAGCCTTAAATCTGAGTGGAAGCCTGTGGTGAATGCATTCAAGAGGGCAGCTCCGGTGTGGAGAGTCCGTATTTCGCAGAGCGGCAACTCAAAGCAGAATTCGCTGGATTTGACTCCTGACCACAAAATGCTGACATTTGAGGGGAGAAAATTGGTTGGGAGAAAGTTGTCTGATATGCTTGAGAGGGGGGAGATGGCTTGCGCAGTGGACAGAATTCCCAAGGTAAACAACATCTCAAATCAAACAAGCCTATCCTACTTGGCAGGAGCAATGTTTACAGATGGCTACTACAGTTTTGATGCAAGGCATGGGAGAGTTACATTTACTCAAAAGGAAACGCCAGAGAAAGCAGAGTTTATAGACTCTGTAAAAGACTGCTTTGAGGATGTGTTTGGGTATGGTTTCACCAGCGAGAGGGAGAAGGTTTCAAACGGGATACTGAGCAGAAGTGGAGAGAGGGTTATTGGCACTGCTACGGATTTCACATGCAGCAAGAAGGAACCAGCACAGAAGTTTGCTCAGATGGAGAGGGAGCTTTGCGAATGGACTCTGTCTTTGAATGAAAACTCCTTGTACAACTTCCTCGCAGGAGTTTTGGATGGGGATGGGAGCATAGGTGCTGATAGAAACAGACTGCATATTTATACGGGTGATGAGAAACTGGCGCAGGGTATTGTAATAGCATGTCTGAGATTGGGCATGATGCCGCAGCTGAGCATTCAAAGGGGAAGCTGCTATAACATCCAGATTGTTGATAGATTGCAGAAACTGATGGACTACTCGAAAAGAATAAAGGGAGAAGCGGGGGATAAGAAAAATGGGACAAAGCTGTTTGCCGCGAAACAAGTTTTGGGAGATATTATAGACGAGGTGAACTACAAAGGGAGGATTAAGCCGTATGTCGAGGGGAATTTGTTGCTGGATTCAAGAAAAATAGAGAGACACATACTCCCCTTAGCGAATGGAAACGTTAGGCGAGAGATTGAGAGGGTTATAGAATCTGACCTGCGAATGCTGAGAGTAGAAATGGGTGAAGAACTGGGTGAAAACGACGTTTACAACATTGAAGTTGAGGAGAACCATAATTATGTCGTCTTCACAAAAATGTATACGCCCATCCTTGTCAGGAACTGCCATGCAGCAATTGTAAGCAGGGAGATGGGCGTGCCTTGCATTGTGGGAACAAAGAATGCCACAGAGATTCTGCATAACGGAGATATTATTACGGTTGATGCAAAGATGGGTGTTGTTTACAAGGGTAAGGTTGACATAGCAGTTGCAAAGAAGCCCGAGGCAGGAGCAGGCGGCGTGATGGTCTCTGCCCCAGTTATAACCGGGACAAAGATATACGTGAACCTTGCCGAGCCTGAGCTTGCTGAGAAGACAGCCGCACTTGCAGTTGACGGAGTCGGTCTGTTCAGGGCAGAGTTCCTGATTGCCGGTATAGGCATGCACCCAAGGAAGGCAATTGAGGATCACAAGGAGCAGGAGTACACTGACAAGCTTGCAGAGGGGATGAGGCAGATATGTACTGCCTTCTACCCAAGGCCTGTTGTTTACAGGGCAACTGACTTCAAAACAAACGAGTACAGGAATCTGCAGGGAGGAGAGAAGTACGAGCCTAAGGAGGAAAATCCAATGATGGGTTACAGGGGCTGCGCCAGGTATACTACAGAGCCGGATGTATTCAAGCTGGAAGTGGATGCAATAAGGAAAGTCAGGGAGGTATACGGGCTCAAGAACCTGTGGCTCATGATACCTATGGTGAGAACCATAGAAGAGCTCAGGGGGGTGAAGAAACTCCTTGAGGGGCTAGGCCTGAAGCAGAGCCTGGACTTTAAACTGTGGATAATGGTTGAGGTTCCAAGCACAATATTCCTGGCTGAGGAGTTCTGCAACGAGGGCATAGACGGCATATCTATAGGCAGCAACGACCTTACTCAGTTCACGCTGGCATGCGACAGGGACAACTCAACTCTTGCCTCCAAGTTCGATGAGAGAAATGAGGCAGTATACAAAGCATTGAAGCATGTTATAGGAGTATGCAACAAGCACGGTGTGACAACCTCCATATGCGGGCAGGCGCCAAGCGTTTACCCCGAATACAGCGAGAAGCTGGTTGAGTTCGGGATAAACAGCATTTCGGTGAACCCGGACATGGTGGATGTGACAAGGAAGAACGTTGCAAGTGCAGAGAAGAAGCTCATGCTGAGGAGGCTCAGGGAGCCCATAGACAAGGACACCGGCTTCAAATTCTGATTTTTTTATTTTCTTCATATAAACCTAGAACGAAGGGTTTGTTGTGAGAGTTCTCCTCCAGCTTCCAGAGGGTCTGAAAGACAAAGCATTCAAGCTAGCTGAAAGACTGGAAAGGGAGGGCAAGGAAGTTGTTGTTTCATGCTCTCCGTGCTATGGGGCATGCGATGTGGCGCTGGAGGAAGCGAGGAGATACGGAGCAGATAAAATAATACAGTACGGCCACTCCGCCTTCAAATTAAGAGGCGGCATACCTGTTGAATTCATTGAATACCGAACTCCGGTGAAATTCAAGAAGCTGCTTAGCAGAGCATTGAAGGAGCTTAAGGATTTCAGAAAAGTTGGTCTGGTCACCACTGTGCAGCACATAGGGCAGTTGGAGAGTATAAAACAATTCCTGAAAGGCAGGGGCAAGAGAGCTTATATTGGAAAGCATGGAAGCAGAGCACGCTACAACGGGCAGATTCTTGGGTGCGATTGGGGCAGCATAAAGAGCATAGAGAAAGAGGTTGACTGCTTCCTCTATTTTGGAGGAGGGGTTTTTCACCCTCTGGGAGGCGCGCTTGCGACTGAAAAGCCGTTCCTTGCAGTTGACCCTTTCACAGGTAATGTTAGGTGGATGGGGGAGGAGAGAAGAAAGGAACTCCGAAGGCGCAAGGGGGCTCTTCTTGCTGCCATTGAGGCAAGGAGATTCGGGGTTGTATGCAGCACCAAGCCGGGGCAGTTCAATTTCAAGAAAGCGCTTGCCATAAAAAAGATGCTTGAAGCTGAAGGCAAAGATGCGCAGATATTGATATGCAATGAACTGAATTATGAATCCCTTAACAACTTCCTTGAAGTTGACTGCTTTGTAAATACTGCTTGCCCAAGGATAGTTGAGGATTATGCTAGATTGAGGAAGCCTATTCTTGATGCAGAAGAGATTAACAAGGTGAGCGGGAACTCCCACACCCTTTAGGGGTGAGCATGTCACGATATTGGCTAGGATTCAAAATACGTCGTGAATGTTCCTGCAGCAACTCTGGTTACTTCAGTCTCCACTTCGGTGTAGTTGAGGTATATCTTTCCGTTGTACTGAGTGCCTATAGTCGTGGTTCCAAGCGCCAGATTGTTTGTATCAGTGCATGTCACATTGCTAACTCCGGCTGCACCGTTAACCGGGTCTGCTATGAATCCTGTGCTTCCTGATGGTATTGTCACGTTGGTTGAGGCAGTACCTCCTATATTGGAATATGAGATAAAAGCACTGGTTGTGTAGCTTGCGGAAGAGTTCTGCGTGCATGAGACCCCAGTCACCCTAATTGTCTTTCCAGTTCCCTGCCCTATCTGAAGGGTGAGTTTACCAGTATCCGCACTGATCTTGTAGGTAGAACAGGATATTCCTGCTGGGAATATGCACTGCGATGGAATTTGCGGGTTTAGCACTCCTAGGTAGAAAAGCACTGCAAGGACTACCATTATGATTAAAATTGCCCAACCATATGTCATAAGGTATTCCATGGCTGTTTGACCCTTTCTCATTCTCATCCAAAACCACCTCGTACTCTAGGCTGTGAATATGCCTACTATTCTTTTTTATACGTTGTTTTTAAAGTTTTGTGAATACGAAGGTTGCAGATGAGGTAAGGCAAACGCTAGGGGTTAGGAAAAATAAAAAAATAAATTTAAAAAAATAAAGAACTAGGCCTCAAACTTTGCTGAGTATGTGCCCACTGCAATTCTGGTTAGTAGGGTATCTGTCTCAGTGTAGTTTATGAATATCTTCCCATTGTACTGCTGGCCTATTGATGGAGTTGAAATCTTGAGGTTATTTGCGTCAGTGCAGGTTATGTTGTTAATTCCAGCTGCGCCACTTGGGTCAGCTATTGTTCCCTTGTCTCCCGAAGCTATTGATACATTAGTACTAGCAGTACCTCCAGCATTGGCATACAGTATGTTAGCTGCTCCTGTTGCGTAAGTTGCGCTGTTATTCTGCGTGCATGAAACACCCGTAATTCTGATTGGGTGGCCCGTTCCCTGCCCTATCTGAAGATAGAGCTTACCCGTACCTACACTAAGCTTGTTGGTAATGCATGAGACACCTGCAGCAAACGTGCACTGAGATGGTATTGGTGGGTTAAGAACTCCTAGGTAGAAAAGCACTGCAAGGACTACCATTATGATCAGAATTGCCCAACCATA
>JACCLF010000032.1 GCA_013425405.1 Microcaldota archaeon | reverse complement strand
CAAGAAGTGCAAAATTAGAAAAAGCCAGATCAAAAAAAGAGCAAAACTTGTTGAATATGTAGGTCATGAAGAAAGTTATCAGACTAACTTGCGGTACGTGGTGAATAATTTCTTTAACAAGGTGAGCGGGAAATCCCACACCCTTTAGGGTGGGAGCATGTCACTATTTTCCCTCGGAGGCATCAAACTGCCGAAACCTTCATTTTTTATCATTTCTTCTCCGCGCTGCTTGACCCAGCAGCGTAATGTTTGAAGTCGCCAGTTCGTGTTATCGGGTGTTTTCCATGAGCAGCTTCAGCAGTTCGTCACGCTGCTCGGGTTCATTTTATTACTTTATAAATTCGAACCTCTCCGGAGTCCTTAACAAGCTCCAGGTAGGGTATGGTTGAGTCCTCATACAGCAGATTGAAGAAAATCCTATTCTTGCTATCCTTTGGAATTCTTATAGTATTGTCTGAAAATATGTACAGGTAATCATCGTTGAATTCAGCTCCGGTTATGTTGGCAGTGAAATACACCGTCTTGTAAAGCTGATCGTCAAACAACCCCACTTCTCTGTAGTACTTCTTGCTTCCAGTGCCGTAATCCTCATCCCAAGCAACCCTTGAGACTGGGTCAAAGTAGGTTTTGAACTTGCCACTGAACTTAAACTGGTACAATGTAGTACCCTGCCTCGTAGGTTTGGCTATCTGGAAATCAATCGTCTCATTGAGGAACTTGCCTGCAGTGTATATCTTAAGAAGAGTCCCTCTGCTGACTATAACGTAGCTGACGTTGTACTTGCCTAGTATGTTTTCTGCCCTTCCCCAGTCCTTTGTTCCAAAGAATATCATTGAATCGTCAAACCTGCCCGGTGGCTGGTTGTTCACAACCGTCTTCCTCTCGGCAATTCCGTTCACCCACTGGGAATAATCCCACCAGCTGAGCACAATATCATCTGGTTTTGAGTTGTTCTTGAGCCACTGGAGGGAGTTGTACCAGTCGTCAGAAACTGAGAATGTCATTGTTGGAAGAATGTACAGCATGGGCTGCGTGAAGAGCAATGCGGAGATGAACATGAGCGGTATAAAAGCATCCTTTTTCACTGTCTTGCTTATGAGCTCAAAGAGCCTGTCGAGCAGATACGCAGAGAAAATTGAAGCGAAGATGCCGAAGTACTGGATGAATCTTATCGCAGAAGAAGCGAGGAATGCAAAAAATAGAGTGCAGACTGCAAAAAAAACAATGTGTCTCTTTAACTGCTTAATTGATGCGGCAAACAAGCCCAGTCCAAGGAGGAAGGGGACAAGCTGAATTCCGTATAACTGCGAGAACTGGCCCAAGTCAGGGGTTTTAAGCTCGGCAACATATTCAAGGTAGACTCCTCTATCCCTCAGACCAAGATAGATGAATCCCGTATTTATTACATCTCCTCTGAACAAGTAAAGCAGAGGCAGGGAGCAGATTATGATTGCAACCAAAACAAGAGTGGTTCTGTCACTTTTCTCAAATCTTACTGCGATATAAGAGAATGCTGCAGATGCCAGCTCAATTGCGAGGAGAGGCAGTATGTCAAAGCCATACCAGAGGGATGCAATTCCTGTGGAAATAACTGATAACAGCAGGAAGCCTAGCACCATATCCCTGTCCAGCAGTTTCAGTCGTGAGTTCAGCAGCGCGCAGAGAAGCATGAAACCGGAGAGCAGGATAACAAGCATCGGGAAGCCCGACCATGCAAGGGCGAACAGGCCAATGGAAACTCCTGCAAGCGCGTAGTAGACAAGATGCATTTCTGCCTGCTTCTTACCCGCCGGCAGCTCGTCCAAGCCGCCTCCTCCAAGAGAAGAGGATTGCATGGATGCGGCAGTTTCTTCTCTCTTTATTGCTTTTACAAAGAAGAATATGGCGGATGAGATGAAAACATAATCCAATGCATCATGGTCGCTGAAGCCGAACGATGTCATTGCTTTGAAGACAGGCAGCACTGAGAGGAGTATTGCTGCGAGCATTGCAGTCCTCTCGCCAAAAATCTCTTGTACAAGCAGGAAGACGAATATTAGGGCTAGAAGGCCTGCCAAGGGAGGATATATTTGGGATACAAGCATGACATTTAAGCCGGGTATGCGCGCTGGCAGGGCAATGAGATAGTGCAGCAGAGGCGGGTATACTATCTTCTCGCCCGTGTTCGACAGTGAATCAAAGGAAGGTCTGATGCCCTGTTCAAAAGCGTATTCTGCAAGCCTGTAGTGGTACCAGCTGTCGAAATCCCGTAGGTATGGGACGGTTGGGGTTGTAAACGCAGTTATGATAAGTATGAGAAAGATTGCGATGAGCAATTCGTTGTTCATCAATACACCAACATACCAAGAAACATTTGATAGGTTATAATTAAATTCCTGCCACTTGACTAGCAGGATTTGATATTGTATAAGCTGTATGCCCCGTCTGACGTCACGTTCTTATAGGGGTATGAGAGAGTTTTGTTGGATATGAGATAGTCCGCTTTTAAATCGGGGCAGGCATGGGAGTTGTTCAGAGGATAGAGCATTAGGCGGCTTTTGCTCCAGAAGTTTATTGGGAACCACACAAATGACTGGTCGTAGTCAAGCACTTCGGAGTCAAACAAAGTCAGGGTGTCTGCGGAGGCGGATTTCTGCAGATATCTTGCTATGTGATAAACATCTTCAACCGAGGCGGGGTTTATGGTGGGTACTAGGATGATGGCAGAATTGAACATAACCGATGTCATAATTAAGAGAACCAGTAGAGTTTTTATGAGCGTGCTGTTTTTTGGTATGATGAGCATGAACGAAAAAATGAATAGACCTGCGAGGATGGAGAGCAATGGATGGAAGTCTGGTGAAGCAAGGTAGGATATGGCAACAAGATTTGCTTCAAAGAATCTGGCATCGTAGGGGAAGGTGTACGCAAATGTAATGAGAAGCAAAAGACATAGACCCGCCAGTAGGTAGGAGTCGGTTATTACTAAGGAGGATTTACGCTCCTTATTCTTTTGGAATTGGTAAAATCCCACTACGCCCATCATAAAAATTGGAGCGACGAGAGGGTCGAGGTACCTGCCGAAGATTGTGTAGTAGTCTAATCCGTGTGTTACTGCGTGGTACATATGTACGAGCGTTATGAAGATTGTGAGAATCAGGGAGATGGAGGTATATGAGGCAAATATGAGGAACTCATGCTTCCTTTCCAAAAAACTCCATCGGTATATTGAGTATACGGCAAAAATGAGGAATGCAAGGTATGTTGTAAGAGTCATGTAGTCTATTTCGTGAATAAGGAGGGTTAGAAAGTTTAGGAAGGAGGGCATGCTGCTGAGTGCAGCATTGAGGGTTGCTAGGTAAATCGATATAGCATAACCGCCTGATGCGTCAGAAAGCTCTTGCACAGAGAGTTGTGGGACCGGGTTGTTTGCTTTATAGTAGTACCACACAAAAAAAGGCAGGACAAAAGAAAGCAGCATTAAGCCTTCACTCTTGAGAATTGTTGGATATTTTCGGTCCTTTGAGAGTCTAACTCTGTAAGCCAGGGCAATCAGGAGTCCGGGAATCATCGCAAATCCAATTGTGCGCGTTAGGAAAAGGAAGAACACGGAAAAGCCTGAAAGAAAGTCAAAAAGCGGAGTTTTTCTGCTTGTGGATTCAAGGAGGAAGCAGGCTGAGAAGAGGAAGAGCGGGGAGAAGAGGTTTTCACTCATTAGAAAGGGGAAGTATATAGCTACCGACGGAATGCAGGAGACTGCAAAAGAGAAGTATAACGCTTCTTCCTCACCAATAAATTTTTTCAGTGTAAAAAAGGCAGGGAATATTATGGAAGAGCTAAGTATGCAGTTAATAATCTGCATGACATGGTATGCAATATCCGCATCCGCGGATACGTTGGCAATCGCTAGAAATAGTGGGTACCCCGGAGGGTATGTTTCTGTAAACTGAATGCCGCTGGTGAATTTCCCTGAAGGTATGTTTTTTGCGATGCTGGAGTATACGGCCTCATCGGGCAGTATACTGGGGTTAACAAACTTTAATGCAAAGTAGGATTTTACGATAACCATCAAGATGAATAGCAGAACAACAGCGTATATAATTTTTGAACTTCTTTTTGAGCGGCCCATGGGCATCAATTTGTCCTTTATTAAGCATCAGGCGAATTCATGCATTATAATAAATGCCGACATAATATTAAAAGATTATTACAATGAATTAATAGCTGGGGAGTATAATGAAAACGAGCGTAACTAAAGGAACTCTGTACCTCATTATAGCGCAGGTCATCTTTCTAGTTGTGGGGTATGTAGTCCAGATAACACTTGGAAGGCTTATGGGCCCAGAGGTTTATGGAGTGTTCGGGGTCATTGTGGGTATTATGAGTGTGGTAACGCTTGTCCCAAGCTCCGGAGTCCCAGTGGCAGTTTCGAAGTTTGTAGGTGAAAATGAACAGAAAGCTGGAGGCATAATGAGGGAGGGCCTGAGAATCCAGCTTGCCATATGCACCGTTCTTTTTATCATCTACTTCTCATCCGCAGAGCTGATAGCATCAGCCTTCTCGGATCCAAGGTTTGTCCTTTACGTTAGGATAACTTCCATATCAATATTCCTGGCAGGCATAGGCAACTTGTATTACAACTATTTGAATGGAATGAGGTATTTTTGGAAGCAGAGCGTGGTTTATGCAGTCTCTTCCATTACTAAGCTGCTTGCCATCCTGCTCGTTGTGCTTGGTTTTGGGCTGCTTGGCGCCGTTTCCGACTATTTGTTCTCATACCTGACGATACTCGTCCTGTCATTTTGGTTTAGCGGGAGGATAACCGGGGGCGGGTTTGACTGGAGAAAACTTTTCTACTTCTCAGCACCGCTCATTGTCTATGCTGCCCTGAGCAATATCCTGCAGAACATGGACCTGTTTATGGTTAAGGCATTGCTTAAGAGCGATGACCTGGCCGGCTACTACACATCGGCTTCAATGATTGGAAAGTTGTTCTATTTGCTGGTTGGCACTCTTTTCGCAACGCTCATCCCGGCTATCTCGAATTCAATTGCTAAAAACGATAAAAAAAGGACAACGAAGTATGTAACCAGCTCTATAAGGTACGCAGTGATGCTCCTTGTACCGATAAGTTTGGTTGTGAGCCCAACCGCAACTGGCTTGGTGTCAATAGTCTATTCGACCAAATTCGCTCCTGCCGGCGAACCTCTTTCAATTTTTATATTCGGCGCTTGCTTCTTGACATTACTTACTGGGTTGTCGAGTATGATAATTGCCGCTGGGAGGCCAAAGGTATGCATGGGCATATTCGCCCTAGCGTGTGCTATTTCTCTTGCGCTGGGCATCATGCTGATACCGACGATGGGGATTTATGGAGCAGCAGTTGCAACTACCGGCAGCACGTTGGTGGGCATGGTCATCGCAGCCTATTATGTGGCGAAGGAATTTGGATGCTTGATAAGAGTAAAATCTTTGGCTAGGATATCTATTGCCTCACTTTCGATATATCTGCTGGCTCTGTTCATACATCTTCCGGATAACTGGCTGCTGCCCTTCGAGTATGCAGTTCTTTTTGGGATTTACTTCGTAATTCTGCTTGCAACAAAGGAGATAGGCAAAGATGACTTCAGGATGGTTGAGAAAGTCATTCCAAAGGAATTAAAAATCCGCATGGGTTAGTGCCAAAGTACTGATTCCTAGAGGGACGCGCCATTAAGCTTTAATTCATTATAGGGGATAAGGATATTATGAAACTGGCAGTTGTTATACCTGCATACAATGAGGAGAAGACAATAGGGAAGGTCATCCGCGAGGTTCCCCGCCGCATGGCAGGCATTGAGAAGGTTGAAGTCATTGTGATTGATGACGGCTCTATAGATGGAACTGCTTCCGAGGCATTGAAGGCAGGGGCGGATAGGGTTATAAAGCATAAGATGAACTCTGGTCTGGCGGCTTCTTTCAGGGATGGACTGGATGCAGCTCTGGGGGATGGAGCGGACGTCATAGTGAATACCGACGCGGATTTCCAGTACAATCAGAAGGAAATTCCGAAATTAATAAAACCTATTTTGAATGGGGAATCTGATTTTGTTCTGGGGTATAGAGACGTCTGGGGTTTGGAACACATGCCTCTGAGCAAGAAGATAGGGAATACCCTGGCAACTGCGCTAATTAGCTCTCTAGTTGGCTTTGGGCTAAAAGATGCGCAGAGCGGCTTCAGGGCATTTTCCAGGGAGGCTGCCTTGCATCTGAATGTTCTTTCGGATTATACCTATGTTCAAGAAACTATCATGCAGCTGCTTTTTAATAAAAATAAGGTAGCGCAGGTTCCCTGCGAGTTCAGGGCGAGGGAGGGCAGAAGCAGGCTGATAAGCAATATCGGGTCTTACGCAAAGAGGGCTGGCGCGACGATTCTCCGCACCTATGTCCAGTACAAACCACTTAGAACCTTCTTCTTGATTGGGCTCTTTATGATTTTGCTTGGGCTGGTTGTAGGGTTGAGAGTTCTGATTCATTACTTGACAACTGGTATGGTTAGTCCTTATATTCCATCTGCCGTTCTAACCGCAATTCTATTGATACTCGGATTTCAGGTCATGGTGATGGGTCTACTTGCGGATTCAATTAATGCCAGCAGGAGGATAAATGAGGAATGCCTGTATAGGATAAAGAAAATTAAGTGGGACAAAACTGATTAGTATGAAAGTTTGTTTCATGTGCGGCAGGGAGCCTTCGTACATAAGGAATGCCGTCATACTTAAAGGCCTGAGAGAGAACAACGTTGAGACATTGAACCTAGCTGTGAATTCGACTTTAGTCAGCATTAGTTCCGTAGGCTATGCAATAAGATATCCAAGAGTTTTGGGCAGATTTTTATTATCAAGGGAGGACTTTGACATAATCTTTATTGGATTCTTTGGCCAGCCTCTTGTGCCGCTAATCGAGAAAATCAGCGATAAGCCAATTATCTTTGATGCATTCCTATCCGCATATGACACCTTATGCTTTGACAGGAAAAAATTCTCACCCAATTCTATTTTCGGGAGATTCTTATACCGGCTGGATGAGTATTCCTGCAGGATTTCGGACAAAGTCCTGCTTGATACAAATGCACATATAGATTATTTCACTAGGACATTTAATCTGGATGGAAAAAAATTCCAGAGAGTTTTTATTGGCGCTGACGACTCTGTCTTCTACCCGAGAAAGATGAAAAAGCACAGCGGATTTATAGCTTTTTACTCCTCGACATTTTTACCTCTCCATGGTGCGGAATATATCATCAAAGCGGCTAAGATTTTGGAGGGTTGCGAGGATATCAGGTTCAGAATTGCAGGCGGGGGCTCAACGTATAATAACATCGTCAAAAATGCAAGAAAAACAGGCTTGAAGAATATTGATTTTATTGGCTGGGTGGCGAATAGGGGACTTCCGAATGAAATAGCGCAGTCAGATGTATGCCTATGCGGCCATTTCTCCAACATTGATAAAGCAAAGAGGGTTATCCCGAGTAAATGTTATGAGTCAATGGCGATGAGAAAGCCGATTGTAGTTGGTGATGATGTTGCAAATAGAGAACTATTCAACAACAAGAATAATGCAATGTTCTGTAAAGTTGCGGATGCCTCTTCATTGGCGGATTCAATACTAGAATTGAGGGATGACGAAGGATTGAGAGAGAAAATTGCTGAGAATGGGTTTAGAACCTTCAAAAAAAGATGCACGCCGAAGGTAATCGGAGCTGAGATAAAAAGTACTATGAAAAAACTTATCAGTTGACCTTCTGATCTGTTTTCTCAGCTAGAATTGCAATTCGCCTGCGCATTAGTGGGAGGAAAGGCAAGAGTATTTTTTCTATTGTGAGAGCTATAGGCACATGCGATTCGGCATAGTAGCTTTTTCTGATTTGGAAGTGTCTTTTACCAAGAGTATCCAGCAGGCGGGGCATTGATTTGTAATCAACATGCGACAGATCTTTTTTTAGAATTATGTTATTATTTTTAAGAATCTCAAGTATATAACCTCTGTGGGGGGTCCATATAACCAGTTTCCCCCCTTTTTTCAGCAATCTTCTACATTCATCCAAAGTCTCTTCAAACATCTGGGGGTATAAGTGCTCGAATAAATCCGCGGAGATTATAACATCATAAGATTCAGATTTCAACCCAGTATTCCGCGCATCGGCAAGGACAAAGTCAATATTCTTGTATGGGTACTTTTTCGAGAGCTTTTTGCACAGCTTAATGCTATTTCTGCTGTAATCCAATCCTGTTACGTGCTTGCATATGGGGGCGAGTGCAAAACAGAATGTCCCCCAACCGCACCCCAAGTCGAGCACTGCTTCATTTTTTTTAGGCGTATATATCTGCAAGACTTTTTGGACTCTATACTTCTGGAATGGACTTTTGAGGTCCTTCATAAAGTCAAACCTAGAGTCTGCAGAGAATATATGCTCATTATAATACTCGCTGTCTATCTCCTCTTTCTTGAGTTCTTTCATTCGGTCACCCGATATGTTTATAATGGCAAAATAAATAAACGTTGCTTATGATTGCGGGGCAAACATTATAAATATTGAAAGAGAGTTTAATGGCGTATGATTAAAAAAATTTTTGAAACGATAGAAACTGAAGTAAGGACGTTGCGAGGTCTGATTTACTATCGGTTTTTCGGCAGACCCGATTCAGAGAGTATTGTCGGTGAATTCAATAAGTTATACTACAACTATGGTGTATTCGGTGGAACCTGGAAGAACACTTTCTGGTTGGGCACACGAGTGCGCAAGTATCCAACAGATCTCTGGGTTTATCAGGAGATTATTTTTAAACTGAAGCCTGATGTCATAATCGAGTGCGGAACGGGAAATGGCGGTAGCGCGTTGTTCCTAGCCTCTATATTTGATTTAGTGGACAGAGGTAAGGTGTTAACCATAGACATCAAACAGGATGATGGGAGACCCAGGCACAGAAGGATAACCTACCTGACTGGCTCCTCAACTTCGGATGAAATCGTGAAGAAAGTCGGAAGTTTTGTGAAGAAAGACCATAAAGTCATGGTTATTCTAGATTCAGACCATCACAAGGAACATGTGCTCAAAGAATTAAGAATTTATAGCAAATTTGTTACGAAAGGAAGTTACTTAATAGTCGAAGATACAAACCTAAATGGTCATCCAGTAGAGGTGGAATTCGGTCCTGGTCCAATGGAAGCAGTTGGGGATTTTTTGAATGAGCGTAGGGATTTTGTTGTTGATAAAGAAAGAGAGAAGCTGTATCTCACATCAAATCCCAGAGGATATCTGCGAAGAGTGAGGTAATGGTCTGAATGATTCAAGCATTCCAGAGTTATTTGCTGCAAGATAGTGCTTGAGAGCGGAATGGGGGTTTGAGATAGAGAAGACCCTCCCGAATTTTGGAGAGGAGTATATTTATTCAATTCTAAATCTTAGCAGACCGGCTACTCCAGAGAGACCAGTAAGCTGCTTTCCTGCCTCGCTTTCCGAGCTGAATAGGAATATTTCAACCTTCATCTTTTCTGCATCATCCAGAAGCTTTTCAATGGACTTGTCTTTCCTGAGAAGCTCATCCACCACAAGTAGCTTGCCCAAAGCTCTGTAATCAATTGCCTTGCGCACCTCCTCTGCTCCGTATACTGCAAGCCCGCTCTCCTTTGATATTTCTGCGAGTAAGCTCTGCAGGAGGGAGAACTCCTCCTCCACTCTTTGCTCGCTTGCAATTTTTGAGAGCACACCCTTCTTGAGCAGCTCGTACACGCCGCTCTCTTCAGCTGTGCTGCAGGACTCGAAGTGAAGCTTCTTGGACAGTTCCTCATTCCTCTCCGAGATGAACTTCTTGAGATTATCCTTTGCGAAGCCAGGGCCGGCTATGACAATTGCGTTTACTTTCATGCTGTTGAGCTGCTTCATTACATCTCCGAAGAACTGGCTTCTTCTCTCTTCGAACTTCTCGTCGCCCTTGGATGCATGGTTCCTCAGTTCCGGACCAAATTCAACTCCATACTCCCTTATAAGAGCAAAGAGGGCTTTGCCCTCATCTATGACAAGCATCCCTATGAGAGGCTTCTTTGAGCTTTCCCTTGCTTTCTTAATTCTCTGCAGCTGATATTCCTTCCACTGTTTGGTTATCTCAACCGGCTTCTGGAGCTCAACATCTATTGTGTGGTGCCTCCCAAGCTGGATGTATTCCTCGGGCCCTCCGCCCGTTATCTTTCCGGTTACCCTCAGCTTGCTGGCGGACTTGCTGAAGTCTATCTTCTCAGCCTGCAGCTCTATTCGAACCTTCTTCCTCTCACCCTCATCCCCTTCCTCCCCGGATGCCTTGAAAACCCGCGTGGAGGACGATGAGACAACGTCTCCGGGCTCCAGCACTCTCTCGAGATGCCAGAGGTCTTCCAGAACCTCCGGTACTAGTTTCATACGTCCCTCTTTCCTGTCGAAGCCTAAAACTTTCATGAGAGAATTAGGAGTAAAGAGATATTAAAATGAATGGGCAAATTATAATTGGTTCATTATGGGAGTCAGAATTGCAATAGTGGACAGGGAGAAGTGCACTAAGCAGAAATGCGGCTACCGGTGCCAGAAGGTGTGCCCAGGGGTAAGGATGGGCGACGAAACGGTTACGGTAGACGCTGACGATTTCCCTGTCATTTCTGAGACTCTCTGCAGCGGCTGTGGTATATGCGTGAGGAAATGCCCCGCTAATGCAATAAAGATAATCAACCTGCCCCACGAGGCGGGGAAGCTCATCTTCCAGTACGGAGTTAATGCATTCAGGCTGTACAACCTTCCTCTGCCCAAGAAGGGTGCGGTCGTTGGCTTGATTGGAGCAAACGGCATCGGGAAGAGCACTGCCCTTGAGATACTGAGCGGGAGGATAAAGCCCAATCTGGGGGATTATAGAAAAGAAGCGAAGTGGGATGAGATAATTGGCAAGTTCAAGGGGCAGGAGCTGCAGAACTACTTCGAATCCCTGAAGGAGAAGGGGGTGAAGGTGAGCTACAAGCCTCAGATGGTGGACAGACTGCCCGAAGTTTTCAAAGAAACTGTTTCAAAGTTCCTGAAGAGAAACGATGAGCGGAAGAAGTTTGAAGAGGCGGTTGATGCCTTTGAGCTTAAGGAGTGCCTGAGCAGGAAGATTGAGAACCTCAGCGGGGGGGAGCTGCAGAGGATGGCGATATGCGCCGCGTACCTGAAGGATGCGGATGTATATTATTTTGATGAGCCCAGCAGCTATTTGGATATAAAGCAGAGGCTGAAGGTTGCAAGGAATTTGGAGGAGCTGGCAAAGGGTAAGGCGGTGATTGTTGTTGAGCATGACCTTGCGGTGCTGGATTACCTAAGCGAATACGTGCACGTCCTCTACGGGGTGAGCGGTGCATATGGAGTTGTTTCAAAGCTCAAGGGGGTGAGGAACGGAATAAACGAATTCCTAGCAGGCTACCTGAAGGAGGAGAATGTCAGATTCAGGGAGACAGAGATACGCTTCACCGCAGGCAGCGTGGAGGGGAAAGGCGGAGATGTGCTTTTCGAGTATGGGAAGATGGAGAAGGGTTACGCTGGCTTCTCTTTGAAATGCTCGCCAGGCGATGTTAGAAAGGGCGAGGTGGTAGGCGCCATAGGCCCGAATGCAATTGGCAAATCCACCTTCGTGAAACTGCTTGCAGGAGTTGAGCAACCGGATAAGGGAGGAGTGGAACACAGGCTGAGAGTTGCCTATAAGCCGCAGTACATAAAATCCGACTTCAAAGGAACTGTTGGGGAGATGATAGACGCAACGGGCAACCTGAACATGGATGTTTTCGAGAGGGAGGTTAAGGAGAGGATGGGCATGCTGGAGCTCATGGAGAAAAAGGTGAAGAATCTGAGCGGTGGAGAGCTTCAAAGGGTTGCAGTATCAACATGCATCTCCCAAGAAGCTGATTTATATCTGCTGGATGAGCCGTCTGCATTCCTGGATGTTGAGCAGAGGTTAATCTTCGCAGATGTGCTCGGCAAAGTAATGAAGGGAAGCGAGAGGAGTGCTTTTGTTGTTGACCATGACATTATACTCATTGATTCAATTTCTGACAGGCTTGTTGTATTCCGGGGGAAAAGCGGAGTTGAGGGAGTTGCAAATGCACCTGAAGGAAAAAGGGATGGAATGAACAGGTTCCTCAAGGATGTTGATGTGACCCTGAGGAGGGATAAAGATTCATTAAGGCCAAGAGTGAACAAACCAAACTCAGTTATTGACCGGGAGCAGAAGCAGGCAGGGGAGTATTACTACCACAAGTAAAAGCGAACTTTTACTTCTTCTCAGCAATGAGAACACGTATCTTATCACTGCCCATTTCCCTTTCAGGCTGGATGATTTTCGCTCCCGCTCCTTAAGAAAATTTACAAATTTAACAACAGCCTCGCTGGGCTCCTTTTTTTCATGACCGAATATCCTGGCGAACTCGGACCAGATGACTTTATCCTTCTTGCTCCCGGCAGGTTCCTTTTCAATGGATTTATTCGGGGTTTCTCCGCCACTGGCGCCCTCATCAAATTTCCACATAATTAGATTTTGACTTTTCTTTTATTTATAGATTCTGTTCACTCAACGAACTTCTCAAGCACCTTGCCGCCCGTCTGGTTGAGAATCAGTCTTATTGAGTAGTTGGCTTTCGGCGAGTTCCAGTTCAGAATCCAGACAAATAGGTAAGTTGTATTAGTCTTCCTCTCAAAGTAGGAGTCGTAGCTAGAAGCATCAACCCTAATGTTGCTGTAGCCAAAACTGTCGATGAAGGAGTTTATCTCTGAGATATTGTTGAGCTTATGAGAGGCAATAATCGCCTCTTCGGGCATGCCAAGAGTGCAGTTTGCTATTCCTTTGCAACTGAGAAGCTGACAGTTTAGAGTTATGTTGTTCTCCTGCCTCTGAACAAAACCGAACGCGGGGTATTCATATGCAACTATGGAGAGATTTGGGCATGGAGTGTTTGCCCCGTATATGACTTTTGAGGTTATTTTCCAGCTTCCATCCTGCGGTTTGACGTCAATAACCTCGGTTTTTGCCCCGGGATAATCTGTCTGCATCTGTTCCTTTACAAAATTCACTGCCTTTTCCTGGGTCATCGGCTCATTCTGCTGGGCGCAGCCAGAAAGCATAAGGACTAGCACAAATGCAATGAAGACATATTCTGGTCGCATACTCCTTCTCAGTAATAATCTGCACGGTAGTATAAAAAGATTACGTCGATTTCAACCGTTTGGGTTGCTGACTCTCCCAATGAACAGGATATTGCCAGTATTCTTCTGCTGTATTATGAAAATGAATGGGTGGTCTGCCCGGAATACCTTGGGTTCCCCAGGCGCCATGCCAAGATTAACAATTACTGCAGTTGCTGCGGCTGCTTCTGTGCCAGTTTCATTCACATCAATGAAGGCTTGGTGGATAACATCGCTGATGAAAAGATTTTTCGTTCCATCCATACCTGAGAAATCCGCTTTGTTGGGGTCAAATGCATTCTTCATTCCCATGTCCTTCAGAGTTTTAGGCATGAAATATTTGGTTTCAAACTTAAACCTGGGTAGATAAACTCCGTCTAATTTTGTTTCTTTGAGCATGGCTTTCCATTCATTTAACTTATTTGCATTAAGCAACTGCTCAAGACCTCGCAAATTGTCTGCTTTCGGAAGTAGTATGAGCATGGACGTTTCATTGCCATCATAAAACAGCTCCAGAATTTGAGCTTCATCTGTTTCCGCATAATTGAACCTTAGAGAGACGAGTTCTCCACTGGAAGTCTTCGCCATGTCGCCATCCAGCGACATCATCTTAACCTTGATTGTCTTGGTGGAATTTACCCTGAAATCCTGCTCTGTGGTTTCATTTAGGAATGGAATGAACCAGTTTGCTTTGAAATAGACTGCGTTGGTAAGGACCAGGCGAGTCAGTTCTGTGATAGACGCGGGTGGGAGTATATCTTTGATTTTGTGGTTTGTCTGCTCTTCCACCCACTTGTTTATTGTGATTCTGGAGTTTTCAGTGTCTCCAATAAAATCAAGGTTGGTTACGCTTCCACCGTAATATGTGCTTATTAAATTGAAGTAACTGTCCAGAAATTTGTAATCCTTCTGCGCCCATAATGCATTTGCAGTGCTGAGGTTGTATTTTTTGTCTTTCCTGTTTATTTCACTGTAAATTGCTGCAAAACCTGCTCTTCTGGTGTTGTTGTCCAGTGGGAAATGGAAAACCGACTGCATTTCTTCTGCTGTCTTGCCTCTCGCACCCTCGTAGGTCATAGCCAGAGCTGTTGAGATGCTGTAGGGTGAGAAGAATATGTTTCCATCCTGAGATGCATATTGTGAGTAGAGCTCTAATGCAAACTGATTGCTTGCATTTACAACGCTAGAACTTTCAGCAGTGGTATTTCCCTGAGGCGGAGGATTTATGCATTGACTCTTATAACTATACCAGCAGTATTGCCCACAATCGCAAACTTTAACTTCATGGCTATTTTCTGGAGAGCAACCGCAGGCTCCTATGGAGCAGGTATTTGGAAAATCGCCAACCGATTTGCAGCAGAGTTGAGTTGTAACATTTCCACCAGCTATTATGCATGCTTCTTCCTCTACATGCTGGGTCGTATTACAATGGATGGAGGGCCTTAGGCATTTTGGAGTTGTGTAATAACAATCAGGGTTGCATACGTCTCCTTTTTGTATATACCCTTGGGGACATTTGCAGTTGGGGTTAGCTGTTTCGTTGTACCAGCTTCTGTTGAATCCAATGTTATTGCAGAACTCTTCGGACTGGCAACTAATTGAGCTGCAGGCTGCACAGGGAGGGCAGATTACGCATTGGCTTGGATACTTATCAACTGAATAGTTTTGGCAGTTAGTTGTATTTGGGCAGGCGGCAAATTCACAATTAGGCCCTGTTCTTCCGACATAGGAACCATCTGGGCATTGTCTAGCTTCCTGCGTGCAGGCTCCAGGCGGGTTTACCTGCGGGCATCCGGCCAACAGAAATAAGGCTACAACGGACAGCAGAACCAAGAGAGTTTTTGTTTTCATGTTTATAGTATTGTAAAAGGAACTTAAAAACGTTCTCAATTTGTTTGGCAAGAATCAAGTTGTTTGTCCTAGAAAATTGCTAGGTAAGTTTGTGTTTCCTGAGCCTTGCAGCTGCTTCTTTCCATGTGGGTATGTTCGTCTGCGCCCCGTATGCCTCCACTATGAATGAAGCAACTGAAGAAGCAATTTTCAGGCACCTTTCCAGACTCTCTCCTTTCAGTATGGCGGATAGAAAAGCAGCCCTGAAAGAATCGCCTGCACCTGTTGGGTCGACAGGTTTAGCTCTCACCGCAGGCACCTCGAAATGCTCTTCCCTTGTTGTCAGAGAGCTTCCCCTGCCTCCCTTGGTCACTATGACGCATTCAACAGAGAATGAAAACAACTCCTCTTTCTCCTTCATTCCCAGCAGTTTGAGGATTCTGCTCATCTCAAACTCGTTGCAGGTTAGGAACCGGGTGTACTTTAGAATTCTCTCCATATCTCTCTTATTATAGGCAACTATGTCATAGCCAGGGTCGAAGGAAACTCCGGAGTATTTCTGGGCAAATCGTATATTGAAGCCCGGATCGCCATTTGCAAGATGCACTATATCTTTCTTGCCAAATTTCAATTCCGGTATTGGCGCCTTATGAAAAAGCTCGGCAACACCCCAGTAGAAGAATGACATCTGCATTCCCCTTGAATCATTGAAGAGGAACGCCCTGGGGGTGAGCCCACTCTTTACAATCTTGAGATGTGTCAGATCAACTCCATTGAATCTTAGATGCTTCTCATAATCGGAGCCCATGAAATCCTTTCCAACAAATGAGACAAGAGAAGCTTTCTGGCCAAGCCTTGAGCAGACAGCTGCAGCATTGCCTGCTGCTCCTCCGAACAATTCATGGTATCCTTGTATGTAGCTTGTTGAGTTGGGCTTTGGGAAATGTTTCACGGTTGATATTCTGTCAAAAACAACCTGGCCTACGGCGTATATCATTCAACCACCTCGAACTCCAGCGGCTCACCCTTGCGGTTGTACACTGCAAAGCTTCTCTCATTGAATGGGTAGGCGACTATTATATGAACTCCTCCTGTTCTTGAAAACGAGAGCAGATCACCAGCTGAAGGCCTTGCACTTGGAGTTGGATGGGAGTGCACGCTTCCGGAGTATTTTATTGGATAGGGAACCATGTATTGGTCTAGGGATGAGAAGCCTCTGCCGTAGTTTGACTTTGGCAGGAGCAGCACCTCGTAAATCTCCTTGTTTGCATTCTCCCTCAGAAGCCCTATGAACTCCCGCGGGTACATGTTTCTGGCAAGTTCCAGCATGAAGTCCAGTGCAGCCCTTTTTATTCTTATCATCCAGTCACTGAATTAGTATTAAAAAGCGGAATATTTAAAGAATTCATAAGTGTTGGTATGGGTATCCTGATAAAGAATGTTGATGTGCTCACGCAAAACAGCAGAAGGGAGCTGCTACGGGGAGCGGACGTACTTATTGAAGGGAACAAGATAGAGAAGATTGGAAATAATATAAAGGAGAAAGCAGAGTTCAAGATAAACGGAAAAGGAAAGCTTGCTGTTCCCGGTTTGATAAATACCCACACTCATACTGCTATGACACTTTTCAGGGGATACGCAGATGACATGCGATTCTGGGAGGCTTGGCCCGAGAAGATCTGGCCTGCTGAAAAGAAGGTCAAGGCAGAGGATGTGCGCTGGGGCGCTCTGCTTGGCTGCCTTGAGATGGTAAGAAGCGGCACAACCTGTTTTCTGGATAATTACTTCTTTATGGATGAGACTGCCCGGGCTGTGAAAGATTCCGGAATGAGGGCTAACCTTGCATACGGTATGATAGACCTTGGCGATTCTGCAAAGAGGAAGAAGGAACTGAAAATTGGTGAGAAGTTTGTCAAAGATTTCCATGGGAAGGCGGATGGAAGAATAAGCTGCTCGTTCAGCCCCCACGCCCCTTATACCTGCTCAAATGAGCTTCTCCTAAAAGCGAAGGGACTTTCTGACAAGTATGGAGTGCTGATGCAGATTCATGTTTCCGAGACAAGAAAGGAGGTTTTTGATTCAATAAAGAAATGCGGAAAGAGGCCTGTCGAGCATCTTGATTCCATAGGGTTTTTGAACAACCGCGTGGTTGCTGCGCACTGCGTATGGGTGACAAAAAGCGAAGTAAGAATACTTAGGAAAAGAGGCGTCAAGGTTTCTTACAATCCTGTGAGCAACATGAAGCTTGCCTCGGGCGGAGTTGCACCAATACCCCAAATGCTGGAGAATGGAGTGTGCGTCACCTTTGGAACAGATGGCGCGGTCTCAAACAATTCTCTCAGCATGCTTGAGACAATGAAGGTGGGGGCGCTGCTCCAGAAAGCGCATCTGTGGGATGCGAGGGTGCTCAATGCGCAGCAGGCTTTGGATTTCGCAACCAGAAATGGTGCTGGGGCTCTCTGCATTAACGCGGGCAGCATAGAGGAAGGCAAACTTGCGGATATTTTCCTGATGGACCTGAAGGCGCCGAATCTGCTTCCTGCAAACAGCCATGTTTCAAATCTTGTCTACGCTTCAAATCCCTCGAACATATCGCATTCAATAATAGACGGTAAGCTCATAATGGAGGAGGGAAAGATTCTGGCAGTTGATGAAGAGAAGGTGTTTGAAGGAGTTCAGAAAGTTGCTGGAAGAATTAAAGAAAAGTAAGCTTCGCATCTTTTATTTCCAATGTACCTCTCACGCCGTCCCACTTCTTTTCAGATTTTATTACCTTAATCCTTTTTTTGAAAAACGGAGCATTGAGGACGAACGTCTCCATCTCCCCGCCCTCTCCAACTATCGATATGCCGTGCTTTTTGCTGAGCTCAAGCAGCTCATCAATGCATTTTGAGTCTATTTTCCTTCCGAGCCAGCTCTCATCTAGGCCCTCTGCTGAAACTGAGGTGATTATCACTTTAAAGCCTGCGTCAACCAGCTCCCTAAGAAGAATTTCACCTTCCTTGTGCCAGAGAGGCGAGAAGCTCTTCAAACCAAGTTCCTCGCAAATTACGTCAACCTTCTCTTTCTGGTATTCGCTTCCAATCGCACCTGTGACGACCCCATCAACATCAATGCTCTGTATTAGAGATTTTAGATCATCCAATTCTGAGAGTTTATCCCCAGAACTCCTTTGCATGATAAGTGGCAGGTCCATTGCCTCTGCCTGCAGAGGAGTCCACTCTACATTTGGTTTGTGGAACATGTAGGAAGAGTCAGATGCAGGAAGTATGGTGAGCAGGGCTTTCACCTCCCAGCCAAATGAGCTAGCAAGCCATATGGCAAATGTGCTGTCTTTCCCTCCACTGAAAAGCACTGCAACTTTCATCGAGATACCTAGAGCTTGAGAATTTCCATCATTTTTTTGATAAGAATTGAGGATTTGTGCAGCTTGGGGTTGAAGCTCTTTTTTATTCTGACGACTCTTGCCTTTATTCCAATTTCTTTCAGCTTTTTCTTGAGGAATGCCTCATCCTCACTCTGGTCATAGCCAAGTGCAATGACTGAAGGTCTAATCTTCTTTATAATTGCATACCTGTTTTCTGTGCTCCCAAGCACTGCAGAGTCTACAAACTTGAGAGATTCCACAAGCTTTCTTCTTGACTCTTCATCGAGAACAGGCTCCCTTTTCTTCCGCTTTCTTATTGTGGAGTCCCTTGCAACCACAACTATGAGCTTGTCACCAAGCTTCTTGGCATGCTTTAGATAGGTGTAATGCCCCATGTGGAGTATATCAAAGCAGCCAAATGCCAGAACCTTTTTCATCTCTTCACCTAGGGGTATACTCTATTTATCGTCCTTGGAAATGGAATAGCATCCCTGATGTGATCCAGGTTGAGGACCCATTTCAGCAGCCTCTCTATTCCCAGGCCGAAGCCTGAGTGAGGCACTGAGCCGTATTTCCTCAAGTCCACATACCACTGGTAGCTCTTCACATCAAGCTTCTCATCCTTTATCCTCTGCATCAGTTCTTTGTAATCCCATATCCTCTCGGAACCACCTACAAGCTCTCCATGCCCGTGGGGAGCCTGCATGTCTGCATTCAAAACAGTTTCAGGGTTTTCGGGGTTGATTTTCATGTAGAAAGCCCTTCCCTCTTTCGGATAGTTGTAGATGAACATGGGCTTTTCCAAATCCGCAGTGAGAACCTCCTCATCCTCAGTGCCGAAGTCATCACCCCACTTCTTCTTCACTCCCTTCTTCACAAGGAAGTCAATTGCATCGTCATAGCTCACTCTCTTGAATGGAGGTGAAACCTTTGCAAGCGTCTCTGGCTTGACCTTGAAGAATTCAAGCAAATCCGCATGGTTCTTTGCAAGCTTCTGGCATGCATATGAGACAAGCTCCTCCTGCAACTTCATGTTGTCCTCGTTGTGGTAGAATGCCTCTTCGGCTTCAAGATGCCAGTACTCTGCAAGATGCTTCACAGTCCTGCTCCTTTCTGCTCGGAATGAAGGAGCAAGCACGAATATCTTCTCAAGTGCAGTTATGAAGACTTCGTTGTATAGCTGGGCGCTCTGGGAGAGGTATGCAATGTCATCAAAATACTTGAACTCAAATAGGGTTGAGCCTCCCTCGCAGCCAGCCTGGGTTATTATTGGGGGAGCAACCTCCCAGAAATCATGAGAGTAGAAGTAGTCTCTGAGATAACCTATCATGTATTGTCTAACCTTCATAACGTTGGTGAGTTTCTGGGAGCGCAGCCAAAGGTGCCTCAAGTCAAGCAGCAGCTCTGTGCTCTGGTGCTCTGTTATTGGGAAAGGTTCTGAGAAACTTATTACTGAAAAGTCATTCACTTGAAGCTCATAACCGCCAGGAGCTCTCTTATCCTCTTTCACAACTCCTTTTGCCGTAACTGCAGATTCCAACAGAGCTTTATCCGCATCTTCGTATGCTTTTTCTGAAACATTCTCCTTCTTGATTGCAACCTGGAGTATGCCAGTCGAGTCTCTGAGGATGAGGAATTGAACCCCGCCGCTGGACCTCTTCCTGTGAATCCATCCTCTAAGGTTGACTTCCTTGCCCGTATGTTTTCCTGAGAATATTTTTCCAATCTGGGTGAATTCAGCCATGCAAATCACCTACATTTTCAATTGCAGATTTTATTGCCTCCTCAAGTTTTTCAGCCTTTCCAGCACCACTCACGAAATATTCTTTCCCTCCCCACTTCCCTTCAATAATTTTGAATGCCTTTTCTGCAATTGTTTTTAGGTCAATGCTCATTTCTGGATTCTTTGCTATGATGAGGAAACCCTTTTCTCCTTTATTTCCGAATATAATTAATGCATTCTCCTCTTTTATAAGTTCTCCTGCCTTTTCCATGAGTTTCTTGCTGTCCATTCCGGAGAATATTTTTGAGTATATCTTTATTTCTCCCTTCATTGTTGGTTCGAGTCGGCCCAGAAGTTCCTCATTCAATCCTTTGAGCTGCTCCTGCATCATAAGATTTTCTGCTTTGAGCTTCTCTGCAGTCTTCTCAAGCAGCTCTGGATGAGTCTGTAGAATAGAGCATGTATCCATGCATACTTTCTTAATTTCAAGAAGGAAATCCTTCGCTTTCTCTCCAAACTCAAATTCAAGAGTGTATTCATCTCCTTCATGCGTGAGACGGGTGAGTGTGAGGAAGCCTATCTCATTTGTATTTACCACATGCACTCCTGAGCAGGCTGACTTGTCAAACCCCTCAATTTCAACAACCCTTACTTCATTGCCTTTTATCCTGTCAAGCTTCACCCTGAAATCCCCCTTCCCAGCCTCCTCCTTCTTCACCCAGTGGACTATCACGCGCCTGCCTTCCTTAATAGTCTGGTTTGCAAGTTTTTCAGCTTCAGCAATTCTTTCAAAATCCAATGGCTCTGGGCTTCTTATGAAAAGAGCATGTCTTCCCACATCGATATTATCTTTCACAACATAAAGATTGGAAAAGAACCTTGAGAGGCACTGGAAGAACATGTGCTGCGCAGTATGGGCTCGCATCAACTCATACCTTCTCTCCCAGTCAAGCTTGCACTGGACCTCTTCTCCCGGCTCTATTTTCCCCTCAAGCACGCATATATGGATAATCTGCCCCTTCTCCATTCTTGTCTCAACAACCTTTGCAGACCCTCCTTTTTTCCCCAAAATTATTCCCGTGTCGAAGCTCTGCCCTCCTCCGCCTGGGAAGAAAGCCGTCCTCTCAAGCACAATGAAGGTATGGGAATTTGAGTAAGAAACAGAGTTAACTTTAGAGGTGAATGATTTGAGGTACGGGTCCTCGTAGTACAGCTCCATGTTCTCATTCTCAGATGAGGTTGTCAATGAAGAACTCCTTTGTGGATAGATAGGAATTCAGGAACTCATCAAAATTCTCATTCAGAATATCATCATCCACAAGCAGATACGCTCTCTTCATTGCCTGGGATATGTGAGAAGGAACAGCATAGCTGGTTGGTTTTTTTGTTATCTTTTTGACAAGTTCAAGTGCATCTGTTAATTTTCTTTGCTCAACTGCAACAACTTTGTCGCCCTCGACACGGGGCCCTCCAACTGCATTCCTATGCTTCCTTATAAAGCTCCCAACATCCTTCTCATATACAACCGCAGGACCCACAGCTTTTCTCACTGCAGGAAGAGTATGGGTGGAAAGCTCGAGCAGTATAACACACCTCTTGTCCTCATCGCTCCAGAAGTCGTATCCAAAGAGCTTGAACTCTGCAAGCTCAAGATGCTTGGCAATGCTTCCCGCTGCCTTCTTGAGCTGAGGCCAGAGCACATCCGGCACGACTTTCGGAGTGGGGAACACTATGGCGATAAACTTAGTTCCTCTTCCTCTCATTTTTTTTGCAAGCTCCTTTCTTGAGAACTCCTCCTCATCTGCAAAGAAGAAGCTTTTGCTGGGCTTTCTGATGAATGCTCTAGCTGCGAGTATGAATTTTGAAAGCGATATGGCGGAAACCGCTGCAGCCACATTTCTGTTCTTGTCAACAGGGTCTATCACAATGAGGGGGGCTTTGAATCTCTCCCTCATCTCCTTCTCGGTGTGGTATCTCTCTATGTCAATTGCAGGGTTCCTCCAGTTGGAGGCATTCTTGAGAAGCTCGGTGAATGAACCATAGCGCGCTATGAGAAGCTCGCAGAGGTATCCAGAGAATCCCTCAACCTTCAGCTCAGCCCCATAGACTCCAAGCCTCTTCAAGAACTGCTTTGACAGTCTCACCTCATCGCACTTGCGCTCGTCAAACCTTGAGAGTATGTATCTTTTGTGGAGCGGAGAGCGGTCTACCGCTGATGCCCTTTCATTTATATTCGTTATCTTGAATGAGGGCACTATCTCTATGGTGCAGCCTTCGACTTCAGCCTTGAGGTAAGGATGTTCGGCATAGCCTATCTGCCAGGGGTGGGGGGAAACTGCTCTCTTTGCGTAGCGGAGTCCCTTGCTCACGAGCTCCTTTTTGCTAGTCTCTTTGGGAAAAAGCATAAACAGGTCAACATCCCTGTCATTTCTCAAATCCGTGTTCTTGGCTACGGAGCCGACTATTTCAAGCTCAACATTCCTGGGGATGACTTTTCTAAGCCTTATTTTCACCCACTCCGCAATGCTCAGCTCCCACTCCTTCTCCTCAGGCGAGGGCTTCACCCTCTCAAGAACTTCGCTCAGAAGCTTGTCCATGGTAGTATTTCGGAGGTTATTTTAAAATAGCTAGGTAATTTTCAGGTCTGGCAGGTTCCAACCAAGGGCTTCTCTCCAGTAAACTTGTATGTAACTCCGTAGGTTGCGTCCTTGTATGATATATTGATATTCTTGGAATATGCCTGGGCAACAGTTGCACAGCCTGCGGCTGTCAGGTTCACAACAACTGAGGAGCCTGGCGAGATGATTACACCCGCTGTGTAATTTAGTATATTGGCTCCGCCATCAAGCG
>JACCLF010000030.1 GCA_013425405.1 Microcaldota archaeon | reverse complement strand
CTCGAGCAATTTTAAATCTGCCACTTCATTAGCTCCGCTTAGAACCAACAAAACGCTCATTGAATTCCCAGATAGCCAACTCTCGATTTTTGCGTTTGGTCTGGAATCATATAGCTTCTTGAAGCTTTGTGAGTGCGCCGCGGGCGATAGGCTGACTTCCCGACCTTTTCGTATGATCAAGCCTTTCTCCTCCAGCTTGTTCAGTATTCTGGAAACAAAACTGTTCTTCTTTCCAAGAGTTTCCACAAGTTGGCCGGCGTTAAGACTACCAAAGCAAAGCTCCTCAAGTGCCAATACCTCATTTTTGCTTAAATTTAACCACATGATAAAAATATAGTTAAATAAGTATATAAATTTAACTATTTATTTACTTTAGAATATATTAATTTTACCGCTAAATTCGTTATTTACAACAATATAGAGGGAAAGCCCACATGCTTTAGCGGTGGTAGTCTATATCTCCCAGTACCTTTTCTTCTCCTTTATCTCCTCCCCGCTCCTCTTCTTCATCTCCTTTGCTATTTTTGCAGCACCAGGAGTCGGGTAATCCTCATTCAAGCAGGCCATGCACAGGTTTTCCTTGCCAATCCCAATCGCCTTGGCAAGCCCGTCTATTGTCTGGTAGCCTAAAGAATCCGCCCCGAGAATCTTCCTTATCTCCTCAACATCGCCGTTGCACCTGAATGCAATCAGCTCAGAATGGCTTGATATGTCCACACCGTAGAAGCACGGTGAGATAATCGGCGGGCAGGTTATCCTCACATGAACCTCTTTTGCTCCCGCACCCTTCAGCAGCTTGACAAGCTTGTTTGTCGTAGTTCCTCTCACTATGCTGTCATCTATGACGACAATCTTCTTTCCCTTCAGAATTGCTCTCAGCGGGTTGAGCTTCTTCTTTATTGCATCATCCCTTATGCTCTGCTCCGGCATTATGAATGTTCGCATGATATACCTATTCTTTATCAAACCTTCCTCCATCTTTATGCCGCTCTCCCGTGAGAATCCCTCGGCTGCAGGTCTCGAGGTGTCAGGCACAGGTATGATAACATCCACATTTGCCGGGTGTGATTTTGCAAGGTTCTTTCCAAGCTCCACCCTGATGTTGTATACGCTGCCCGCATCAAGAATTGAGTCCGGTCTTGAGAAGTACACATACTCAAACATGCAGTGCCTCTTCTCGCTTTTCGCAACAAGCCTCCTCTCAACCCCTTTTTCATTTACAACTATGACTTCTCCTGGCTTCACCTGCTCTGTCAGCTCAACGTCGTTTATGTCAAGCGCAACGCTCTCGGATGCAAATATTATGCAGTCCTCATTCCTTCCAAAGCACAGCGGTCTGAATCCATTCGGGTCCCGGAAGGCAATAAGCTCACCTCTGCCGGTTAAAACAACCTCGCAGTATGCCCCCTCAAGCCTCTTCATAACTTTTGATACCGCTTGGAAAATATCCTCTGTCTTGTTGAGTTCATCTGCAAGAACTTTTAGAATTATCTCTGAATCGCAGCTTGAAATAACCGGCATGCCCCCTCTGTTCAGCTCATCCTTCAGCGCAGTGAAGTTTACTAAATTTCCGTTGTGGGCAATAGCTATGCCCTCCCTCGGGAGGTCCACCTTGAACGGCTGAGCATCCCTCAGGGAAGAGGTTCCGCAGGTGGGGTACCTGACGCTTCCTATGCCGATTGTCCCCTTCATTGCCAGCAGGTCATCTTCTGAAAAGACGTCTGAGGTGAGTCCCATGCCTTTTTTCAGGTGAATGCTCTTGCCGTCAAATGTGGCAATTCCTGCGCTGTCCTGCCCTCTGTGCTGTATGGCAATCAGGCCGTTGTACACGGGCAGCGCAACCTCATCCTTCCTGAAGGAATAAATTCCAAATACCCCGCATGCTTCTCGTCTTTCCATTCATCCACCTCTACAGTTTACAGAAAAAGAAAGATTTCCTCCCATGCTCTTATTGGTGCGGTTGGATATTTAAACATTCTTTTTTTGTTAAGTAAAGTCCAAATCCACACATCTCGCTGGAAGTATAAAACAACTTCTCAATTGTTATGCAACCATGGTTACATAGACTCAAATGGAGCTGTTGTCGTATAGTGATTGAAAGAGTAAAAGCAGATGGGTGTAACCATTCAGGGTTTATTTAACATTCTCAATACATACTGCAAGTTAATTCCATAATTCTCCTCATGACCGGCATATCTAACAGATTTTGCCCTCTTTTTTACTTGACTTTTTTCTAGCTTGTATTCTTTGATGCAGGATTCTATATCCTCTACATCCCGTTCATCCAGCCTTCCAATCTTGCTTACAACTATGTCCAGCGGATGAAGCGCATATAACCTGATACTCCTGAATCTGTGCGGTATACTGATGCTTTTCTCAAAATAATCGGCTGGCAATTGCTGAAAGAAGATGAATCCTCCGCAGAAGCGATCTATTCTAAATCCATGCGGTATACCTTTTAGTACTTTCTCAAACCTTTTTCTATCATCATCGCTTCTGAAATCAAAATCCACATCAATAGTTGAAGATTTTAAATAGAGCAACGTCATCGCAGTGCCCCCAACAGCAGTTATATCAATAGGTCTATCGAATTCCTTATCTACGACTTCCAAGAGGTCAAGCAATTCTTTTCTAGAGATCTCTTTTTTAGATGGCATTATACAACTCCATTTTTTGTTTTATACTTTTTTCATCAATTTTCTCCTCTTTTATTCCCATAGCTTCAATCATTTTAATGGCAGTCTCGGTTTCAGTGCTTGGCTTTATCTTGTTTAATCCCCTGATTAATCCAAACAATTTTTCAAGCTTGTTATATTTTTTGCACAGGAAGATAAGCGAATTATAATTGTATCTGTTTTTTGCTAAAAGTGTTGGGATAATCTGTATTCTTCTTGCATTGTTTCGCAATAATAGGGAGGTGATAATAGTTTCTATGCAAATCTTTTTCCCTTCCTTTATCCTTGGACCGAACTCCTTGTAGCCAAACCTAATTAGATTGTAGATCAGGTCTTGTTCCGCTATCTTTGCTGGGTTTGTCTCTTCTATTGCTTTAATTTGGATACCCTCGGATAAAATGGTTTTAATATCCACCCAAAATGCTTGTGGCGCGAAGAATGCTACCTTATTCGAAAGCATCTCCTTAAGTGGGTTAGTTTCCTCTCTTTTTAGCAATTCGGTAAATTCTTTCTTGTTTAAGATTAGGTAGTCTAATTTTATATTATGTATTCTCTGAAGCATCTCCATGATTGAATAAATCTGGGCTATTTCGTTTTGTATTGCTTCCTGCAGCCCGGGCTTTTCCTTGTGTTCATATAACCCGTTTAATATAAATAGGAACTCAGCCCTGTTCAACTTAATGTTTTTTTCCGGGTCGATTATAGAGATCGACTTTATGAAATAAAATTCTTTAAAGTAAGTCTCTATTTCCAAAAAAAGCATCCCCGTCTCAGTGTTTTTCTCCAAAAAGGTCTGCTTTTTCCTTAATTCCATCTCTGTCAAGAAGTCTATCGTAAGATAATTGTCAAAATTGATTCTTGGTATTGAAACATTCCCTATTTTCGCTAGACTAATAATATTCTGCTTCTCCAATTCATGGATCTTATCATATATAGTTTTGTAATAAGCAGTATAATGAGCACTGTTATATAACTTGCCGATATTGCCGGTTAGCTCGTTTATAGACGTACCACTACTCAAGTCTCTTGTTAGAGTATCTAAAATCTTGAATCTAATTTCCTCCATATCCTCACCTTTCCGGATCATACCATCTTCCGGATTATGTTATAATTATTATAATATTATATACATAAGCATATAGTGTTATAATACTGGTTATATATAAACCTTTCTCTTCATGAAAATGAAGCTCTTCCTCCCTGCGCTCACATTCTGCTCCTGAATAAGCTCCTGCACTCCACAGGCTGCAAGGCAACAGACGCAGGAACATACTACTGTCAACTACCATCCATTGAAATGGATGGCTTGCTCAACCCTGTTGGGAGCAATAGGCTGGTTTGACACATACCTCTACACGGAAGAGAATATAGTCCAACTCATCGGTGAATTCAAGTCACTGCTATATCTGGAATCCGCAAATGAAGCAGTAACATTTGACAATGATATAGAGGTGACAGACAAGAACCTGAAGATAACCGCGTTGAGGAGCATACTTGCGGAATAGTCTACTTGCCGCATGCCTTCCTGAGAATTGCAAGATGGTTCTCTACAATGATGAACCTAACCTCGAACTTTTCCCCAAGTAGGTTGTACACCACCATGACTGCCTGACTCTTAAGGAGGGCGAGTTTCTTCTCCTCTGTGATTGACTCCACATAATTGAATGGCGCCTGAATCCTACTCCCCGCCCTTATATCCAGCCCGCTCTCATGCAGCGTTATCGACCCATTCTTGGAATCATAGATTATGGGCAGAACTTCCAAAGCCTTTCCCAACAGCTCCATCTACTCACCACTTCCATATTATTAACTTAACTATTTAAATATTGAAAGCATTATCTATTCATGAATTCGCAAAAAGTGCTAGCTATCCTCTTGCTTCTGCTTGTTCCAATTACTTATGCAGAGACAGTTCCGCTTGTTCTGGGCCAGCGGTACAACTTCACATTTAACAGCTCGCAATATGCGGTTAAAATGGTCGGAATTGCAAAGGACAGCGCGACTTTCTTTGTTTCAGGAATACTGGTGAGCCCGGGCTTAAATGAGCCGAAAATCCTGGGCCTCAACGGGAACAGTAACGGCGATATAAACCTGGAGCTTAACCAGATTACGCCTAACGGCACTGCTATCCTTGGCATCAGTTATAACGTAGGCGGAAAGGCGTGCAAGCCTATCAATGAGAAATGTTCGGGCTTCAATGACTGCTGCGTTGGAAACTGCATCATCGGGGTTTGCGGCTACCTCCCTACATTCAACTCCACTGGAACTGTTAATGCAAGCCTTGACGCTCCTGAAAATATAACTTCCGGCAGCGTTGCCAGGATAAAAATCAGCGGGGATGACGGAAATCCAATTGCGGGTGCAAAAGTTGACATATTAACCCCCTCAGGTGCGAGGTTGACCCTCAATACAAACGAAACTGGGGACGGCAGCTATCTTGCAGATGAGGAGGGAAATTACAGCTATGTTACCTATGGCTATAAGTTTGTCTCAAACAGGACGACCCTCTCCGCCCCAGCGCCTCCGCAGGTGCAAATCCCGAGTCAACCGCAGCAGTCCTGCGGTGATGGAGCCTGCGGTAAAGGGGAGACATGCTCCTCATGCCCCCAGGACTGTGGGGCTTGCGTTATCCAAAAGGAGGCTCCGAGTAACGCCAAAACTGCTGCAGAACAGCAATACTCCTCATTACCCTGGCTGGCTCTGATGTTTGTGGCAATACTCCTCTTTCTAAGGGTTCTGCTCCCTATTTTCGTGAGGTAATACTCTATGGTTGTCGAGCGCATATTTCCAATGAGGAAAATTCGAAAGAATCCGTTCCGTGTGGCCGCTCTCGGCTTCATATTCGTATGCGTCTCGGTGATACTCGCAAACATGGCTCACTCAGCTCCGATGGGATTTTTCATTGTGGCCCTCACTGTGATTCCTGCAATACCTTTCTTCCTGAGAATGACAATATACGAGGAGAAGGAGGAGGAGATATACATAGCGCTCATTTCAGCAGCACCAAAAGGCAGGATTGATAAAGGAGTGAAAGGCATAGTGAATACTTACAACGTCATAATAAAGCTCTACATGTACTTCTTCTTCGGCTGCATACTTGGCTTTGCCTTCACCTCCTCAGTAATGTCCGCAGAGGCCTCAAAAAGCATGTTCAGCGACCTGCAGTTTATATCAAACACTGTTCCCGACGTAAGCTTCCTTGGCATATTCCTGCACAACTTCCAGCTCATGCTCACCATGGTGCTCTTCTCGCTTGTTTACAGCGTGGGCGCAATATTCCTGCTTGTCCTGAATGCTGCTGTTGTGGGGATTTTCCTCGAAGGCGTGATAAGGCAGAACATGGGCAGCTTCAGCTCTTTTGGAGTGCTCTCCTACCCTGCAGCTTTCGTTGCCGGCTCTTTCAGTGGCATTCTGAAGCTGCTGCCCCACGGAATATGCGAGTTCTCTGGTTTCTTCTTTGCAAGCGTTGCCGGAGGTATACTCTCAGTTGCCATAGAGAGGAGGGCATACAGGAGATGGGCGGTTCTCAAAATAATTCTTATTGACGTTGCAAAGCTTCTCATTCTTGCAACTCTCCTAATTGCTGCAGGAGCTTGGATTGAATCGTCATATCCTTTGATAAACTCAATTCTGCCAAGCTTCTTAAAATAAAGAAAAAGAACAGAAAAAAGAAAAAAACCTAGAGATATTGTATACTGTCTATCTCAAAAGCAGTCTTGTCAAGGGCTTTCTGGTCTTCTTTTATCTTGCCCATGACATGCGGCGAGGTTATGCCTGTCATTATTGCAGTGACAACCACGTCGTTGCCCATCTCAGGAGACAGTCTAGCTCCCCAAATAACATTTGCATTTGGGTCGAATGCAGCTGTAAGGCCTTCTCCTATCTGAGTTGTCTCCCCTAGTGTGAGCTGCGGGCCTCCCGATATGTGTATCAGTGCTCCCTTTGCCCCAGTGTAATCCACGTCAAGCAACGGGTGCTCCAGAGTGTTGTGGATAACTGAATTCACCTTGTCCGTGCCCTTACCCTCTCCCACCGATATTACTGACACTCCTGCATTGCTCATTATTGCCCTTATGTCTGCGAAGTCGATGTTTACAAGGCTGGGGAACATTATTGTGTCCGATATGCCTTTCACTGCTCTTGCAGTTACCTGATCCGCCACTGCAAACGCCTGGTTCATCGGAAGGTTTGGCACATAGCTGACCAGCCTGTTGTTGTCAATCACAACCACGGTGTCGGTATTCTTCTTGAGCTGCTCCAGACCCCACTCTGCCTTCTGTATCCTGGCCCTCTCAAGGGAGAATGGGTATGTCACTATCGCAACTACTATGGCACCCTGCTCCCTGGCTATTTCAGCAACTATAGGAGCCGCTCCTGTGCCTGTTCCTCCACCCATACCTGCTGCTATGAACACAAGCTCGCTGTTGGCAAGCTCCTCTCTCAGCTTGTCCCTGCTCGCCTCAGCGCACTTCATCGCTATCTCGGGGAAACCACCTGCACCCAGCCCTCGGGTTATGCTCTTCCCGATAAGAAGCCTCTTGTCGGCTTCAGTTATCTGGAGGTGCTTGTAGTCAGTGTTTATAGCTAAGGTATCCGCGCTCTTTATCCCCATCCTCGCTAGTCTGCTTATTGTGTTGCACCCTGCTCCTCCTACTCCCACTACACAGATTCTAATCCTACTATCTTCTAGTTTATCGTATTTTTGTTCCTCGGGCAGTTGGCCCGTATTCCTCAACGCCGATTCAATTAAACTATCCATAATAACACCTTTTCCTATAGATACTATACCAAAAAAACATCACCCGCTGCCGTCGTCGTCAAGCTCGCGGTTCATGCTCTCGAGTATGCTTCTCAAAGCTACTCCCTTTCTTTCTTTTATCTCCATTCTGGTCACCTGTTCAGGAAATAAAAATAAAAAACTAACCGATTACCTCTATGTCAGAGTATGGCGCCGGCTCCTTTGCTTCTTCAAATGGCTTGCCCATTATGCTGGCTCCCTTCACTCCAGTCACTATTGCAACTATCTCAAGCTTTCCGTCGTAGCCCGGCATCAACCTGGCTCCCCACTTCACATTTGCATGCGGGTCCATCCTCTCAGTGACTATTTCTCCTGCCTTTATTGCGTCACCAAGCGTCAGGTCAGATCCACCGGAGATGTGTATCAGCGCACCGGTTGCTCCTTCAAAGTCAACATCCAGCAGCCTGTTTTTCAGAACTCCCTCTGCTGCCGAGGTAACCTTGTCAGTTCCCTTGCCCTCTCCAACTGCTATGAAGCCGACTCCGCCTCCACCCATTATTGACCTAACATCAGCAAAGTCTATGTTTATCAGGCTTGGCTGGGTTATAGTCCATACTAAGCCTCCAATTGCCTTTGCAAGTATCTCATCCGCAACAGAAAATGCCTCGTTCATTGGCAGGTTCGGAACTATCTTAACAAGCCTGTTGTTGTCCAGAATTATCACAGAATCGGTGACTCTTCTCAGTTTGCCAATTCCCTCGTCTGCCTTCACTCTTCTTGCCCTCTCAAGGTTGAATGGATAAGTGACCATGGCAACTGTTATTGCGCCCTGCTCCTTGGCTATTTCAGCAATCACCGGAGCCGCTCCAGTGCCTGTTCCTCCACCCATACCAGCGCATATGAAAACAAGATGAGCACCAGAAAGCTCCTTCTCAAGGAGGGGCCTGTCGATCTCTGCGGCCTTTGTTCCTATCTCGGGGTATCCTCCAGCACCTAGCCCCTTTGTTAGGGTTTTGCCGATGAGAATCTTCTTGGCCTTCTCATCTATCATATTGAGGTGCTGCTTGTCTGTGTTTACCGCTAACAGGTTGCAGCCCTTTACGCCGGCTCTTATCAACCTGTTTATTGTGTTGTTGCCCGCTCCGCCTACTCCCACTGTTACGATTTTTATCTGTTCGCTTCCAAAATCTTCGACGTTCGATGAGTCACGCTCACCTATAACGGATTTTATTAAACCTTCCATACTGATCGCCAATTTAACTTTTCATTTATACATGTTTAAATACCTTTCGGTTTTGAAATTTTTTGCATTTTTTGCTGAAATTCTACGACGTGAATTTTGCAGGTTGAATTTTTTCCAATGTTCGCGTATTGCATAACTGCATTACGTTAGCTCCAAAATTAGGATTTTCAGACGTGTTTTTAAGCCTAGGCTTCCTCGAGCTGAATTCTCTTCTGCATCTTGTACATCTCAATTATCTCCTGGACGGTTGTAGCTTCCTCAGGTGATTTGTCCTCGCGCAGCTCCATCATTCTCGGGAAGCGCAGGGCATATCCGCTGTCCTCACTGGTTTTTCCAGCAGTATGCGTTGGGGAGCGCGTTATCTCGTCTGCAGCGACTGCCACAACATATTTCAAATCAACCCAGAAGTCAGGCTTTATATCCGAATCAACCCTTGCAAGCTTGTGTTCAACTTTTATTTTCCCAAGCATCTCTTCAAACTGCTTCATCTGCTCTTCAGAGAAGCCTGTTCCTATTTTTGTTATCGATTTGAACATATCCTCTTTCTCGTCGTACACAGCGCAGAGCAATCCGCCGAACTTGAATTTTGCGCGCATGCCTTTCCCGAGGAAATAGCCGATTATCACCAAGTCGACGGCGTCTGCAAGCTCTCCCTTGTATGACCTCTTCAGTTTTATCCACGCAAATTTTCTTGCTCCCGCATTGTACTGTGCATTCAAATCTTTTGCGATTATCCCCTCCATCCCCTTCTCAATTGAATCCTCAAAGAACTCCTCGAGCTTCTTTGGGTTGTCAGTGATTGTCATCTCAGAGAGTTTTATCACTTCACCTGCAGCAATGAACTTCTCAAGCTTCTTCCTTCTCTCATGATAGGGATGCCTTGTGTAGTCCTCCCCGTCTGCATAAAGGACATCAAAAGCAAACAGCTTCAGGGGATACTCCTCAGCTTTTTCTTTCACATCGTATTTCCTCTTTCTCTGCATGGTGAGCTGGAAGGGGTAATACTCGCCGCTAGTTTCGTTGTAGGCAAGCGCCTCACCCTCGAGAATTGCATCCTTTGCCTTAACCTGCTTCTTCACTCCTGCAACTATCTCCGGGAACATCTGCGTCATCCTCTCCAGCCTTCTTGAGAATATTTCGACCTTGTCTCCTTGCTTGTGTATCTGGCAATTATGCAATGCAAGCATCGTAGTGCAATAACTCTCATCATCTTCAACTTGGAGGTTATAAACATTCGTCCTTGGATCAGGTCTTTTTACGACTTCTTTTCTTAGAATTCGTACGTACACTATGTTATCATCGATTCTGACGCGTCGATTGGTTTTTGGTACAACAATCTTGAAGTATGTCTTGCCGAGCGCTCTGAACTTTTTTACCCCTAAAGGAATTTTGAATTTTAGGGCAATAAGCTGGGCAAAGGTTGCAAGGTCTCGCTCCTTTGTCACTATGTTTGCTCTTCCAATGGAGTCCTCATGTCCATCCGCTTCCATCCATCCTTCCAAAAATTCCAAAAAATTCTCTCGTGATATATCGGCAAACCAGGCCGGCAACATTTTACCTTTCCACTCTCTTCTAAAATTCTTAGACAGCCATTCTTTGAAGGGAGGATCCCTCCAGTATAAATAGATGGCACCGTTGTGGATATTTTCTGATATTCTTGTTATCCCTAGCTCATCAGAAATTATCTCTTTATAGAAATCGCATAAATCACGCTCAGTCTTTTGATTGAAAATAAGCCCGATTCTCTCCGTGTTGTGATAATCGTTGGTATATCCATCGCCAATCCAGAAACCCATAAATCTGTAGAATTTTTTGTTAAGTTTTATTTTTTTCCTATAACCCGCCCCGTCTATCAGCTCCATTTCACGTGGAATTGCCCTATTTTCAGAGATATTTGGAATTGGAAATACGACTTCAGCATCCTTACTGACATCTTCGATTGGAGTCCATTCATCTTTGCTGCCAACATGAACCAGAATTTTATGTCCCTCTGTTATCCTGAAAGAATTACCTAGAAATGTCTGAACCCGGAATACTCGTTCACCTTTGTCAATTCTCCTCTTATTTTTGGCTACCACTTTTTTGAAATTCCCCTTGTGGGTAAGAACCAAGTCACCGACCTTTACATCCCTAACTGAAATTATTCCCTTACCCTTTACGTAGATTGGTGTAAATCCTCCGATACACCTGAACCCATCATATTTCCGCTCTACAGCGCATTTCCCAAGCTTCTCAATTATCTCCTCAGCGCTGGGAAGCCTCTCTGCAAGTGCGGGCCTGACTGGGTTGAAAACCTTGATTTTGAATTTTCTTATCCCCTCAATTCCGTCAGAAAAAAGGGTTCGGCCAACAAGCCCCAGGTCAGAGCATAAATTATAGGCTCGCTCAAGCTCCTCTCTCAGGCTCTTGTCGCCAACTTCGTAAGCGGAAAGTGCATCCAGTATTGTCGGGTCTCCTACGCCCAGCCTCAATTTTCCAATTGGGAAGCGTGTGATATACCTTACCTCCTTCGGATTGGAATTGTTCAGCAGCTCCACCAGCCCTTTTATCTTCGTATCCTGGCTTCCGGCCCCCCCGGTCTTAGCCATCTTCATGAAGTTGTCAAACACCTTCTGAACAGAAAGAGGATGGGAGAAGAGGGACATCTGCTTCTTCGATGATAAAAGCTCCTCGGCAGTCTTTCCCAAATCTCCAGTTTTTCTGTAACTCTCCTCCACCTTATTTCTTGAATAACCAGTTGCAACCGATATTGCCTCCTCAACAAACTTCTCTCCCAATCCAACTTCAATTCCTTCAAAAGGAGGGGCGACAACTCCCTGGCTGAGGTAGATTATTTTGTCAATCTCATCCGGCTTGGCTTTCTTGAAAAGCTCTGAGAGTATGGCCATCATCTCCAGCCTCCCTCTGGTTGCCTCGAGCTTCTCATATGCCTCTGCAAGCACGCTGAACTCCATGAGAAAATATTGTTGGGGGAGGTTTAAATTAGTTATCAAGCTAAATACTCTAAGGTGGTTGAATGAAGAATAAATTCATGCTTATCTTTGCAATTCTGCTATGCGAGCTGGCAGGAGTCATAGGCGCATTTTTCACAATTCCCTCAATTGAGGGCTGGTACCACGAACTCCTAAAGCCTAGCTTCAGCCCACCCAACTGGCTTTTCGGCCCGGTGTGGACCGTCCTGTATTTCCTTATGGGCGTATCAGCATACCTCGTATGGGAGAGGGGTATTAAAAAGAAGAATGTGAAAAACTCTCTTCTGATTTTCGGAGTGCAGCTTGTGCTTAACATTCTCTGGTCCATCCTCTTCTTCGGCCTGCAGTCCCCACTCCTTGGATTCATATGCATAGTCCTGCTGTGGATTGCAATTGCGGTTACAATCATAAAGTTCTACAGAATTTCAAAAACCGCTGGGCTGTTGCAGGTTCCATACCTACTCTGGCTGACCTTTGCAACCGTTCTCAACTTCTTCATATGGATAGTGAACTAGCGGAACTGCAGAAAAGTTAAGTAAAAATATACCTAGTCTATCTTTCCCCTCAGCATTCCCGAGTCTATATGCGATGCCCCTTTGATTACTGTGTAGTTGAACTCAATCTTGGTGTTGTAGAATGAATCGCCCCTTGTTCCCGAGATTGTAGAGTTGCCCGCCACTGTAAAATTCGACCCCGGGCTCATGAGTCTAGGCAGAGTCGGACCCACATCTGTGAGCGAAGCGCCTTGAATTTGGATATCTGTGAGGTTGACAGAAGACTGCGCATTGTTCACAAGAAACAGCGTTATCGTTCCTGTCCCATTTACTGTGAAGTCAGTTACCCCAAAGACGCTCAGCCCAATTGCCTCATTTCTCACCGGAACCCATGCCGCGGGGTTGAAGGCACCCAGATAGAAAAGCAGCATTATTATAACGGATATTGCAATAATCGCCCAGCCGTAGGTTATAAGATATTCCAGAGAGGTTTGACCCTTCATTTCATCACCATCCTATTTTCGTATTTTAGTTTTAAATACTTACCTTGCCATAATGCCGCTGAATGCACTTTGGAATATTGCGTGAGCTACGAAAAATATTGTCAAGGCGCATATAAGGAATATTGGCACAAGCTTCAGACCTCTCGTAATCCTGCCGTATCTTATCTGAGCCAATATAAATGCGCCGCATATTGTAGTCAAAGCTATGCAGGCAATGGCAAACATGCTAATCTGATCCGGGCTTATGGTTGTTCCTTTTCCGCCTCCCTTCATAAAAGCGCTGAAAGACCCTCCCATAGCAGCTGGCATGTTCTCGGGTATGCTCACCCTGTTACTCATTATAGCGAGGCTCATCTCGGAGTAATAAAGCGACGATGCGTAAAGCACAGGAGCCGCTAGGACAGAACTGAAGATTATGAATATGGTGTACATAAGGGTTGCGTTAAGCACCTCCTTCTTCAGCGTGCTGGTGCTCCTTATGTCGCGCGCAACCTCATCCAGCAGGGGCGCTATCTCACCACCCATCTCAATTCCCCCAACGAGCAGCTTCACCGCCCTTTCAAGTGTTGAAGACTTCACCCCCTCGGACATCTCCAGCAAAGCCTGGGATATTGGTTTACCTCCGAAGCATTTGCTGCTCACAATCTTTATCTCATCCTCCAGAGGGCCGAATTCCGGCCTTGCTCCCATCCATATGGCATTTTCCGTGGTCATTCCCGCCCTGACATTTGCCGAGATGGTCTGCAGAGCATCTGGAAGCACTTCCTCTATTTTCACAGCCCTGTTGTCAGCAGTGGCAACAAGAAGGAGGTAGAATAAAAACTCAACACCCGCCCACACGGCAACTCCCACCACCCAGGCAAATCTCGGCTCAAGAAAGGTTATCGCAACCTCAAATGCTACAACTGCAAATATTACGGACCAGAAGAAACCATTTCCCAGATACGCCTTCGGCTTCGCCTTCAGCCCTCCCTGAATCATGAGCTTCGTTACCATTTTGATAAAGGCTGAAGGGTATACAAGCGAAAGGGACGTGAAGAATCTATCAGTTATTTTCATATCAATCTACCTGAGGCCTCCTGCTCTTTACAAAGCTTATGAAAAAAAGCTGGAATCCAAGGAGAAAGAGGAAAACTGCTGGAAAGATAGTTACGGGTATTAGCACATTCATGAACGACATTATTATTATTATCATTGTTATCCCCAGCGAAGGCAGCACAACTGCGAGCACCATGTATATCATAACCCAGGGGTTGAGCTCCTGCCCGTACCTATGTATTTCGGCTATCCTTTCCTTGGTGAGCTCGTTTATCATCTCCTCAATGGCACTCCCCACATCGGAGCCGACCTTCAGTGCATTGGATATCTGCCATAAAACTCTTCGGAAGCGGAATGAGGGGTTCCTCATGCTTGCCTCATTGAGCACATCGGTCTGCGCCACCCCTGCATTCATCTTTCCAACCATTTTTGCAAACTCTCCTGAAACTGGTCCGTAGCCGGTGCTGACACTTGTCATGGCTTGGAAAAGCGGGACTCCTGACTTGATGTTTATCAGGAGCTGCCTCAAAGCCGGTATTAGGCTCGTCTCAAGATCTCTTGTCCTTCTTCTAGCAACTACCGCAGGGTAGAACAATATTGTAAAGAACGAGGCAATCCAGACAAGAATGCCTGCGAAAATGCCAAGCAGAACCACCTGTCTTTTTGTGGCAAAACCAGCAGCTATGATTATAAATGTTATAAAAATAAAATTGAAAGTCGCAGAAATGAGCGCTATGGAAGCGTATCTCCTTGGAGGCATCTCCACATTTGCCTGCATGAGCTCCAGCCTAAGATTCGGGAGCAGTGAAGATATGAACTCCCCAATTCCCTCCACATGCTTTGAGAGGTTCGTCAGCACCTTCTGTGGAAGGAGGCTAAGCGGTATGTTCATCTAACCACTCCCATCTTCATAACCTTCGAGGGCTCGGTGTTTTTCTTCACCATATCCATCAGCCTTTCCTTTTCTCTATAGAAGGCTGCAACGACCCTGCCCACATCGTTCACATCATATATCTTGTTCTTAAGCATGTAATCGAGCACTTTTTTCCTCTCCTCCAAATCAGCATTTATCTCCTTGTTGTTCATACCCGCGAAAAGGCCGAGCTCGTCCATTATCCTGACATAATCGCCCACCTTTTCCATGGTGTCGTTCCTTGCATCCCAAGCAAATATCCTGTTGATGAATACCTTATTCTCCTGAGGAACAACCTCCGCAACTTCAAAGGTCCTCCTTATGCCTGTTCTCCTCTGCCTGTATTGCACAACGATTAGGTGCAGCGCACCCAGCATGCTCTCAGGCAGAGATATGGGCGGTGTCGTCAGCCTGTTCTTGGTCTGCCTGGCATCATCTGCATGCAGTGTTGCATACACCGCATGACCCGTGTGCATTGCCTCAAACAGCACTTCAGCCTCGCTCTGCCTCCTCATCTCTCCCAGCACAATCCTGTCAGGCCTCATCCTCAGGGAGTTCACCATGAGGTCAAGCATTGTTACTTCTCCTTTTCCCTCTGGGTTTGGCAGTCTTGTTGTCAGAGGAGTCCAGTGAAGGAACTCAGGCAGATAAAGTTCTCTTGTATCTTCTATGGATATCACTCTCTGGTTTGGAGGGGTGAAAACAAGTATTGCGTTTAGGAATGACGTCTTACCGCTTGCAGTACCTCCGCTTATCAGAGTGTTCAGTTCATACTGCACACACATCCAGAGAAGTGATGCAACATCTATGCTCAGCGTTTTTATTGACGGGTCGAGCATGTGGATTATTGTCCATGGATTCTTTGCGAACTTTCTTATTGTTATGCAATTTCCCTTTGTGGATATAGGGAATACAACTGCATTAACTCTGTCTCCGGTAGTAAGATGCGCGTCCATCAGTGGGTTGAGATTGGTTATCTGCCTACCGACTCTCCTCCCCACTATGGATGCGTAGTTGGCAATCTGCTCCTCGCTCTTCATGGCAAGGTTTGTCTTAAGCCAGCCGAATCTCTTGTGGTACACCCACACCGGTTCCTTTGACGAGTTTACCACAATCTCCTCAAGCTCATTGTCCGCGAGCAGCAGCTCCAGTTCCCCTAGCCCCAGCATATCCTGTATGAGCTTCCCTATGAGCACCTCCTTATCTTTGGCGCTGGCATCTGTTATCTCCTTGTCCACGAGTTCCTGCGCCTTCTCCTTGAACTTTCTCTTTATGTTTTCAACCTCATTGGGGTCAAGAATCTCTGAAACTTTTATCTCCACGTTGCCTATCACCATCTCCTTCAGATGCTGGAGCATGAGGTCTGTGGCCTTGCTTACCTTTATCTGCTTTATCTCGTAGTTGTTGACATAATCATCAGAACTTTCGCTTATGGTCACTTCTGCAGGAACCTTCTCACTCGTTATCGTATACTTATCCAGAATTTTCATATTATCGCCTCTTGAATGTGTTTTTTAACCTAGTGAAAAACATGGAGAGCGGGTAGTACCATGGCTTGCGCGGGCCTAGCCTCTCCTGTTCGGCCTTCATTGTTTCTACCTCCAATTTCTTCACCTTCTCATGAAACTTTTTAACGTTCTCCCTCAAATCCCTTATATCCTTTCTGAAATGCTTTGTGACAACCCTGAGCTCCCTGGCCTCTCTGAGCAGGTATTCCATGTCCGCAATGGAAACGTCATGCACCTTGCCCTCCAGCTCGCCCACTATAGCATCATCCTTCTCCAACCTTTTTCTTATGTTCTGCTCAACAAATTTGAAGCTCTTGCGTGAATCCCTCAAATCCCTGTCTAGGGCGACCATCATGCTCGCCATCTGGCCCCTTTCCTTTTTCTCCTCCACTTTCGCCTTCTCTTTCGGGGGCTCTTTTGCAATGAGGAATGTACCGAGAAGTGTGTAGTTAATATCCATCATTCCGCTATCTTTCAGAACTTCGGCCAGCTCCTCAACCTGGTCCTTCTCCAGAGCCATGGCATTGGCGACTTCCTTCACGTCAACCTTGCCTTTCTTCTGCACATACTCCACAAGCCTGTCTATAACAGTTTCAACTCTTTCGGAAACTTCCTCCCCCCCACTAGGCTCGGTTTTCTCTAAAACTACTTTTACCCCCGCAGGCTCAGCCAAAACTACTTTTACCTCCACAGGCTCAGTCTTTTGCTCGGTTTTCTTTTTCGGCTTTTTCTCCGCCATAAACACCACGCTATATCCTCATTTGGCATATGCGCTTTATATCTCTAACTTTGCTGAAGCTGGCATAAAAAAGCATCGGTTCTAAAGCTATACTGGCATTACCCATGTCAGCACCCGCTGGCACTCCTGTTGCAGATGACAATTCCGGTATCGGTATTGTCTATAGAAAAATCTCCCCCTCCTGAAAGGTTGTAGAAAGGAGCTGGCGTGGCGAACCCGGAACTCTTGTAGCTTATGTTAATCACAGTTATCCCATATATGCAACTGTGCCCGTTGTAATCAACCATCACTGTATTGTTTGCTACTGTAAGGTTGTATTCCAGCCCATTTATCTTCGCGGGGAGGCTGAACTCAGCGTGATACCCGCGCGCATACATTGCCGTGTTTATAAGGTTTGAAACCTGCCAGCATATTTTTTCGGATCCCAGCTTTGCCTCAATGCTAGTTTCCTCGCTCTGCTTGCCTACGGAGTATATTGTCAGCAATATCATAATCATAATCAAAAAAGCTACGCAGATCATAAATTCAATTCCCGCCTGAGCCTTACTTCCCCTCATGAAGTTGCCTCCTGTATGGCGACAATACCGGTTGAGTTCATGCTAACAACAAGAACATGCCTGCCTGGCAGCGTGGGCATGGTGCCGGTCAGATTTCCCCTTGCAAGCGAATACACATCCGTAGCACCGCCCGTTGGCAAATTCATGTTTATATTGACTTCGTGACTGGTGAAGCCGGCGTAGTTTATTCCCACTGGCAGGTATACCTCAACAGTAGTTATTGTGCCGGGTCCCTGGGCGTAAACCCTGTCAGCTGTGTCTGCTATTGAATCAACCGCAACCTTCGCCTGTGAAGTCTGGCCCTGAAGCTGTATATCCATCATACCAATGTACATGACTGGAATTATTATGATGAGGAACAGCACGAGGATTGCCATGTACTCGATTCCCACCTGCCCCGTCTCATTTTTTAGCATAAATATAGATAAACTGCCCACAACTTAAAAATATATCTGAGGCCTTTGTATAATCCTAGCATGGCCTCAGCAAGTAGTATAGATATTAACAATAATGAAGTACTCTGCGAGTTCCTCTCTGGCGTGCAAATAAAAGAATCACTCGCCCAGTATATAAACCGCATCCCCTTCCTTCACCGTTGAACCAACTTTGAGACCTATTGACTGACCTCTCCCGGCAGTTTCCACCTGCTCTTTGTCTATCTGCATTGACTCAACGAGCTGTTCTGTCACTCCCGCAGGTCCCTCTATTGATATCCTGTCCCCGTTTCTCAGCTCGTCATCCAGGTCAACCACTGCCACACTTATCTTGCCGAAGAAATGCCTGACCTTTCCAACAAGTTTCTTTCCCATAGTATCCACCCGCTTATTAATTAGCCTGACCCAGTATAAAAACATTACCCTAGTTTACTGAAGCCAACCATAAAGTTTAAATTCATGGGCGAATAAAGGACTTTGGGTGATCGAATGTTCTGGGTAGTCTGGCTAAGCCTAACTTTGATATTCATATCCTCAATCATTGGGATATACTCCTGGAATGGAATACTTCTTGAGCTCGTTAAAATAAAAACTGCGAAGAAACTATGGGTCATATCCGCGGTTATGGTGCTCATAGGCTTGCTGCTCTTTATCTGGAGCATAGCAACAATTGTTAACACGCCGAGTCTTGTTGATAAATTCTCAACATTCTACACGACCTCCCCACCAGTACTGGTCTGGACTGCAGTGTTCCTCCTTCTCCTTGGTGGTTTCATAATTGGAGTGCCGACTCAACTCTACCAGCTCAAGTTCACAAAGCTGTCAAAGGATATGAGAAATAATCTGTTTTACGTTGGCATGCTGCTCTTGGTGTTAAGCGTCATACTCTTGATATGGCTGCTCATGCCGGGAAACCAGCTGCCTGCCTGATTTTATTTTTTAAGCTCCTTCAAAGCCTCGTATAGCTCAAGGGAGCTTATAACCTCACCGTCAGAAGGCTTGAATCTGTCCAAGTCTATAAGCAGGTGCCTGCCTAGAGGCTTTACAACACCGCTGTTTGCGCCCTCCCTCACTCTTTCCTCCTTTCTTCTTATTGCCTCAATCCTTTTTTCAATGTCTCTCGCGGGATTCTTTTTTGCAGCGCACACATACTTCCACCTGCCGCTCCCCCCACCGCTCTTATACCAGTACTCCCCAGAACCTACCTTTTTCTTGTGAAATCTCGATGCTTCATCTTCCAGCATTCTCTTTTCCATCTCAAGCTGCGAAACTAGAATATTGAGCTCTGTCTTCAGCTTCTCATTCCCGTTAATCCATATGGCGAGTTCCACATCAATCTTTTATCCATTATTGTTTATATATTTAACTATAATGGATATTACCCTCTTCTAGGAATCAGATTTGATAGTTGTTATCGCAGATTGTCCTTATCAGATTGGACAGTGCCCCATCCTTCTCCATTATTATTGCCATGTAGATGTGGAACGACCTCGCCCTTATGCTCAAATCGTGGAGGAACTTCCCAAGTGACGTCGGGTCGTTATACAGGCCGAGTGATACCAGCCCATCCACAAGGAGGAAGTTCCTGGCGCCCTTAGAAGCAGTAATCAGTCTCTTCGCCACTTCGTATATCTCTATCTGCAGGAAGCTCAAATCGGAGATATCCCTCACGAACCACACATTCCTCTCAGGTTTGTCAGTATCAAGGAAGAATGCCTCGGAAGGCGTGTGCAAGAGCGGGCTGCATGCATCAACATAGTACATCTCATCCGGATTCATACCATTTGCGCTCAGCAGCTTGGCATAGTAAGTATGCGGCCTGTTGATGCACGTTATTATGCCCTTCATGCCCTTGTCCTGTATGAAAAATTTGAAGAGTGCCAAATCGAGCTTTGGGATGTCCGCATCAGTAGTTATGGAAACAGTTTCCTCTAGCTCGTCCCTCATGAGCTTCTCCTTCAGGATGTTATACAGCTCCTCTGTTTCCACCATTATGACCACATCACCTGCTCCTCACGCTGTAGTATGTAAGTGAAGTTATGAATATTGTCGAGAGACTACCAAGGCTCGGTATATCAAAACTAACTGGGAAAAGGCCCAGCGGAACCAAGAACTCAGTTATGAAAGTGACAATTGCAGTTATGAGCGCACCAAGCATCATGTACCTTATCCTCTTTTTCACCATCTCGTTATCACAGGTTCTATAGAATCTTAGAAGACGGTATATCACATAAGAAGTGAAAGCTATCATGTAAATCATGAAGTAAACATAACCGTTGTATATGCTAACCGACATGGTTGGAGCCATATAAACCTCAAAGCCGTTCCTTATCTCCGGCGGTCCAGTCACGAGAAAGCCTGTCAAGTTCATGGCAATGAATACGAGCGAGCCGATTACCATTAAGGCAATCTGTTTTCTCGAAGGGACTTTATTCTCAAGCGCCAGCACAAACGCCAGGGCAATTGCCGGGATGCACGGTGTTGCTACGTTAATGAACTTCATCATCAACATCGCAGAGGCCTTTGTTCTAGCAAGCCTCATCCCGAAGTCCCCGACACACCACCAGCAAAAAGCAAGCATGAGAAGCGTGAACAGCCTATTGACAAGTATTCTTTTCCTTTTGAATATGAATGCCCCGAACGAGAGGTTGACTATGAACGCGAGGAGAGGTAGAGCTGTTAATACTATCTGCCAATAAGGTGTCTCTACCATGTAATCAGTTTTAGTTTAATTAGCGCACTATTTATACATTTCTGCTAGAATGCAGCAGATATTTTTTTAAACCCCCTCATCCCAAAGAGGACATTATGAAAATTTACCTCATATTTGCCGTTATTGCATCACTCCTCCTTCTTGGTTGCTACAATGCCCCTATTGGGGGCGATGGAGCCTCGGTTATAACAACCTCCAAGAACTTCACTATGAAGGAAAGCTGGAAGGAAAGCTTCATGCTGGTTGAAGGGGGTTCTACAGTTGCCCATACAGTGCTTGTAAGCAATGTAGAGCTTCATGCGGCAAATTTAAAAATCGACTCGCAGACTCTTCTAATGAAAGTAGGTGAAGCGCGGCCCATCAAACTTGGTGGGAGCACAGTTGTGGTAACACTGAATTCCATAGAAGATGAATATGCGAGATTTAGCATATCGCTACCCCCGCAGACGCAACAGAATAACAGCTCGCAGCAAGGTGGAAACAACTCCCAGGGGCAGCAGAACCAAACTCTAAACGAGAATGGCGACATCTGCGTTTCTGATTCAGACTGCAAATCCAGCCACTGCAACAACGGCTACTGCTGTGCCTACGGGCAATGCTGCATCTCCAATTCAAACTGCTCAGTTGGCAACTGCAATACAACAACCTATTCATGCTACACTTTCTCTCTTCTCTCTAAAGGAGCACCGTGCACCTCAAATTCGAATTGCCAGTCCAACCACTGCAGCAACGGCTACTGCTGCAATTCGGGCAAGTGCTGTCTCTCCAGCTCAAACTGCGCATCTGGAGAGATTTGCAATACAACTAACTCTTCCTGTGTTCAATCAATTCCAGTCTATAATGCATCTGACGCAGAGAGGAAAGCGAATTCAACAACAGACGGCCTTCTTATGATAACCTTCTCCTCGCTGTTCGATTCTGCAAGACAGTGTTCTACAGCAAGTAGCGCTTTCAAACAATGCATACCCCGAGTATCGGTGAGAGATGAGCAGGCATCGGTGTCAACATACAACGTGATATACTCCAACAACTTCAACGGAACTTCATGTTGTCCTACTGTAGATGTGCTTGTTGTAACAGTTGATCTGAGTACCAATTCAGCAACTCATCACTGGATTGATACAACCTTCACGCAACAGCTTGCTAACACCATGCAGTCAAACCTTAACTCGAACTGTGCGACTGCAGTCCAGTATATGGCATGCAAGATATCCTGAACTGCAAACTCATATGCTCTTTATGCCGGCATAGGCATCATCCATATCATCGCGCAGGAGGCGCTCAACCTTCATTATCACCTTGCCGTTCTTGAACTCAAATCCCAGGGAGAAGTGCTTGCCGTCAAATATTTCCGAAATATTTTTATATAACATATCCCCAATCTCCATGTTAATCAACTCCGTTTTGAGGAGCTCGGGTCATCGGCGATCAAACTGGTCCGAGCTTCCTCATATATTTTTACTGAACATCACCTCTTAATTGAGTAATACTGCATATAGCTTGGCCCCTCACATTCTGGATATGATCTCTCACTCATTACAACTACGCCCTCCCTTTTCAACTGCTCGCAAGCCGCATGAATCATATTATACCACTCCTCTCTCTCTTTTTTATTTACATGCAAGCGCATATCTGCAAAAATTCCGAAAGTCGAGAGCGGCTTGTCAGATTTTATCAATACATCCGCAATCCTTTTCTTGAGATTCCCTAAAACATCAATACTTCTTTCTACATATTCCCTGCATACCACTTCTATTGGTATGCTCACCCTGTCTTTTCTTTTTTCTATCTGCTTTGCTGTTGCAAGTCTTTTGCAGTCAAAAATAATTTTTGTAGGTTTTAGATGCAGTCCTTTTGTCATGTTCTTGAAAGTCTGACTCCCGAACCCAGAGTTTTCAACTTCGACGAATATCTTCTCTTCTCCTTTCTCCAGAACACAATCAATAGAATCAGTTGTTTTATTATCCACCTTGAATTCTTTTGTGCATTTGTAACCTAGCATCATGCCTTTCTCGCACCAGTCCTGCACAATTGCTTTGTGTTCGTCGATCATCAGTTTCAACTCCATACCTACACATCTAACAACACATTGCCTACATAGAGGCTTTTATGAGGTGGTGGTATATAAGCCTTTCCCTTAAATGTGTATGCTATGTGTAGCTTTTTGTGTAGTCTTTTGAGTCTGTGTGTAACGTTCATGCCGTATTATATAATACGATATATACAATTTCTTTGAACGAGGAGAAAAAGCTTATAAATCTCCCTACACATATACCTACATACGTGATACACATGACGGATAACCCATTCAGCATGACACCTATTGATAGGCCTGAGGAGTTCATCGGCTACACAAAGGAGAAGCAGGAGCTTGAGAACTCTTTAACAGAGGCAGGCGTTACCCTGGTGCTTTCAGATATGGGCTTCGGTAAGTCCTCCCTCGTCCGGGTTCTTAGAAATGAGGGAAAAGGAATCTATGTTGAGAGATGCACCAAGGACAAGCTATACTCTACACTCAGGCAGTACATGAGTTTTATTAACCGGATGACTGGCAAGGATCCTACGGATGTTGTGAACAGACCGGTTTTCATTGATGAGTGCGCCGCTATGGTGCCTGAGCTCGCTTCAACGTTCAACAACATGCATGACAGGGGAGTCAAGATAGTACTTTCACTTACGCATGATGAAAGGGCGGAGCTTGAGAAGCATCCGGTAAACAAGACTCTTTTTGACAGGGTTACGAGGACAATAATACTAAATGGACTGACAAAAGAAGAGGTTGTTGAGCTGATTAAGAAAAGAGCTGATGGCAAATTTAGTGATAAGACGGTCGAGTTCATATCCGGCAAGTTCAGGAAGCCCAGGGATGTTGTGAGAATATGCCACAACCTTTGGAATGATATGGAGAAGAATGGGAAGGAAAAAGTAACTGAGGATATGCTGGGCTTCGTTCTTCCTGAAATTAAAACTAAAGAGGTAGTTGGCGGAGAGAAATCCCAGAGAATACTTGACTACATCAGAAACAATCCTGGGGTGAAAAGAGGAGAAATTGCTGATGCACTGGAGATGAACCCGAACAGTGTTACGAATTTAATTAAGCTGTTAATGGAAAAGCATTTGGTTACGAGGACTGCAGACTTCAAGCATTATGCAGTTGGACCTAGTAATAGAGAGGTGAAATCATAGCGATAGAGGTTTCGGTGTTTTCATGCTTTTATTTTCAGCTCAGCTTTTATTGCCTCCCTGTCAAACCCAATGATGATTCTGCCATTTATATCCAACACAGGCACTCCCATCTGCCCGCTCTTGTTAAACATTTCACTTACAGCTTTCTTGTCTTTGGATACATCTATATCCTCAAACTTTATTCCGTTCTGCTTCAAAAAACTTTTTGCCATTGTGCAGTACGGGCATGTTGGAGTTGAATAAACTTTCACGCTCATTTGAACACCTCGTATTCTCTTCATAGTCAAAATATAAAAATGTATTGATATCCCGAAGATATAGCTCGCTTTCATCCCACCCATAAATGGCGTGGGCTTTCCCGCTATATTGTGGTAAGTTCATTCGGGATTCACCGAATAAAACCATTAAATTTTTTAAGTAGCTCGATTAAACTATATCCATGAAAAAGATATTCATAATCCCAATTTTCTTATTTTTGCTTTTAGGATGCACTGCACCCTCATTTGAGTGCTCCAAGGATTCAGACTGCCCGCAGCCAAAATGCATCGGAATTACCACGAAATGTGATTTCGGTAGATGCGTCTACCTCGACTCAAATGGAAGCATTGCAAAATGCGGCAATACCTCAATCCCAAACCCTGCTGCAAAACAGTGTATAGACAAAGGGTATCAGTATAAAATTGAGACAGACCCAGAAGGAGGGCAGATAGGTTACTGTTATGTCCCGCTGGTTCTCCCATCTGGCGATATACCAGGTTATACCTATAAATGCGAAGAGTGGTCTTTCTACAGAGGCGAATGCCCAGCATGCAAGGATTACTGCGAGCTGAAACCGCATATTGGATGCGTGGGTTACTGGAAAATATCCGGAAGCCTCCCCAACTGCAACTGCCACTACGTCTGTTCAAATGCGGCTGTCTGCAGCTCAGATTCTGACTGCCCTAAAAGTTACACTTGCTACAACTCACGTTTCTGTGGGCTGACTCCTAGTGGCGTAGTCTGCGGGGATCAGGAGGGAGATCTTCTCTGCCATAAAAAATGTGAAATTAATTCTGACTGTCCAGCTGATATGCCCTATTGCAGAAACATCGGAATAAATCAGGGCGATACAACCTCCATTACTACAATGTGCATGCAAGAGGAATGCAAAGTTGATTCAGACTGCCCGCAACCCCTATGTCCTGGCTGCAGCATGGTATGCACTGAAGGCATGTGTGAGTCTGCAGGCAGTGCGAATAGAATGGACAAAGAACTCTGCGAGAAATACGGAGGGCATTGGAATGAGTGCGGCTCTGCATGCACTGGTGAGCCTCCCGGAACAGCCTGCATAGAAGTCTGCATAGCTCAGTGCGAGTGCGGTGGGGTAGCAGGCTGGCAGTGCCCTCCAGGCTACAACTGCAAGCTATCAGGTGGAATAGCGGATGAGCTCGGAGTTTGCAAACAGACTCTAAACTCGTAGAGAGACCATTATTGCGCTGTCACAGTAACGTTAGCCTTTTTCCTACATGTGGTTACAATTATAGCAACAGTTGCAGGACGAGGTCCTATCATAGACCCTTTATAAATTGTAGTTATCTGGTCAGTTGAATTGGTAATGCCGGAAGGAGGGATAAATTGACGACCCGTGCTGTTCGCGTCGAAGCTTACAGTTGCATCCGCTGCTGGAGTTCCATCCATGTATGTGGCGGTTACATTCACTTCTATGGGATCAATTCCTGAACGGGATGAGCTAGCATTTGTTTTGAATGCGAGATTTGCTACAGGGCAGTCAAAGCAGCAAGCAGTGGAATTCTCGCCAAGAACATAATCACATACCCCCGCACCGCAGCCATACAGTTTTGTCACATTGGGCTCAAGCTGCGCTCTTATCTGCCCGCTCACCGTATGATTGGGAGCCCCGGTGCAGTCGTGATTCGTTGAATAACCCGGAGCTGCGTTGCAATTCCCGTATGTAAAAGTCAGCGTGAACTCAGCTTTTCTGTTTGCCGTGGGAATCGCATCATTGCCGAGTATCATAACTGTGCACGAGATTGTCGCACCTTGCTTTAGGATGGTCAAGTTGGGGTAGCAGTACCCCGTGTAGCTGTTCCTGCCAAGCTTGCCAATATTCTCTACTGTTATCGCTGTGGCATTTGCGCCAAGCATTATATCATACCCAAGTCCATTGGTGATCTTGTAATTGAGAGCCATGGTTTTTCCGTCCTGCGCGTAGCCGAATTTGAAAG
>JACCLF010000009.1 GCA_013425405.1 Microcaldota archaeon | reverse complement strand
TTCCAGGGATCGAGCTTCTCGCTCACAACCAAATCCAGCAGCATCTCTCTCCATGTTGGCTGGGCGACAAGCTGCTCCAAGTCGACATTTGCCCCTTTCTCCTCTGGTTTCTGCTCTTCCATACGAGGCATTTTTCACTTCACTTCTTTATTAACCTGCTTCCCAAAGCAAACTTAGGATGCCTACAACTCTCCCTTAATTTTCTCAAGAAGAAAATCAAATTTAGTAAAGCCTGCCTCCTCATTCATATGGTCTGCATTTTTCAGCACAATCAGCTCGGTTTTCAAGTTCTTTGCAATGTTTCTGCCCTGCTCAAGCGGCACATAGGGGTCGTTATCCGAGTTTATCACATAAAACTTCCTGCAGTTTCTCCTTACTTCATTCCAGTCGAACTGCTTTTCAACGAACGTTCCGATCAGCTCATCAAAGTCAGGGTTATTAAGGGGTTTTGTAAAACCGGCGACAAAAAAAGCCGCCTTAACAGGCTTGTCCAGTCTTTCAATTACAGTAAGAAGGAATGCAACTCCGAGGCTGTGCCCGACAACAATGGAGTTTTCCAGCTGAGGCTTATACTTTTCAAATGCGCAGAGCCATCTCTCCAGCTTCGGGTTCTCAGAGTCGGGTAGCTGGGGGGCAAATACCCTGCTGCCAAGCTTCTCCAGCCCATCCTTCAGCCAAGGGAACCAGTTCTCAGAGGGGCTTCCGCCAATGCCGTGTATAATGAAGACATTGGTCATGGTGACATGCTCCCATCCCTAAAGGATGTGGGTTTCTCGCTCGCTTCTGCTAGCGCACTCTAAAATCCACTACTACCTGCACAACGCCGGGAGCGAAAGGCCTCACTATCCTCTTCCCTATCACCTCAGCCTTCCTTCCGCTGAGCCGGGCTTCGCTTATGACAAGCTTCTCTACATCCTCAAACGGGTTTTTCTCGCTTGCGAACTGGTAGAAGTGTATTATACCATTCCTTTTAGCAGCAAGGAAAGCCTCTCCAAGGAATTTCTCAGCTCCTTTTGGGAGAGGCATCAGAATCCTGTCTGCGGAATTCACGAATTTTTTCGGAATGACATCCTTAACATCCCCCAGGATGGGAGTTATCATCTCCTGCATCCTGTTCAGCCTTATGTTTTCTTGCATGTGTCTGAATGCATGCGGGTTGAGCTCCACTGCATGAATCTTAACATGAGACTGCATTTTTGCAATCACTACCGGGAAAGGCCCGACTCCAGCAAAGAGAGCAAGTATATTCTCGCCGGGCTTAACCTGCTCGGCAATTCTTTTCCTCTCGAAAGACAGTCTTGGGGTGAAGTAAACTTTCGCAACGTCCAACCTGAATCTGCAGCCATTCTCCTTGTACTCCGTCACCGTTCTTTTCTCGCCTGCGAGGAACTTTAGCTTCCTTGTCCTGTAGACTCCTTCCATGGGCCCGAGTTTCTTGTAGACCGATCTGATATTCCTGTGAACCATGAGCAGGGAATTTGCAATGAGCTTCTCCTTCTTGACAAGCTCCTTTGGAATCTCGATTATCGCTATGTCTCCAATGACATCGAACGATTTCACGACATATTCTAGCTCTTCGGGGGTGAGCTTGTCTCTAAGACTCTCCTCAAGCGAGAAAACCCGGGGAGTTCTTTTCTTAAGACTCACCTCAACAAGCTTGAAATCCTTGAATTTATCTCTAACTGGGAAGTAAATGCCCTCCAGAGCTGCTGCGGGGCCGTATTCATTGTCAAGTAAGTTGAGGGAGATGAGCTCCCTTCTGATGCTCTCAGCATCCTCTCTCTTGACAAGTATGCATTTCATAGGATATATTTCTGCAAAGGCTCTTTAATTCATTACTAATAAAATGATTTATGAAAAAACAGCTTGAGGGCGCTCTGCTCATTGTATCGGCAACCTTTTTATACGGCTTGATAGGGGTTTTCTCAAGGTTTGCAGGTATAAATCTATTCGCTCTGGTTTTCTACAAGGAGGCGCTCGCCGGCTTCTTCTTTTTCTTAATATTTCTTTTTTACAGGAAAAATATTGAAAAGTTGAAGATGAATTGGAAGACGGCGAAATTTTTCTTGCCCTACGGTTTCGTAGTCGCTTTTACGGAAGTGACTTTCCTTGGAGCGTATCTGAACACAACGCTGCCAAATGCCGCATTCCTCAATGGACTGACCCCCTTGCTTGTTGTGGTATTATCCTTCTTCTTTCTGAAGGAGAGGGTGGATTCAAAGACACTTTTTTCACTGATTATCGGTATGGCGGGGGTAGGCTTCATTGTGGGAGCTGATTTATTTGGTATTCTTAAAGAGAAAAACCTGCTTGGAGATGTTTTGGCGCTGGTATCTGCTGTGGCTTATGCAGCCTTCATCATATACAGCAGGGAGAGGGCGAAGAGGAAGGTGGATATCTACTACTCTGTTTTCTGGGCATACGCGCTTGCGGCTCTTTTCCTGCTCCCGTTTAATCTGGCGTATGGAACATTCGTAATTCCGCCGGAATCCATAATATGGATTGCACTGCTCGCATTTGTATGCACGAATATAGCTTTCATCCTATTCTGCAAGGGATTTGAGTACATTGACGCTTCAAGGGGCAGCGTAATTGCACTGGCAGAGCAGCTGTTTGTGGCGATTAATGCATTCATTTTCTTTGGAGAGGGGCTCGGCCCACTGGGTGTTGTGGGTGCTGTTCTGATAGTCTCCTCAGTTTTTTTGGCAGAGATGAAAAGATAATTACTCAAAGAATATTGAGGGCTTCATTGGCGTTGACAACTTTGCCTTTTTCACGTGAGCTTCCCCAGCCTTCTCTTCAGGCATTATGTAAACATCGGCATTTAGCTCGGTTGTGAGGAAGTTCTTAGCACTTTCAAGCGCATCAATCTCCTGCCTCAGAGTCAGAACTAACGGAGAGAGACTGTTGACATTTTTGATGAGCTGCTGCAGAACTCTCTGTGTCTCCTGGGGGTTAGCCCTCATCCTGTCATCGTTCATTGCCTGTTTCATCACAACATCAAACTTCTTCTCCTTGTATGCCATTGTATACAGCTTCCTCTTCCAGTCAGATGCGCAGTATAGGTATATGTTCCTTGGCGTAACCTTCGTTATCTTAATGATATTCTCCATGTCCTCCCTTGTGTTTGATATGAGCTCTTCCGAGAGCTCTGCAATGTTGTCTATCTTATTCTCACTGTGCTTGGGCCATTCTGCAATGGAGACAAACTCAGAATCGTTCACAAACTCCTTCTTCCCCAGCTTCTCCCACATCTCTTCTGAGAAATGCGGCATGAATGGAGCGAGTAGCAGGGTGAGGTATTCAAGATATTCGCGCAGCGCATTGCGGTTCTTCCCTCCTCTCCTCAGGTACCATCTGAGCTCATTCGTTGCGGAGTATAGGGCTTCCTGCGCAATGGCGCGCAGCTCCAGTTTTTTGTAGAGCTCTTCCGATGACTTCACTTTCTTGTGAATTGTAGAAACAAGCCATCTGTCAACACTGTTGCTCTCCGCGGGGAATTCGTTGCATCTCCCAACGAGCATGGCAATGGAGCTCATTCTTGAAGCGATGCCTTCCGCCATGGCGGGGTTGAAATCAGCGTCCTGCGATAAATCCGCCCCCGAGACAACGGAAAAGCGCACAACATCCGTGCCGTACTTCTTTATTGCCTCCCTGAGAGGGAGTATGTTGCCCATGCTCTTGCTCATCTTCTTGCCCTCCATGAGCACAAAGCCGTTTGTAACTATCTGCTTCGGCCAAAGCTCTTTTGGGAATATGGCAACATGGTTGAAGAGGAAGAAGGTAAGATGATTGTGAATCAAATCTCCTGCGGAATGCCTTGAGTCAAGTGGATACCAATAGAGGAACTCCTCCCTCATGCTGTTGAGGAGTTGCTCGTTTATTCCCGAGGCGAAGGAAAGCTGTTTTACATCGCCTTTCCCCAGTAGGACGTAATCAAAAAATTCAGGTGAGAGCTTCTCTGCATCAATGTCTTTCAGGTAGTTAGATATTGTGTAGAAAGCCATGTATATAGTGGAGTCTGAGAGAGATTCTATTATCTGGGTCTTGTCAAATGGGAACGGTGTGCCCAGCCCGCTCGCCCTCACGCAGGCCTTCTCCTTGAGCCAGTCAATGGTGTACTCATACTCAACAATTGTCTTTTCCGGTATTATGTTGACCTGTTTCAGACAGTCTTTCACCTGCTCTTTCCACTGCTCGTCTCCATAGTTGATGAACCACTGCCCCTCAACTCTTTTGACAACGCAGAGAGTGCCGCACCTGCAGTATATTGGGCCGTTTATTATATCATATATGAGGAGCGCTTTGCCATCAGAAAGCATGTCCTGCTTTATCTTCTCCTTTGCAATGAGGGCTCTCTCCCCCTTGTACTTGCTGAGAATCATCTTTCCTCCATGCGCCTCTGCCCGGTAGAGCTCCTCTGTTGCCTGCTCCGCCTTGGGATCTTTCTGGTTTGCAACTTCAAGCCTCTCGCAAATCTCCTTTGCGGGGTATTTACCATAACCGCTGAGTTCTATGACCTGAATTATTCTGTCAGAGTAGCTCTCGTAGGAAGTTCCTTTCAAATCCCTCAGGGCGAGGAAGTCGTAGGGAGCATGAGCCGGCACACTCATCACAACGCCAGAGCCGTTTCTGGGGTCGACAAAATCGGCGGGAAGTATGGGTATCTCCTCCCCAGTCATGGGATTTTTGCAGGTCCTCCCAATCAATTCAACTGTCCTCACCTGCTCCTTAACCTCAAGCTTCATCTGGTGCTTCAGCTTCTCGGCTGCATCTGAAGAAACAATGTAGCTCTCATCATTGCTCTCAATTCTAACATAATTCATGGTGGGGTTCACCCAGAGGTTTGTCACACCGTATACTGTCTCGGGCCTGAATGTTGCAGTGAGCAGGTAGTAGTTCCCAAACTTGAATTTGATGAGCACATACTCGTCAATGTTTGGGTCCACATCTCCCTGAGTGTCATGCGACCCAACAGCATTGTTGTCCTTTGGGCACCATGGCACCGGATGGCTGCCCTTCGTGAGGTAACCTTTCTCATTCAGCTTCATGAACTGCCATTCAATGAACCTGTTGAACATCTTGTCGTAGGTGTAGAACTTCCTCCTCCAGTCTATGGAGAAGCCCATCTCCCTCATGCCGAGCTCAATTTCCCTGCTGAAGTAGTCCACAAGCTTCTCCGGAGTCGTGAGCTGTGAAATAATATGCTCAGGAATGTTGTATATGTTCTTGAAAATCTTGTATATCTCCTTGTCTCCCTCTGCAATTCTCTTCGCCATGGCAAGCACTGGAGTGCCTGTCACGTGGAATCCCATTGGGAAGAGCACGTTGTAGCCCTTCATCCTCATGAAGCGCACGTAGACATCTGTTGTCGTATAGGTTCTGGCATGTCCTATATGCTGCGGTGAATTTGGGTAGGGAAAAGCAGCAGTGAGGAAGAACTTCCTCACCTCACTTGCATCGGGCTCGAAAATCCTGGCATCAGCCCATTTTTTCTGCCACTTTTGCTCAATTTCATGGAATTCCATATAACCACTATTATTTGCAACTCGCATTTAAAGGTTTCACAGAAAAGCGCTGCAGAAGCTCCAGAAGTTCTCCCCAAGCGTCTCAAGGTAGTAGCCTCCCTCAAGCACTGCAAACACCTTTGCTCCGAGTTTCTCTGCCTGTTTTCTTATGATGCTGCCAACTCGGTTGTATGTTGCGCTGTCCTTTATGTCTATTGCATTCCCGCAGGAGTAGTCCTTGTAGAATGTGTCAAACCCAACGCTCACTCCAATGAGCTCAGGCCCGAATTCATTTGCATATTGTGGAAAGTTCTCCTCAAATATTTTCAGGTACTGCGCATCTGTTGTTTCAGGCTGCAGCACTACATTCTTTATGTGATTATTATTCTCTCGCTCAAAGCCTGAATTCCAGGGAAAGCATGTATTGGGGTCCTGATGGAAGGAGAGGTAGAAAACCCTGCTGTCTTCATAGAATATATCCTGCGTGCCGTTGCCGTGGTGCTGGTCTATGTCGACAATCATCGCCCTGCTCAATTCGGATTCAAGGAGGGATGCGACTGCAAAGGCAATGTTGTTCAGGTAGCAGAACCCTCCGAATGCATTTCTGCCGGCGTGGTGCCCCGGAGGCCTGATGAGGGCAAAGGAAAACCCTTTCTCGGAGTTTTCTGCAGCTTTAAGGGCGCCTCCTGCAGCAAGCTTTGCAATGCTGAATGTATTGCTTGAGAACGGGTTGTCGCCACTTCCATGTTGCATTTCAGAAAGGAACTTCAGTCTCTCAATGTACTCCTCCTCGTGAACTATATTCAAGTCCCTGTCATCGATATTCTTTGGCTTGTCAAATGAGACCGGCAGGTTGTCTTCTGTTAGATATTTGACTATTGCAATGAGCCTCTGGGGGCTCTCGGGATGGCCCATGCCTGTTTCATGCTCCAGAAATCTTTCGGAATAGACAATTTTCATAAAAACACAAACGCCAGGGGTGAGATTTGAACTCACACTCCCCGTAAGGGGAACCAGATCTCAAGTCTGGCGCATTGACCAGATTCTGCCACCCTGGCACGGAGTATATACTCTCATCTCACCTTTAAAAAGCATTTTGCGAGAAAGAGAATCACTCAAGGCTTATCTCAATGTGAACAGTGTCAGGAACGCGAACACGCATAATCTGCCTCAAAATCCGCTCATCACCCACAACGTCAATCATTCTTTTCCTTATCCTCATCTCCCAGTGCTCATACGTGTCTGAGCCATCTCCGCAGGGAGTCCTTCTGGTAGTTATCTTCAATCTTTTAGTGGGAAGAGGAATGGGGCCTCTCATCTCAACACCCGCGGTCTTTGTTATGTCTCTTATCTGGTTGCAGACATCGTCAAGCTCCCTTGGGTCCTTGCCTATGAGTTTTATTCTCGCGCGGGTCATGTTCGGCACCTTTATTTGTTCTCATTAGTTCATAATGAGAGACAGAAAGGAAAAAAAGAAATCAAGCGACTTTCACTACCTCCAGAACAACTCCAGCAGCAACTGTCTGCCCCATGTCTCTTATGGCAAACCTTCCAAGCTGCGGGAACTCGCTGAACTTCTCGACAACCAGGGGCCTCAGTGGTTTAACCTTCACTACGGCAACATCTCCGGTCTTTATGAAGTCTGGGTTCTTCTGCACGGTCTGGCCCGTTTTCGGGTCCTTCTTCTCGAGTATATCGGTGATTGTGCAGGCCATCTGAGAAGTGTGTATGTGGAACACTGGCGTGTAACCTTTGGCTATTGCCGTCGGGTGTTCCAGAACCACTATGTTTGCTGTGAATTCCTGCACAACTGTCGGCGGATTGCTTGCAGGCCCTGCCACCTCTCCTCTTCTCAAATCCTTCTTATCAACTCCTTTAACATTAAACCCTACATTGTCTCCGGGCACTGCCTGCGTGAGCGGCTGGTGATGCATCTCTATGCTCTTCACCTCTCCCTTAGCACCGGAGGGCATAAATGCAATCAGGTCACCGGGCCTCATGACACCGGTCTCAACTCTTCCTACTGGAACAGTTCCATGGCCTGTTATTGTGAATACGTCCTGTATTGGAAGCCTCAGTGGCTTGTCAAGCGGCTTTGAAGGAACTGTGAATTTGTCGAATGCCTCGACAAGGGTTGGACCCTTGTACCAGTCCATCTTCGTTGGTTTCTTTGCAACGTTTTCACCCTCATAGGCAGAGTAGGGGATGAATTGCACGGTTTCCACCTTGTAGCCTATGTTTTTCAGCAGGGTTGTAATCTGGCTCTTCAAATCCTCAAATTTTACCCTATCATAACCCACGCTGTCCATCTTGTTTATTCCAACCACTATCTGCTGTATGCCGAGCACCTTAGCAAGGAACGCGTGCTCCTTTGTCTGCGGCTGTATGCCCTCCTTGCAGGACACGACAAGAGTGGCAGCATCAGCCTGGGATGCACCAGTAATCATATTCTTGACAAAGTCTCTGTGGCCTGGAGCGTCAATTATAGTGAAGTAATACTTGGGGGTTTGGAACTCCTTGTGGGCGACATCTATGGTGACTCCTCTCTCCCTTTCCTCTTTGAGCTGGTCCATGGCAAATGCAAATTCAAATGTAGGCTTGCCTACCTTGTCAGCCTCGTCCTTCAACCTCTTCAAATCCTGTTCGCTCAATGCACCAGTGTCATACAGGATTCTTCCAATTGATGTGGATTTTCCGTGGTCAACATGCCCTATGAAGACCAGGTTTAGGTGTTCTTTTTCAGCCATAATATCCCTCCAAATATTTACCTTCTGTAAATATGCATCTTATCTTATAGAAGCAATATACTTCTGCACACGATTATTTTTAACCCTTTCGGAGAAAACGGAGAAAACTCACCTTCTTGAGAGCTCTGAGTAGACTGCTCCTCCGACCGCCCCAAGAATGGCGAAGAGCACCATTGTTGCGATGAACTTTATGAGTATGAATACTGCCGAGAGCTGCGTGTCCGTGATGGCAAGCTTTATGATTAAGTCAGAGGCTCCAACGTCAAGTCCAAGAGAAAGCAGGAAGCCCGTGGCCTGCATCACAAGCCCGTGGAGGAGCACAGAATATATCACATTGAATGCGGTTGCAATGAGGGCTGCGAAAACACCGCTTATTGCCCCCACGGTGATGGCATCATTTCTGCGGATGTAGCCGGAACCATACTCATCGATCCTCAGCTTAAGCAGGTATGCGGAAAGGACGCCTCCAATGGCGCTCCAGAACAGCAGCAGGTTTATGAAAGGCAGCCCCATCATGAATCCGCCGAATATGCCGCCGACAAGAGTTGAGCTGACAGTCTCTGAGGGCTTCACCGAGAGCTCGACTCTGGAAATAGGTATGTGTTTCTCCTCCCTTTCAACTGGGTGCATCTCCTCATACTCTCTTTTCGGAAGCTCGACAGTCTCTGGCTCTTCCTTGGGCTCTGCCGGAAGCTCCGAGGAGCACAGCCTGCAGTAAAGCTTTCCCTCCTTTTCAATTGAGCATGATTCACAGATAGGTTTTCCGCATGAAGAGCACATGCCGACTGCCTCGGACATGGGGTGGTTGCGGCATTTAATCTCAGCAAATTTTGGCTTGGACCGGCAATCCCTGCAGTAGATCTTTCCACCTTTCCTGACTGCGCATTTTGAACAAACCCCTTTATGACATGAGGAGCATATGCCCACTGCATCAGATTTTGGGTGTTTGAAACATCTCATTGGTATCTCTCATACTCTTGAATCAACTTATTTAAATTCGTAGCGGTAGTTATTGTTGTGACATGCTCCCACCATTGAAAGGTGAGTGCTTCTTCTTTCAAAGACAACCTGCGGTGTCTCCAGAAGCGTTCATTCGGGAGTGCCCCTCCTTACTGCATCCTTCTGGCTATTCCCCAGCCGGCTTTACGGAATACTGGAAGAATACCAGGAGTACTGCGTATTCCGAGCTCCTTCGCCTTCAGGTAGATGCAGTGAATAACCTCTGGAATGGCACATATAAACCTTCTGAATGGTAACTTTCCAGTGAAAAGCTATCCCACTCTGTTTTATGTTCGTTCTTATCACAACTCTCAAGAACATGAGATTTGCCGTCACATTATTAAATTTATAATGCTAGAGATATACGCACGGGCCCGTAGCGCAGCCTGGATAGCGCGGCAGTTTCCTAAACTGTAGGTCGTGGGTCCAAATCCCACCGGGCCCGCTTGTGAGGTGTTTTCATGGCTAGGAGATGTCCCATGATGTTTGTTGCCGAGAAGGGAGTCGGAGCTTTCGGCTCGAGCATAGATGAGTGCATAGGGGAGAAATGCATGTGGTTTATTGACAACTCGTGCGCAGTTTTCATTATTGCGCGGGGGAGGGGAAGAATTCCAAGGTGAAAGAGTGAAAATTGAGGAGAAGTTCAAGGGAGTGTTTTTCATAGAGGGTAGGCTGGCCACGAGGAACCTTGTGAAGGATTTCAAGGTGCACGGGGAGAGGCTTGCCTCCATTGAGGGCGTGCAGTACAGGTACTGGGATCCCTACAGGAGCAAGCTTGCGGCTGCAGTAATCAAGGGGATGAAGGAGATGCCTATAAAGGCTGGGTCGAGAGTGCTCTACCTTGGTGCCGCTGCAGGAGTTACGCCAAGCTTCATTTCCGACATTGTGGGGGAGAGGGGGGTTGTCTACTGCGTGGAGTTCGCCCCGAGGAGCATGCGAGACCTGCTGTATGTCTGCGAGAAGAGGGGAAATATGCTGCCTCTGCTTGCTGATGCGAGAAAGACAGAGCAATACGGGGAGGAAGTTGGCAAGGTTGACATTATATACGAGGATGTGGCGCAGCCCGACCAGGAGGACATAATGATTAAGAACGCCCAGAAATTCCTGAGGAGAGGAGGCTATGCAATTCTTGCAATAAAATCTCAGAGCGTTGATGTGACCAAGCAGCCTAAGGAGATTTACGAGAAGCTGCTGGGCAGGCTGGAGAAGCACTTTGAGATACTGGAGTGCTACGAACTCTCCCCGTTTGACAAGGACCATTTATTTGTCTTGATGAAATATACCCAATGATACTGATAATGTTTTAAACACTGCAATGCAAAATATTTGTGTGGGCTTATGGCGGAGAAGGGTGCTCCTTTGAAGGATGACGGAATCAAGCTTAAGATAAGGGATTTTGTAGCAAGAGCCACAGCTGTAGGGCTGCACACCTCAATAAGCGATATAGCCAACAAGGTGGGCAAGGAGATCGGGGTGCTTGATGAGAAGTGGGTCAAGTACACCACAGTTGAACTGCATAACGGTTTGAATAGGGACTTTTACAAGGCCGTCTCCAAGAAGGACAGAGTTTTATTCATACCGCACTGCCTCAGAAACATAAAGGAGTGCAAGATGCCTATAGATGAGGACGGGTACCACTGCCTGAAATGCGGCAAGTGCGTCATATGTGACATAGTGAAGGAGTGCGAAAAGAACAACATGAAGTACTTCATAGTCGGCGGGGGCTCCCAGGTAATCAATATAGTCGGCAAGCACAAGCCGAAGGCGGTTGTGGGCATAGCGTGCTACGATGAGCTTCTTATGGCGCTTGAGAAGCTGGGAGGAGGTCAGAAGTTCCCGGGGCAGGGCATCATGCTCAAGAAGGATGGATGCGTGAATACTGAAGTTGACATGAGCGAGATTAGGGAGATACTGAATTTGTAGCTATCCGAGGATTGACTTCTTTTATAAGCAAGCTTAATGCTTGCACTCCTTCAGCTCTGGATGCGCATAGCATATGGCTACTTCTGCATACTGGGGCTCTGCCTTGTACTGGCAGTCCACAGTTATTATTGGGGCACCAGCCGGTATTGTCTGTATTGTTCCCACAAGGGAATATGTCTCCGCAAGCATCCAGTCCCTGTTTATGTCTATGTTGTAGCTTGACATGCATATATCAAGCTCAGTAATATTCAGGGATGTTGCATTCACACAGTTTCTAAGCTCATTCTCTGTAAGTGGAACTTCCTGGTGTTTTTTGTAAGCATCCTCTGTGCAGTTCTTCAGCTCATCAAGCTTGTCCTGGGCTCTCGCGCAGAGAAGGTAGCCCAAGGCCCTTGTCACGTTTGAGCCGTACTTTGTGACTAAGTCGTATGAGTGGGTGGGTATTATCTTGTACTCAAAGCTCACGCTGTTGCTGAACTTCTGCTTGAGCTCCGCAACCTTGCTCTCAGCGGCAAGGCAGGGTGGGCAGTAGAGATCGAAGAATACAAACACCCGTATCTTATCCTGCGAACAATTTAGCTTCCCGTTCAGCTTTACGACTCCCGGGGCAACAACCTCATCCCCGCTGAGGGAAAGCGGCTTTGGCCCCTCGACCATAATGCTCTGCATGGTGAGGTTTGAGTCGTATACCCTGATTTTGACTCCCAGCAAGCCGTTAGTCCTGTTCAGCACCACATATTCCTCCCATATCTTTTCTTCTGCAATGAACTTCGGAGTTGTGGGCGTGGCATAGGCAAGGTCAGTGTAGCTGTCCATGACCCTCCCAATAAAATGAATCACTTCAGAAATGTTATGCTTTGGCATTACGGCAACTGTGCAGTTCTGCGCGGGACATTCCTGCTGCGTAGGCTCGGGTCTGCTGACAATTAGGTATGACAACAGCGCAATTGCAACTACGCATATAAGGAGCAGCAGGTATGAAGTTTTTGTAACTGGTGCGGTTGTCTTCGCCATATTGACCACCTCACTGGTCGTATCTGCCTATTGAGAATCCATATGCGCAGGAACCCATGTCCTGTTCCCCTCTCGGCGTGCATACGTATTGCACGGTTACTTCCTGCGGGAATTCATCCTTGAAAGCATCAAGCACGTTCCTCTGTTCCGATGATATAGGACATGAGGGGCTGTGGAATGCGTAGATGACATTCCTGTTCCCTTTTTTACATACAGGGAAATTCAGTGCAGTAAGAGAACCTCTTCCAAACTTGCTGCAGAAAGTGCTGCTGTTCGTTGCCGCGCACAATGCCTGACCGATTTTCTGCCTTTCCCACTCATCTCCGTAATTTAGAGCATCGGAGCCTATGCGCATGTACCTGCAGTTTATTACAATTACCGGGACGCTTGTTACTCCGTACTGCGCTATGAGCGGGCTGAGGGTCCAGTTCTTCTCCTCTTGGAACTGGTTAGAAGGGAGATTTGTTTTGCCAGGACTCAAGGTTGACAAAATATATATTGCAGTGATAAGCGCTAGGATGATAAATATAAGCACGAGCGCACTTCTCATTGAAGGAGCTGGCTTATCCTGTTCCACGGTTGCTGCAGGTTTCCTTGAAACAGTTGGCGTATCCTTCTTCATCCTTTCCTATTTTGATGTCAATTATTAAAATTATTGCCCTATGATGCCATTTCTTCTTGCCTTGAGAAGAACCTTGTGGATGCCTGAGCCGTACTGCATTGCCTTCTTCGGCCTTTCAACCACATCTTCCGGCAGGCCGATTTCTCTTGACACTGCTTTGAGGATGCGCTTCTTCTCCCCTTGTTTGCTGAGGTTCAGCTCCGGCTTTAGGGAAGTTGCAAGTTCTATGACCTTCATGTCAAGGAAGGGGTACCTGGGCTCGCAGTGGTTGATTGATGCTATGAATTCGGCATTTTTCAAATCCTTCGAGTAAAGCGCCCTGAGCTCATCCGAAAGCATTTTCCTCAAGTCTCCTCCCTTCAGGAAGCACTGCAGGTGCCTGTCATAGCCAGCGAAGAGCTCCTCTGCGCCGGAGCCTGTAAGGATGACCTTCACGCCATCTTTATTTGCGTGCTGGGAGCAGATGAAAACAGGAATTGCAAGCTCCAGTTTCATGAAATCCTTTTCGACAAGCAGGCTCTGGACTTTTCTGTAGTAGCTTATGAGCTCTTCCTCTCCAACAATAATTTCCTTAACTTCCAGCCCCAGCTCCTTTGCAAACTTCCTTGAGTATTTTATGTCTTCTGAATTCTCGGTGCCTACGGAGTAGAGGAAGAGTTTTGGCCCGAATCTCTTTGCGGTATATGCTATTAGGGCGCTGTCTATGCCGCCGGAAAACATTATTCCTACTTTCTCAAAGCCCTGCATGTTTTTTTCAACGGAACTTATGAAAGCCTTAACCAGCTCTTTCTTAATGGAGTCAGTAAGCTCGCGGTTGAAGCATGGAATGGGCAAGTTATTTCCCCCCGAAACCCCGAAAATCTCACTCATCCAATCCTCTCCGATTCTCCCTTGGCTGCCTTCCTCACCATGGGGCTGTTGAGCTGCTGGGATATTATCTCGTTCAACATAGCGCGCATCCTTTCCCTTCTTTCCTCCCCGGAATGTTTTGAATTTATGTAGGAGGTGAGATACTCCAACCCGCGGAAGCCGACCTGCCGGCTGTTGGTGATTTTTACCAGTTCGAGTATTGAAGAATATTTGTCCCCGTCAGAAACAGATTCGTTATCAAGGAACTTCAGCAGGGCAAGATAATCTCCTTTCCTGGCGAGCTTTATCCTTCTATCTGCATCCTTAAGCTCGGCTGTGAGTTTATCTTTTTTTAGACCAATTGAAGAGCTCATTGCAACCACGAAAGAGCGGGCCCGGCGGGATTTGAACCCGCGACTCCCTGGTTTCCTCGTGTGAGTTTAAAAGCCAGGTACTCTGGCCAAGCTGAGTTACGGGCCCTCAGAAGCTCTTAGAATTGTGAAGTTATTGGTATATATTATTTCCTGAGCTTCTCCTCCTGCTTCTTTATGCTCTCATCGCTCACCTTCTCAAAAAGAGGCTTTGCCGCAGCTATCTTTTTTCCAGGCGCAAGAAGTTCTTGGTCGGCACGCCCCCAGGTGATTTTATCTTTTATATCAAGCTGGGAGAGCAGTTTTTCAGATGAGAAAGGCAGGTACGGCGAGAGCAGCACAGCCAGAGCAGTCACTGCCCTTGAGCATAAATAGAGGCAGTTGTCAAGCTTCTGCTTGCCCTTCTCCTTCCAAGGCTCCCTTTCGCTTAGGTAGCGGTTGAATTCTGAAGCAAGCGAGTTTATCTCCTCAAGCCCTTCCTTGAAGTCAAATGAGTCGATCTTCTTGCCTACAGATATTTTCTTATCACTTATAATCTGCAGGAGCTTCTCCTCACTTTCATCAAGCTTTACAGGCTTAGGTATTATGCTACCTGACTTGTTTATGAGCACCAGTGTCCTATGTATGAAGTTGCCTATGCATGCAACAAGTTCATTGTTCACCTTGTCCTGAAAGTCCTTCCAGTAGAAGTCTGCATCCTGAACGCTGTGTGGGGTTATCATCGTGACATAGTAGCGCAGGTAGTCTGCGGGAAATGCAGTTAGGTAGTCTTCCAGAGAGACAAACCAGTTCTTGCTCTTGGAGAATTTCCTTCCCTGTAAATTGAGATAGCCTCTTGTGGGAATTGCATCCGGAGGCTTGAAGCCTTCTCCAACTTCCATGAGCATAGCGGGCCAGAAAAGGTAGTGGTGGTACACTATGTCCTTTCCTATGAAATGAACAATTCTGCAATCCTTCTTCCAGAAGTCCTCCCAGTCCCTTCCTTTCTGGTTTGCCCATGCAATTGTTGAGCTCACGTAGCCAATTGGGGCATCGAACCAGACATAGAGGACTTTGCCTTTGTCACCAGGAATAGGGACGCCCCAGTCCATGTCCCTGCTTACATCCCAGTCCTTCAGCCCATCCTTTATCCAGTTCAGCAGGTAATTCACAACTTCTGATTGTAACTCCTTGTTTTCCCTGAGCCATTTCTCAAGCTTTTCTGAAAGCTGGCTGAGCTTGAAGAAGTAATGCCTGCTCTTCTTTGTTACTGGTTTGGAGTCGCATGAGGAGCATTTCGGCTC
>JACCLF010000008.1 GCA_013425405.1 Microcaldota archaeon | reverse complement strand
CTTTTTAATAGCTGAAAACTGCATCTGCTTATTAATTTTTTCTACAAAATACTCTCATGGGAGGTAGGAGGAGATTTGCTTCAGGCAAACTTCCAGAAATGGCGTTCTACTCGCTTGTCATCATATTCTTCCTGCTGCTGGTATTTGCTCCAATTCTTTACATCGGGGTGAAAGGTTGCCCAGACTCCAATGCAGTGTGCTTCCCATCCATATATCTAACTGATGAGATGAAAGATGCCCTCTTCAATTCTTTTTCCATAGCATTTCTTGCGGTTGCGCTTGACATAATATTCGGAATTCCCATTGCTTGGGTCATAGCGAGGTATAAAACGAAGCTTAAAGTCTACCTGAACTTCCTTGTTGACATGCCTCTGATAATGCCCTCGGCTGCGCTGGGCTTCTCAGTCGCTTTATTCTGGGGAGGGGAGGGAATTGGGCTGCTGAGCAAGGGCTTTTGGATGATACTTGCCGTGCACACGGCTTTCACCTACCCGTATATTGTGAGGACTCTTTCCGCGGCAATTGAAGAGGTGGATACAACGTATGAAATGGCTTCCAGGACTCTTGGAGCAACTCCGCTTACTGCTTTCAGAACAGTCACGCTTCCGCTTTTCAAGTCCGGCCTGCTCATTGCGGCCCTTCTGGCATTCACGAGAAGCCTCAGCGAGACGGGCGCAACCATGATGGCAGTAGGCACAGGGCAGTTCTTCGCGGCAACAGCACCTACCCAGACTCTGCTGTATAAAAACAGCGGAGACATTACATCGGCGGTATCCCTCAGCATCATACTCATAGCAATATCGACAATTCTCCTGGCTTTGGTGAGGTATGCATCAAACAGATTCGGCATCCCCATAATTAGGGTGTACCCCTCCTTTGAGATGTCACTGAATAAGCTCAGCTTGGAGAAGAATGGATTGGCCTTTGCATTCTTTATAGTTATCATACTGCTCCCATCCTTCTACCTGCTCAGATTCGTGTCCTATTCGCCGGGAGAATTTGGGGATACGATGAATTCCATCGGCGTATCCTTCCTCATAGCATTTGTGGCCACCGTAATCAACCTAATATTCGGAGTAGGGATGGCTCTGCTCATAGGCAGGAATAAATATGGGCTTGGAGCGGTTTTCGAGTTCCTTACAGATATGGTCATGGTAATGCCTACAGTTGCTCTGGGGCTTTCTCTGGGGATGTTTTGGAAACTGTTCCAGCTGAATGAGCTCCTTGTCCTTGCAATGGTGCACATAAGCTTTTCATATCCCTACATAGTGAAGCCTGTGGCAGCCTCCATAATGGATTTGGATAAGAATCTGGAGGATGCGGCAAGGGTTCTGGGGGCAACTCCCTTTAAGGTTTTCAGGACGATAACACTCCCACTCATAATGCCCAGCATACTGGCAGGGGCAGTAATGGCTTTCATGAGGAGCCTGAGCGAAACTGGCGCAACACTTGTAGTTTCAACAACATTTAAAACAATCCCTGTGCTAATAGTAGGATTTGTAAATGCAAACAAATACGGGGATGCAGCATTTGCATCTGCTCTGCTGCTCGGAGTTTCATTCATTGCAGCATACCTTCTGAGGAGGAAGTGAGTGAATGCCTGATGTAAAAGTGGTGAATGTCTCAAAGTTCTTCGGCAACATAAAGGCACTCCGGGATATAAACCTGGAGATAAAGGATGGGGAGTATGTGGTGCTTCTGGGGCCGAGCGGATGCGGCAAGACAACTCTGCTGAAAATTATTGCTGGCATGTGGGAGCCGACTGCTGGGAAAGTTTATATTGACGGAAAAGATATCACGAATTTACCTCCCGAGGAAAGGAACATCGGCTTTGTCTTCCAGAACTATGCCCTATTCCCGCACCTGAATGTTTTTGACAACACAATCTACGGTCCTGTTGTGAGGGGGAAAGATTCTGAGGAGAGCAGGAATAACGCAAGGGAGATGCTGCACCTCGTGAGGCTTGCTGCGAGGCACGATGCCTTCCCTGCTGAACTTTCCGGAGGAATGCAGCAGAGGCTCGCTGTTGCAAGAGCCCTCACCACTGGCTCAAGTCTGCTGTTCCTAGATGAGCCACTTTCAGCCCTGGATGCCAAGATAGGGGCAGAGCTGCGAAGCGAGATGAGGAAGATGATAAAGGATTTGAAACTCACCGCAATACATGTAACCCACAACCAGGATGAGGCAATGGAAGTTGCGGATAAGATAGTTGTGATAAGAAGGGGAAGAGTTGAGCAGGTTGGCTCTCCTGAGGAGATTTACAGAAACCCCGCAAACCTCTTCGTGGCGCACTTCCTTGGCGATGCGAACTTCATAGAGGCGGCAGCTTCTGATTATGGAGAACGTTGCAAACTAAAACTGCTCAAGTGGGAGATGGAAATTCCTAAGGTCAAGCCAGGTGCGTATGTTGCCGTTGTTAGACCTGAGAAGGTTGAGGTTGGCGACGGCGGAGCTGACGGAATTGTGAAGAATTTCAGGTTTCTTGGGGGATTGTCATACGTCGAAGTGGGAATTGGCAACGAATCAGTTATTTCAAGGTTCCCCAGCGGAAGGGAATATGAATTGGGCGAGAAGGTCTGCGTGTGCTTCAAGCCTGAGGATGTAAAACTGTTTAAGTATCCCGACGAGGGACTGAAGGAGGCGTTGAGAGTTGACTAGCATATCTGAATGGTTTGGTGAGAGGAGAGAGGAGAAGGTTCTTGACATGTTCAAGAAGGAGTTCGAGCTTGGCGCAAAATCCATAGAAGAGCTTGTGAGTATGGTAGAGACGGGAGGACGGAAGTTTGACAGGGTAAAGATGTTTGAGAAGGAGGCAGATGAGGTAAGAAGGGGTATAATGGAGCAGCTTGCAAAGGGGGAATTGGCAAGCCAGGATAAGGAGGACCTCATGCGCCTCGCAAAAGAGACTGACTCCATAAATGACTGGATATACACCGCAAGCAAGAACCTCTCTGCAATAGGTAAGCTCAGAGATTCAGAGAAGAAGCTCGTAGCTGAAATGTGCAAGAACGACAGGGATGCAATTGAAAAGCTCAATGAATGCATGGACATGATAATTTCCGGTGAGAAGGAAAAGGCGATGGAGCTGGCGCACAAGGTTGAAAGAGTGGAGGAGGCAGTGGATGACCAGTACTACGATTCCAAGAAAGTGCTTCTGAAGGAAAACAGGCCGGGCGCAGAGGCAATTCTTATGTATGCGCTATTCCAGTCTGTTGAAAACATAGCGGATGCATGCGAGAACACCTCTGACCAGATAAGATTGATACTTGTGAAGTTCTGGTGACTATACCAACTTTTTTCTATAGAGATAACACCCAACGGATTCCTTTTGACTAGGCAACCAGTTTATCTCTCCTATATTCTCATAACCGTTATCTTCCCAAAATTCAAACGCACCATTTTCCTTAAATGGATGGTTTTTGCTTAAGGGTACCACTGACTCTACGCATCCTAAATTTTTGGCGATTTTTTCGGCGGCTAAAAGGAGTCTAGAATCAGATTTTTTATCTTTATAATTAGTCTTAGTAGTGAATATAACTGGGTGCATCCACTTGCCGTTAATTGTTTTTTGAAGTTTCATATCACAAAAATCTTCTGGCACATCATCCTTGTTCATTACTTCAAAAACTGTAAAACCTGTTATTTTTCCTTTATCTTCTATGACTAAAACTCCTTGAGGAAATGCAAGTAGCTTTTTAAAAAGTAATTTTTTATTTGCGCCATAAGCTCCGTATGCCTTTCTATCTACTCTAGCCATTTCTTCCAAATCATTTTGTGTAGCATGTCTAATCTTCATTTGATTACCTTATGCGAGGGGGGGATTTGAACCAGCATTAGAACTCGTCTGTCAAGCATACCCCTCTTACCTTGGTTCGCTCTCTAACAACCATTGCCATGCCGGTTTTATTGTTATTTTTTTATTTTCTTTTGTGACTCCCCACTCCTGGTCGAAGGTCAATATCAAACCTTCTGTTGCTTTAGTTTGTTTCATCGCCTCCAGCAAGCCCCTAAGTTCCCTTTTCTTATTCTCTTTACTCAGTTCGTAACATGCCTGGATGACTACTTTTTCTTGTGGAATTACGAAGTCTGCTTCTACGCCACTTCTTCCTTTGTAATAATAGAACTCCTTTCCTAATCTTTTCAGATGTATTGCTACTATATTTTCAAGCATTGCTCCCTTTTTTTCATTCATCACCGGAGTGTTTTTTGTTATTATCCCGTTGTCAATGCAATAGACTTTTTTTGGGTTTTTGTCAAGTTGTTTGATTTTTTTGTCAAATTTTTTCACCGTAAATATTATGTAGGTTTCTTCTGTACATTCAACATACTTTTGTACAGTGTTAGCGCTTTTTATCCCAAAATTGTTTTTTATTGACCTGTAGGTTATGGGGTTTGCTGCATTTGCAATTAGGAATTTTATTACCATTTTCAGCTCGCTTGGCTTTCTGATATTGTACCTGCTTACTATATCTTTTTGTATAATATCGTTTAGTATATGCGTTAGTATTAATTCATTTCCCAGAACAACGGCTTCTGGCATTCCGCCGCTTTCAAAGTATTCTTTGAATTTTTTGCTCAGCAAAGCCTTTTCTTCTGTTGCATAAAATTTTTTTGGCGGTTTAATCCTCTTTGCTCTTAGAAATTCTGCAAAAGAGAATGGATACAGCTCGATATCGACATGTCTTCCTGTCAGGTGACTTCCAAGTTCCTTGCTTAAAAGGTTTGCATTGGAACCTGTGATAAATACTTTGTAACCTTCCCGGAGTATCCTATTTATAAATAGCTCCCAGCCCTGAATGTTCTGTATTTCATCAAAGAAGACATTCTTTTTTTGCCCGAACAATTCTATTAACACTTCCATTAGTGTTTGGAAATCCTCTGCTTTGAATTCTGCAATTCTGTCATCGTCAAAGTTGAAATAATAGAAATTGTCTGAAAATTTTGATTTGATCATTTGTTTTAACAGAGTGCTTTTTCCACACCTTCTCAGCCCTTTGATTACAAAAGCCGCCATGCCCCGGTATGAGATTATGTTTGGTAGGATACTCCTTGGCACACTGTCATCCAACACGTTAAATTCTCTTAGTTGGTCCTTTGCTATAGTACCAAAAACGCTCTTTGAAATCATGATGGATATATGAAGAAAGGGGTATTTAAATATTACTCATTATAATGAGCAATAATCTGTAATATTGCTCAATACAGTGACATCCGCCCACCGCTAAAGCATGCGGGGTTTCTCGCTCGCTTCTGCTGAACCTGCTGCGCAAAGAGTTTATGCGGGGGGAGGGATTTGAACCCACGTAGCACCTAAGTGCACAGGATCTTAAGTTTGGCAGGCATAAGCCACCTGCCCTTTAGACCAGGCTCAGGCACCCCCGCGCGTAGAATATTGTAAAGAAAGAGTAATTTAAATTCAACCGTACATTGGTCCTATCTCCTCAACCTTCTTGTAATCGCTGTGCGCATCCCTTGCCTTCAGCATGAGTTCTTTCATCCTTTCCTCTACATTGGCCGACTCCGCTATGAGCTCTTCCGTGCTGACCTTTATGTTGATGAGCTTCTTCAGCGAGTCTATAACAAGCGCAGCTGCTTTCGGGTCCAGAAACTCGGGCTTGGAATCTGCCAGAAGCGAAACTGCAGGGAAGTTTCTTGAGCAACAGTCCGCAAGCAATACTCCACTCACCCCGGTGGTTGCACCTTCCTTTATTGTTTTTATTCCGTTAGCCTCAAGCTGCTCCACAAGCTTCAGGGTGCTGGCTATTCCGAAGACAACATTTTCCTGGTCTTTCACAACTATGCCGCCCAGTGAGATTATCTCCCTGACCTCCTTCTCAATGCACCAGTCGAGTATCCTTTCAGACAACTCATGAATGCTCTGCAGCGGTATAATGAATTCCGAGAAAAGCACAAGCAGGTTGTTCTTCTTCGATTTGTATATTCTTGCCGGATGGAGCGGCATCTTGTTATGCACCGCCGCTATCGGAGGAAATTTCTCAGAGGTTATGTAGCCCAGCAGATCCATCTTGAGCTTTTCAACAAGGTAGCTTGATGCTATTGTTCCCACAAGTCCTATGCCTGGAAAGCCTTCTACGAGTATTGGTTTCTTCAAGTCGAAATCAGCGGTTTCGATTATTTTAACTGGCATAATAATTATTGGTCGTCTTTTAAATATATGCACTGTTGAGAAGCTTGCTGCCAACTTTTATTCCACTTCTTGCGGCTTCCCCGGCCTTCATTTCAACTATGTATTTCGCAGGTTTCTTGGGGGTTATTCTGAGACTAAACGGTCTGATGCGCTCCCTTACATCAACAACAACTCCCTTTGAATTCAGGAAAACTGCATCGAAAGGAAAGAACACAAAGAAGGAGTGGATTGCGCTGGACTCCCTTGATTCTTTGGGCATTATGAAGAGGAGCGGTTTCTCAAAGTTTATTCTGAACATAAGGCCTCGCATTCTCTTTGAGGTAGTATCCGCAAGCTCAAACTCATTCGGAAAGCTCATTTGCCGAACCTTCTTTTTCTTTTTTTGTACTCTTCCACTGCATCCTTCAAGTCCTGTTCAGAGAAGTCAGGCCAGAGCTTTGGGCAGAAGTAGAGCTCGCTGTATGCGCTTTTCCACGGCATTAAGCCAGAGAGCCTCTGCTCGCCTGATGTGCGTATTATCAAATCCGGGTCGGACAACTCCCCTGTGCAGAGGTAATTGGGAAAACTCTCCTCCGTAACCGACTTAAGCTTTCCCTCCCGGCAGTCTTTAAGAATGGAGTTGCATGCATCAACTATCTCCTGCCTCCCCCCGTATGCGAGCAGTATGTTAACAAAGTAATTGCTGTATTTCTCTGTATCTTTCTCAAATTTTTCAATGCTCTCCCTCACTTTTGGGGTGAGCAGCTCCTTTCTCCCAAAAACCCTGACCCGTATTTTGTTCTCTTCAATTTCATCCCGGTTTATCTCGCCTATCTTCTGCTCAAATAGCTTCATTAAAAGCTGAACCTCATTCTTGTCCCTGTCAAAATTCTCCATGGAGAAGCCCCAGAGAGTTACCATGCGTATGTCCAGCTTTCTGCACCACTCCAAAACATTTCGGAGCTTGTCTATGCCAATGCGGTGCCCCTCTATCGCGGGCAGACCATGCTGCCTGGCCCATCTCCTATTCCCATCCGGAATTATGGCGATATGTTGGGGCAGGTCTTGCATAGGATAATTGTTTGGGTGCGGTAATTTATTATTGTTTATGCTTGGAGCATAGTGGAAATCTTCATCGTATACCGGTATTACTATAGAGATCCGATTTTTGTACCCCGGGATACATCAGTTAATAACGAGAGATCTTATTTTGCACCAATTAGGTATCCGAACTGTATTTATAAAATGCTTTGGGGTGCGCCCCTTGTTACTGGAGTTGATTGCTAGTTTCACAGGAACTTGTTGGACAGGATGCTGCCGAACGCCTTGAACAGAAAGCCTTTGAGCGGCAGGGCGGCTGTGGAATTAAGCATGGCCGTTGGGCTGTCCATATCGCCGTGCTCAACAAGAAATTTCTCGGCGCCGGCTTTCTTCGCAAACTTGAAATAGCCGTTTATGTGAGCATCGCTCAGAGAGTTGTACATGCCCCTGATTCTTTTGTGCAACATGAGGTCCTTCCCGAATTTCCTCTTCCAGTTTGTTTCATACTGTTTTGAATCTCCTCTCTTCAGAATGCTGGGGGCCAGTCTTCCAGCTATCCCTGCACAATTTCCACCGAAGATTATGCCTCCGCCAGTGGTTGCCTTAACCTGCCCCGCGGCATCTCCCACTAGAAGCACCCCTTCCCGGGCAGTTTCTTCCCTGGGGGAGAGAGGTATTACTGCGCTGAGCTCGTTTCTCTTCTTTGACTTGTTTAGAATCTTTGAAACGATTGGGTGCTTCTTGACGAAATTATTGAAGTAATGCCTTGCAGGGAGGCTGTAGCTTCTCCTTACGTCCCTGAAAACTCCAAGTCCAGCTCGGGCTTCGGATTCGTTCAGCGGGATGCACCAGCCAAAGAAGCCTGGAAAGAGGGAGTTTGAGAGGAATATGTCTACCACTCTTGGATCAGAAATGCGAGCATTAGCGAAATCTGCCTGGCAGCAGAATGCGAACTCAGTTATTCTTGGGAATCCGGACCAGGCGGCAACGTCGGAGAGAGCGCCATCAGCGCCTATTATGAGCTTGGATTTTAGGTCTTTTCTGGCTGCTCTTCTCCCAAGCAGCAGTTTTGCTCCGCAGCGCTCCGCCTCATCCGCGCATGCGGTATCGAACTTCTTTCTGTCTATGACGAAAGCCTTTACGTCCTTGCAGATTATGTTCATCTTGTCAAGGGAAGGGGAGTAGACCCGAGCTCCGTATATGCGGTTCAGAATTGCCTTTTTGTAGTCAACTCCAAGGCTTTCCAAACCCGTTTTTGAGAGCAGACCGGAGCATTTCAAGCGAGCCCCAACCTCTTCATGCTCCTCAAAAACTGCTACATTGAGGTTTCTTCGTGCAGCCTCCCGGGCCGCAATGCAGCCTGCGGGGCCAGCACCTATAACTTGGATATCATACATGAAAGCATCTCATATTCCAGTTATTTAAATGTTTATGTTTATAGTACTAAAAGTTATAAAGTGATTATTTGAGCGGAGAGATCGAGTTTCTAACTACCGCAATTCCAATTTTCCTTTCAATATTAATACCGGGATTTTTGGTAGCCTTGGCATTGCTCAGGAAGACCAAGATGCCGCTTCCGGCGATAGCTGGATTCGGATTCGCGCTCGGCCTGGTAATCCCTCCATTACTGCTGTTCATTTATTCACTGTTGAATGTGCCATACTCGCCGCAGCTCGTCATGGTAAACCTCCTCATTGTAACGGGCATAGGCGTACTGCTATGCATAAAGGAAGGGGCTTTTGACTTTGTGCCATCCTTTGATTACAAGAGGGATACTGCGTGGATTTTGCTTCTTCTTATAATGCTGTTTGCATTCTGGGTGAGGATACAGAGCCTGAGCCCAATATTCTATGAGTTTGATCCCTACTATTACGACCAGATAACGCAGTTCATCCTGATGAAAGGGGCGGTTCCTCTAACCGATGACTTGGCATGGTTCCCCAATGCTGACACGCACAGGATAAACCCCCCCCTTATTTCTTATCTGAGCGCGCAGTGGTATGCGATTCATGGTTATCTGGTAGGCAGCCAGCAGTTCGACAACTACCTGCTTGCTACAATCTCCGGAGCATACCCGCCGGTTGTTGCCGCATTGACATGCTTCTTGATTTTCATGCTTATTTCAGATGAGTATGGGAGGAGATACGGACTGATGAGCGCAGCTTTAATTGCCATAATGCCAATGATTATAGAGAAGTTTGCTGCAGGTGAGAGCGAACAGCAGCCATGGGGTCTTTTTGCTGCCTTTTTCTTCTATGCGGCCTATTCTCTGGCGATATCAAAGAAGGATAGAAGATTCGCAGTCCTTGCAGGAATAGCTGCGGTATCTGCTACACTCGGGTCAAAGCAGGATGTGATGGTATACCTGGTTGCGGCGGGTTATATCGGACTGCAATCTCTGGTTAACTATCTGCAGAAAAAATCAAATCTGGAATTGATTAAAACAAGCGCCATAGTTCTGGCATTTGCACTATCCGCCTATATTCTATACTCCGTGTATACGGGGTGGGAGATGCCGAGCGACATGATGAGTTTCGGCGCTGCTCTCGTATTTGCCTTTGGTCTACATCTAATTGACCAGAGGGTCAAGAGCCAGGATGAGAGGGTAAACTATCTGGTCGGATATGCGGTTTTGGGTGTGGCCATTCTTTTAATAACTTTTGTTCCATCTTTCCCTATACCCGCCGGACCGAGAATTTGGAGTTATGTGACCAATGCCGCTGCAGTTGCGCGTCCGGGCAGCGCGCTCATGATGACCGTGGCGGAAGAGACGCCCACTGCAGGGCAGGTTGCAGGCGCAATTGGGTTCCTCGGCAACAGCACAGAAGCCATTGACGCGATACTGCTGCTGTCACTCATAGCAATTGCATATTCAATATACCGCGGGTCGGAGCGGGGCATTTTGTTTGCAGTGATGATTTTCCCAATCTGCTATGTAGGACTGAGCAAGAGCAAGTACGTGCTCCATTTATCTTTCATGATTGCCATTGCGGTTACACTGTTTTTTGGTGAGTTGGACAGGGTATTTAGAAACACACTCAAAAAGGAGCTGGGGGAGTGGGGCGCATGGGGAATCTTTGCAGTCGCGCTGATGGTGCTGGCTTCGGAGTGCATTATACTCCCGACAAATCCAATAAGATTCGACGGGCCCATTGTGGACGTTGTAAGCGGTATTCTTGACTCTAAATACCAGCTCACGGATGCAAATGCCTCAATAGAGCCGGGCAGGGATTGCACGCTTCTTGGGCAGGACGGCAGATTCCTGTCATCCTACCTGTTCTGCAACAGGATACCGCAGTACTGGAGGGACCCAATGGACTGGATAAAGAATAATGTGGGTGAGGACGACAGAGTCATTTCCTGGTGGGATTACGGGCACTGGATAAACTACTTCGGGCAGAGGAAGTGCATCACAAGGAATGACCACATGTACCAGTATATGGACCTGGAGGTTGCGGATAAGTTCGTTTCAAACACTCCGCAGGCGCTGAAGGATTATATGATAGCCCATCATGCGAAATATGTCCTGTTCGACCAGGATTTGATTTCCAAGTGGGGCGCTCTGGACTTCCTCTCCTGCGTGTACAATAATGAGACAAGCATGGAGTTCGCTTTCAAGGAGGGCAAGAGGTTGAATGTGCAGTACCAGCTGGGCACGTCGAAATGCGAGTCGGAGCATGAATTTGAGAGGATTTACGTTCCAGTGCAGCCATCAGTGAACGACATCTGCCAGCCATCGGACCCCACCAACCCGTATATTAAGGCTTACACAACCTCAAACTACTCCTACTGCGTATTGTTCGACAGTCAGGGAAGGGACAGGAGGATAGTGGATATTGCGTATAGCGACAATATGAGCAGGAAGGACAGAGCTTTTCCATCCTACAACGGAGTTCAATATTCCGCAGGCAAACCGTATGATGTTTACACAATGATTTACACGAAGGACATATGGCCTGATGGCAAGAGCGGGTGGGACGACAGAAAGGGCAAGATGTATGATTCAACCTTCTACCAGGGGTTCATACTCGGCAAGCTGGATGGGTTCGAGCAGGTCTACCCAGTCGATGGTAAAGCAGGACTTGTCAGAATATTCAAGATAAAAGAGTAGAGCTGGCTATTCCGCGGTTTTAAGCCATTCAATATAGCGCTTCACTCCTTCTTTTAGGCTTACTTTCTTCTTCCAGCCAAGCTTCTCAATCTTCTCTGTGCTGAGCAGCATCTTCACCACATCTCCAGTCCATCCTCTCTTCCCGCCCGTATGTTCAAACTTAGGCTTTATTCCAAGCACTGAGCACATGCTCTTTGCCACTTCATCCACGGTGGTCATCTCAGCACTCCCGACATTGAAATAGTCATAAACCTTCTTCTGCTTACTCGAGGCAAGTACAATTGCATCTATGCAGTCGGAGATGTAGAGGTAGGATTTGCTCTGCTTGCCGTCGCCAAGAATTTCAAGCTTTTGGGGGTCTGCCAGAAGCTTCTTGTAGAAGTCGTACATCACTCCGTGGGCTGATGGCGGGCCGAATATGTTCGCAAGCCTTAGGACTACTCCCTTTATTCCGTAGGTGGAAGCATAGGAGGATATGTAGACTTCACCTGCGACTTTTGACGCAGCATAGTTGCTTATAGGAATCTCCGGGTGCTCTTCGGGAGTTGGCAGGACCTTTGTCTCCCCGTAGACTGTGGAGCTGGAGGTGAAGACGATTTTCTTGACGTCGTTTTTCCTTGCCGCTTCAAGCACGTTGAATGTTCCGTCAACATTTATCCTGAAGCTGCCCTCGGGGTTTGTCGCGCTGTCCTTTACACTGGGATCTGCTGCAAGGTGGTATACCTCCTCAACCCCCTTCATAGAGGAGTTGATGAACTCCTTGTCGCGAACATCCCCTCTTATCAGATTAAAATTCCTTTTATTGAGGTTTGAAGTTAGATTCTCGACTTTTCCAGATGAGAGGTTGTCAAAAACGGTTACATCGTAACCTTTTGAGATAAAGTAGTTTGCTAGGTTGCTCCCTATGAATCCAGAACCGCCTGTTATTAGGATCATAAGTCTATTTTGGTAGGTAGTATTTAATTTATTTGCTCAAATAATATTTTCATGAGAATCTCAATAGTAGGGGCAGGATACGTAGGGCTTGTTGCAGCTGCGTGTTTTGCCAATGGAGGTCTAGAGGTGCTGCTGTCCACAAACGACCCTAAGAAAATAGAAATGATAAACAATGGGAAGGCTCCGTTCTTTGAGCCGAAGTTGGATGGGCTGCTCAAAAAGGCAGTGAAATCCGGCAAGCTGAGGGCGACGAAGACACGAGCGGAGGCGGTCCTCGATTCCGATGTTACTTTCATATGCGTTGGCACGCCCAGCACTTCTGACGGCTCCATAGATTTGGGCTTCATCTATGCTGTTGCTGAGGAGATTGGGAGGGGCCTGAGGAAGAAGAGAGGGTATCACGCTGTTGTTGTGAGGAGCACGGTTGTTCCAGGCACCACCAACAAGGTTAAGGACATCATTGAGAAGCTCTCAGGGAAAAAAGCTGGCAGGGATTTTGGCGTGTGTATGTGCCCCGAGTTCCTGAGGCAGGGGAATGCTGTATACGACACATTCAACCCTGACAGGGTTGTGATTGGGGAGCATGACAAAAAGGCAGGCGATGTCATGGAGAAGCTCTTCAGCGAGTTTTACAAAGGGAAAAATGTCCCAATTCTGAGGATGAATACTGTTTCAGCAGAAATGGTGAAGTATGTGAGCAACTCTATACTGGCAACGAAGGTATCTTTCATAAACGAGATTGCCAACATATGCGAGAAGCTGAAGGATGTGGATGTGTATGAGGTTGCGAAGGGAGTGGGGCTGGACAGGAGGGTCGGACCGCTTTTCCTTGAGGCAGGACCTGGATTCGGGGGGAGCTGTTTCCCCAAGGACGTCAACGCAATACTGAGTTTTTCAAGAGAGATGGGGTATGAGCCTAAGATACTCGCAACTGTGATGGCAGTTAACGAGGAGCAGGCTCTTCATGTTGTTGATTTGGCAAGAAGGAGCCTTGGTGAACTGAGAGGTAAGAGAATTGCGGTTCTGGGGCTGTCTTTCAAGCCGAACACAGATGACATGAGGGAGGCGCCTTCTGTCAGGGTAATAAAGAAACTACTGGCGGAGGGGGCTTCTGTGGTTGCCTACGACCCTGTTGCGGAGAATAATGCCAGGAAGATACTGAAAAATACAATAAAGTATGCTGACTCTACAGCTGAATGTCTTGCCGGGGCGGACTGCTGCATAGTTGTTACTGAATGGGATGAGTTCAAGAAAGTAAAGCCTGCGATGCTCAAGAAAATGAGGGGAAGGAGCGTAGTCGACGCAAGGAGAGTCTGGGATGCTGAAAAACTCAGGAAGGCAGGCTTTAGCTACTCGGGAATCGGAGTGGGAGAGGTGATAAATTGAAAGCAATCATACTGGCTGCAGGAAAAGGGTTGAGGCTCAGGCCACTTACCTATGGTATACCGAAGCCTCTTCTTCCAGTTGGCGGAAAGCCTGTTATTGATTTCGTCATAGAAAATCTTCTCACATGCAAGGATGTAGACACCATATACGTGGGCGTTTCGCATATGCAGAATATGATAAGCAGCTATCTGGCGCACACACCCAAGGATAATGTGAAGATAGAAACAGTCAGCACGCTCTGCTGGGAGACTGGAGGGGACATCAGAGTGATATGCGTGGAGAAGGATATACATGAGCCTATAGTTGTTGCCTATGGGGACAATGTCACGAAAATTAATGTAGAAAAGCTTTTGAGATACCACAGGAAGATGGGGAGGATGGCTACGGTTGCTCTCTTCAAAGTTCCTTGGAATGAGGTGAACAGATTCGGAGTTGCAAAAGTTGAAGACGGGCTTATAACTGAGTTCGTTGAGAAGCCAGAGAAGGGGAAGGAGCCCTCAAACCTTGCAAATGCAGGCTATTACGTGCTGGAGCCGGAAGTGATAGACAGAATACCGAATAAAAAAGTTAAGATGGAGAATACAATATTCCCGGAGCTTGCAGAAGAGGGAGAATTCGCCGGCCTGGTCTATAAACTAAGATACTGGCTCGATATAGGCACAATAGAGGCATATAGAAAGGCAAATAGAATGATGGAGGGAATACTGCCACCACCAAGCAAGTGAGGAAGGTTAAATAATGTTATGGATCTAAGAACGTGTTCTCATTTTCTCAGTTTTCCGATTATCAGGCCATTTACAGCTTTAAACGGATATCCGTATTTCATTTTCATTGCCTCTTCAATGCTGACTTCAACCCATCGGTTATCCCAGGATATGCGCTTAAGGCCATAGGTTTCGTCGAACCTTATCCTGCCTTCCTTGAGAAGGGTATCTAGATAAGGGTTGTATCCAACTGGGAATGTCACAACTGCAGTCCCTCCCTTACCCAACAGAGTTCTGAACTTATTGACTGTTCTGAGCGTCTTGGTCTCATCCTTCTCTTCAGGAGCATCCCAGCCTATATGTTCCAAGGTTGAGATGCAGATTATTAGATCGTATTTGTGCGGTGAGCTGAAGTCAACTATATCCTCGTTTATCACCCAGTCCGCGGTCTCATACTTGTCAACAATGTCATGGTAAACTGGATAGTAGTACGAAAGCACGTTGCCTACTTCCAGTATTTTCTTGCCTTGGTATTCTTGAAGACATTCATACGCTAGGGGTATTTCTACTGCCCTTTCGTTCTGGAAGGTCAATAGATACGCATGGTGGGAATAGTGGTACTTCCTGCCGCCAACTATTAAGGTGTCTCCTCGTATTTTTCTCATCAATTTTATCGACAACATTTTTGCATATCTGAGTGGAGTCCAGCTGTCAGTCATTCCCTTAATCCTCCTTTTCTTGCAAATACGACTAATGTCATGTCATCATTTTTATTATGAGAGTTATCCAGAAGCGATATGGGGCAGAGCAGCGCAAATATGAATGCTCTGTATATCTGATTGTAGGATATGGCTTTTATACTTCTCAGGCTGTATTCAATTGAAAGCGCGCGCTGGGTAATTCTGCCGATGCAGCTTGATATTTTGACGTCCTCGAATCCAGCCGCAGCCAGATTTCTTGCTAGCTCCTCTTTGGTGTAGCCTGCTCGCACATCCCCTCCATCCTCGACTTTGGATATTTTTGGAGTGCTTATGCTGTTGAGATAGCATTCGGAGTTTATGGTGCTTAATGTAAGAAGCCCGCCTTCTTTTAGAACTGAGCGCATATCCCTGAGGAGCTTTGCATCATCCTTTATGTGTTCTATAACTTCCATGCACACCACGCAGTCAAACCTTTCATTCAGCTTGCACAATTCGCCTATTTTCATAACTCGGAACTTCGCTGAGTCGCCATAGCGGGATATTGCACTATTAATGGCTGCTTCGTCGTGGTCTACTCCAAGCACCTCATTGCTCTTCTTGCTTAGTAGGTAGGAGATGTAACCGCGCCCACAACCCACATCCAGGACATTTGAATTCCTTATGCTTTTCAAGAATGTGACTCGCTTTCTGATGGTGAGGTCAAATCCCAAGAAGCCCATTCTCAATAGCAGGTTTTTCATTTTTTATAACCTCCCTTCTGTTCCGACATTTGCAGCAGCGTTTGCCGGGCGCATGTATTCCAATCATTCTGAAATTTCCAGCTGTGCTCTATTTAAGAACCTTCCAGAATGAAGGGAGGTTCTTCTCGACTTCATATTTCTCCCAGACTTTCGACTTTCTCGGTCCGACTCGCTTAGCCCACTCGGCCATCTTCTGGATTCCTTCCATCAAATGAACTTTTGTCTTATATCCAAGAATTTCCTCCGATTTCTTTATTGTGCAGAATGCGTGTTTTACTTCATGTCTCGGAGGAGTATGAATCGATTTTAAATTCGAGCCCATAGCCCTCAGGACCATTTCAGCAAGATCATTTATGTTGGTCGGCTCGGCTGCGCCTAAATTGATTATCTGGCCTTCAGCTGCTCTTATGAAGGCCGACTTTGCGAGGCATGGAACTATATCATCTATATATGAGAATGCCCTAGTCTGCTCTCCATCGCCATAAATTCTAGGCGGCTTCCCCTGCATTATTCTGTTCATGAAGATGCCTATGACGTTCCTGTATGGGTCCCCGATATTCTGCCTCACGCCGTACACATTGTGCGGTCTGATTATGACATACTTCATGCCGAACAGCTCATGGGTGATTGCCAGCTCCCTTTCAACTGCATACTTGCTTATGCCGTACGAGTCTTCCGGATTCGGTGTTAATGACTCGTCAAATGGAGTCTGGTTTGTCCCGTATACTGCCATGCTCGAAGTGAATACGAACCTTTTCACGTTGTTGTTTATCGCTGCGTTTATCAGGTTGATGCTGCCGATAAGGTTGTTCTCGTAGTTGAAGTGCTTGATAAAATGGCTGAGCCCTTCTGCTGCGTATGCTGCCAGATGGAAGATGACGTCGACCTCATCCACAGCCTTATTCACGAGCTCTACATCATTAATTGAGCCTTTCATAAAAGTCGCCTGCTTGTTGACGTTGTCTTTGAACCCTCCGCTTAGGTCGTCCAGCACTGTGACTTCATTTCCCTCATTTATGAGGTAGTCTACCAAGTGCGAACCCATAAATCCTGCTCCGCCAGTTACAAGTATTTTCATTCTAATCAACCCCGGTTATTGCGTATATTGATAAAACCGCATTAAATGCAGTATGCATCAGCGCCATATTCACTGCACGCAGCCTGTACAGATAAACAAAAAACATTAATGGAGAGGCAGCGAGTTTTACCAGGAAGTATGGCCTCCCTCTTAGGAACCTGCCTGCTTTTCCGCGGTACCTAGCGGTTTTTATGAAACCTCTCAAAGAGTAATCCTGCATATGCGCCACCTTTACGGGGATTTGCATTACTTCGTAGTTTTTATTTCTTAATCTGTCAAACATTACAGTATCCTCGGCATACCCCGCAGCTCCATCTAAGTAAGCGATATCCTGCAGTGCTTTTTTACTTATTATGGGCGGGTCGCCAAGACCTTTATGTGCAAGGTAGTAGCGAACCATGTTGTACTCATAGGATGCAAATAGGTTGTCTCTGGCCTGTTCTTCAGTCGGTATTTGATATGCAGTGAATGCTGAATATTCTGGGTTTTTGTTTATCCAGTGGTTGCACTCATTTAAGAAATTCGGGTCTGGCATTTGGTCGTCCCCCATGTCTATCACGAAGTCATTTTTCGCTTTCTTCATTCCTGCATTGAGTGATTTTATGGTCCCCTGGTGCTTGTTCTTAAGATAGGTAAAGTGCTTGAAGTTTATGGCTGCAGCTTTCGCTACCTGACTGGTTCCGTCTGTGGAGCCGTCATCGCTTATTATCACCTCGAACTTATCCTTTGGGTAGTCTTGGCACATTACGGCGGATAGGAATCTAGCCAACTTCTCTTTCTTGTTGTAAGTTGGAACCACAATTGAAAAAGAATTGATTCTCATTTTAATCTCCTGGAATGCCGGGATTTTATTCTTTATTTCCAATCCCTCGCTCTACCAAAACTATATTGATTTACTAGAAGGATTATATTAGTATTTGTATAGAATAGCAGTAGAATTAGGGTTTAAAAATGAAAATAGCATTTGTATCATACCAGTACCCTCCAAGGTTCGTATGGGGTGGCTCACGCTATGCCCTTGAAATAACCAATGCGCTCGAAAAGCTGGGTGTGCAAGTTAAAAGAATTACTTCTGAGACAGGAGGTTTTTTTAGATTTGTAGTGAATGCAAGGGCGCAGATTGGAGACGCAGATCTGGTTCACGGGAATATCCTTAGCGATGCGCTTATATTCAGAAGACCGTGTGTGACAACTATGCATCATCCAATTCGATACGACACAAAGGATGTAAGGTATACAGTCATGGAGTACATGTGCTTCAGGAAGGCGAGAAAAGTCATAACCGACAGCAACATCTCAAAGGCAGAGTTTGAGCGAATGTATGGAGTTGGCAAGGTTATTTCGATTCCTCTCGGAGTGGAACAACCAGAAAAACCGGAGATAGGCGACCCGAAAAAAGTGCTTTGCGCAGCTGGGGTTGGAAAGAGGAAAGGAACTGAACTGCTTTGTAAAATTGCGGACCTCATGCCCAAGACTCAGTTCTATATTACTGGCGGGAAGGATGCATACCAGACAAGGAACATGCATTTTCTCGGCAGAACTACCTCAAAGGAAAAATTGGAATTGCTATACCGAGAATGCGGAATATGCATAATCACATCTCTATTTGAAGGCTTCAGCCTGCCGATACTGGAGGGGATGGCGCACAAGAAGGCAGTCGTAACAACCCGGGTTGGCATAGCACCGGATGCAGTAAACGGACGGAATGGATTTGTCGCGGAAAGGGACCCTTCAGCATTTGCCGGCATAATTAAGCGCCTACAGACTGATAGAAGCCTTTTCGAGAAGGTGTGTGAGGAAGGGTACAGGACCAGCAAGGGTTACACATGGGCGAAGACTGCGAAAATGACGATTCGAGTTTATGAAGAAGTATTAGAGAGAAAATTAAATTCCTAAACCCATTCAAAGTAAATGCAATAAGTGTATTTCATTTTTATATCACTTTTTCATAAGCCTTGCATATTCCATCCCCGCAGCGTTCCCAAGGGTACTCCTCTGCCCTTTTTCTTGCGTTATTTCCCATGGTGATGAGCCTGTCGCGTTTGTCATAGAAATGCTGGATTGACTTGCAGAGCTGGGATGCATCTTTCGGTTTTACAATAAACCCATCCTTTTGATTTCTTACGACTGAGCCAGAATTCTCTGTGGTTATTATTGGAAGGCCACACGCCATTGCCTCATATGTGACCAGAGCGCTACCTTCCTCCAGAGTCGGAAAGACGAATAGTGAGGCATTCTGGTAATAATTCAGCGTATCTTCGACCTTGCCGGTTACAGTTACGTTGGGCATTTGGTACTGTTCTATAACCGGCTTCATTTCACTCCATACCTTCCCAACAATGTGGAGTTCCGCATCCTTCAAATTTAATTCTTTCCATGCTTCCAGCAGGTACTGCACTCCCTTTCTCAGACAGACCTGCCCGGAGTATAAAACTGTGAATTTGCTTGGTTTTGGTGCTGGCGCAAACTTCTTCAAGTCAACCCCATAGGGTACAAGGAATAGGTTCTCCTTTGGGAAACCGTAATGAATGTAAGAATCCATTGCGAATTTTGACGGTGTTGTTATGTAGTCCACCATGCTTATCTCTTCTATAAGCCTATCCTCAAGCCTCTTATCTATCGCTAATTCCATCCCATTTTTCTTGTACTCCTCTTCCATTATTTCGTCTCGAGTCAGCGGGTGTGTTGAGGAACCCTCCCAGAATATAACCGCCCCCTGTTGCTTGGCCTTTTTTATTGATTCCACGCACATTCCGCCCCATCCGTGGAAGATGTCACATTTTTTTATTCTGCTTGCCGCATACCTGTCAAACACAACAGAGAACTCATACGGTTTTATGCTTGCTAGTTTGTTTAACGGGAACGGAACTGAGATCAGTTGCCTTAAATATCCCTTCCTTTTTATGCCTTCCACCTCGTAATAGGCAACTACACATATTCCGCCTATACCACCGACTCTGTTGCCGATTGAAAACACTACTTGCATCTTTTCACCTTTTCTCTCCAATAGTTCATTACGTCTTCTAATGTTTTCTCAATTGAATATTCTGGCTTCCAGCCAGTAGCTTCGATAAATTTACTTGAGTCCCCCTGCAATAAAGGAACATCAGATGGTCTGAATTTTTTCTTATCGCGCACTACTTCAATCGAACCATTTTTTTTGGACAATTTTATCAACTGGTTGAGTATTGCTTCCATGCTATGGGCTGTTCCTGTTGCGATATTGTAGACTTCACCAACTTTACATTTGTTCACTAGCAGCCAATAAGCCCTACAAACATCATGCACATCTACATAATCTCTAAAAGCAGTTAAGTTTCCTACCATTATCTCCTTTCTTTGCCCCATTTCTATTTCTGCAATCTGCTTGGCGAAAGTAGCAAAACTCATGCTATCATCGCTGTGAGGACCTATTATGTTGAAACACCTAGATAGGTATACGTTCAGCCCATAGGAACGGTGATATTGCCACGCAACCATTTCCTGTGCAATCTTTGAAACTGCGTATGGGGAAAGAGGCCTCAGAGTGTTTGTTTCTTTCACGGGCAATTCTTCGGGCTGAATCAACCCGTATTCTTCCGAGCTCCCTGAAACGTGTATTTTGGTTTCCAATCCCGCCGCCCTTACTGCGTCCATCACATTTATTGTTCCATTTACATTAATCTTGAAAAATTCCTTTGGTGCTGCAAAAGAATATGGCACCCTTGTCAGGCCAGCTAGATGGAATATGATGTCAGGCTTTACATTATGGATTAGATTGAATACTTCTGAAAAATTGGTCAGATCACAACCAAGCACATTCACTTCGCTTTTGATTCTCTTCCGCAATTCTTCAACCAATTCCATATTCCCCTCCTTGCTATAAACTGTCCCGTAGACTTGACCAAACTTGTTTTTGATTAAGTACTCTGCTAGATTGTTGCCTACAAATCCGCCCATACCAGTTACTAATATTTTCATTTTATCACTTCCAATTCCCACTCGATTTCATCTGCATCACCGAGGTAATGTCTAAGGATTTTATCATAGATATATGGATTTGCGTTTATAAGCCAGTCCATTGGTTTTGTGAGTTGTCTTAGCAGTCGGCCTTTCCAACTCTGCAGTTCCGGGAAACCTCGATGTACGTAGTTGTATTTGCATTTGAGTACTTTAAACCCTTTGAAATCAGTTAGAGTAGCATAGTTGAAGAATTTTTTGTGTGTTGGATTCGTTAATGACCATGCACTCGCCCCGTAGGGAACTAAAATAAGGACTTTCCCGTGTGGTTTGGTTATCTTCCATATCTGATCCATCACTTTGACTGTATCCTCCAGATGCTCCAAGCAATGATGGATATACACAGCATCAAACTCGTTATTTTTAAATGGATACGGGAATTTCTCCAAGTTCCAGATTATGTCAGCTTTGCTGTCTGGGCTTATATCGACCCCAACTATATCACCTTTATACGGGCATCCGCATCCTTTTTTGTTTCCGCACCCAAGCTCCAAGATTTTCATGCAATCACCCTAAAACGCATAGACTCATGAGATAAGTTTCGCATATAATTTTATATAGCTATCGGCCATCCGTTCAACGGTAAAATTCTTGATCAGTCTTTCGTATGCTTTCTGGGTGAGTTTCTTTGAAGCTTTTTTGTCATCAAGCAAATTCTTTATTCCATCCGAAAGTTCTCTTGAATTTCTAGGTTCAACAAGAACTCCGCAATCTCCCACAACCTCGGGTATGCTGGCAGCTCTGGTTGCAACTATTGGGGTTTTGCATGCCATGGCCTCAAGCAGCACCACTCCGAATGACTCCCAAAGTGAGGGGCATACGAATGCATCACTGGAGGATAGAAACTCCAACTTCCTTCTCTCGTCAACCGCTCCGGTGAATATTACAGATTCCTTGAGGTTGAGCTCAGAAACAAGGTTCCGCAGGTTTGCCTCATCCGGGCCTGTTCCTGCTATTACCAGTTTCGCATCGTAATCTTTCAGTGCAGGCATGGCTTTTATCAGGAATTCTACCCCCTTCTGCTTGGCCAGCCTTCCAACATAGAAGAGAAGATTTTCACACTCAAACTCATTTTTCAAGCCAGTTTTGACCCGATGTATTTTTTCAGTGTCTATGCCGTTGTATACGACAGATATTCTTTCCTCGGGTATGCCATAGCCGGAAACAAGCTCATCTTTGCAGAAGCTTGAGACGGCAGCAACTTTTCCCGCATTCCTGAAGCCTATTTTCTCAAGATTTTGTGTAACAAAAGAGGTGTAAAATTGCGAAGAGAGGGAAGTCATGTCACCAGTGAGAGCCAGCAAGCCTCTCACAGTGCCGTGCGCTGTTGCTATGGAGGGTTTATCCCTTATGAGTTTAAGGATGCATGCCGACCAGGCATGGGCATGGATGACATCGAAGCGGGATTTGGAATCCAGCAGCTTCTTGAGAAGAACTGTTGAGATGGATACCCTGGCGAATTTTGGTATGAGGCTCATCTCACTCTCTGAGAGCGATACGACTTCGGTCTCAATGCCCTTCTTTTCCAACCCTGAACTTAGAGAGGAGAGCATGGACTCCACACCTCCCTTGAAAGAGAGCGGGAATGGGTTGAGCAGGCATACTCTCATCATATCAACCTAGGAAAGTTTCTAGCTTCTTTGCGAGCACTCTCCAGTCGTACATCTCAACTGCAAGCTTCCTTGCAAGAGATGCGCATATCTTGGATTTTCCGGGGTTTTGGTATACGTAGATAACCTTCTTAGCTATTGCCTCTGAGTTATCCGGAGGGACTACATAGCTTGCCTCCCCGTTCCCCAGAATTCTTTTTATATCACCAACATCCGTTGCGATTATTGGAACTCCCACAGCCATATATTCGAATATTTTGACATTGCTCTGGTAGCGCACCCCTTCCATATCTGAGAAAGGCGCAATGAGGACATCTGCTGTTGGGAGCAGCTCCGGAAGCGTCTCGTGCGGTACAGTTCCTGCGAAAACAAAAAACTTCCCAAGCCCTTTTGAAGCAACAATCTGCTCAAGCTCCTTTCTGCGGGGCCCATCTCCAACAATATTGCATTTGACGTTGGGAATTTCCTTTGATGCTATTTCCACTGCATCAAGTATCGGGAGTATATGCTTTATTTTGTGGAGCAGACCAACGAACATCAGTGAGAATTCCTTGCTCTTCTTATGCTCTCTGGCTCGGAATACTTTTGTATCCACTCCATTTGATATGTAGGAACACTTTTCCCAATACTTCCTGGGGATGTGCTCATCCTTTATCAACGTATTTGAATAAACTACTTTATCGGAAAGCATTATTGAGAGGTAGGCGAGGAAATCTGTCAGCCAAACCTTGTAGAACGCTTCCTCATTGTCTCTCAGTGTAGCGGGGTCCCATTCATCGCAGTCGAAGACGAGGCTACAGTCTGGATGAGTCACCTTGTAGATAAAGGCTGGCAGGAAGGTGAAGAGGTGGGGCTTCGCGAAGTATACGACCTGCGGCTTCTGCTCCCGAAGGTATTTCAGAGCCCTGTATACGTGAAGAGGGAGAAGGAGGAAGAACTTGCTCTCAAGTGTGAACAGGAAAAGCCTGTCATCTTTTGAACGCCCGTACTTGTCACTCCTTGGAATGAGTATCCTAACTGTTGAGCCCATGTTTCTTGCAAGCTCGTGCAGCCTGCCTGTTGTGGCCCCGTTTGATGAGAAAGGTGACAGCATTGTTATTTTCAAGCGTCCGCCTCCAGCATATCTAAGATTGGGGGGGGCGGGTATTAAATTTATTTGTCATTCCCAGAAGCCTCAGCGGGCGGGTATTCCGAGATGTTTTATAAACCTTTGAGGCAATAATCTATGCAGAATTAGGGAGGGTGATAACTTGGCGGAACCGTCTGAATCTTTTTGGGCAGACCGAAGCGTTTTCATAACCGGCATAAGCGGTTTTATGGGCTCACATCTATCCGAGAAGCTTGTTTCCATGGGGGCGAAGGTTTACGGCTTGCTGAGAAGGCATGCTGTTCCTCAGTATCCGAACATAACGCATATGAAGGGCAAGATTAAGCTCATAGAGGGGAATCTTGTTGACCTGCCTTCAATAATAAGCGCGCTTAAGGAGAGCCAGGCATCCGTGCTGTTCCACCTTGCAGCGCAATCCTATGTTCCTCTCAGTTTCCAGGCTCCTTACGACACATACAAAACCAACATAATGGGAACTGCAAATGTCCTTGAGGCATTGAGGCACTACGAGGGAATTGAGAAGATGCAATTTGCTGGGAGTTCGGAAGAGTATGGATTAGCGTATGAAAATGAACTTCCCATAAAGGAAACAAACCCTCTCAGACCTCTCTCACCATACGCTGCATCAAAGGTTGCTGGGGATTATATGTGTTATACTCATTTCAAATGCTATAATCTGCCAATTGTGAGGACGCGGGCATTCAATCATACAGGCCCCAGAAGGGGTTTGCACTTTGTCACAAGTATCATAGCAAGGCAGGTTGCCAGAGGTATTAAATTCAAGGAGAAAAAGCTGGTCATGGGCAACCCGGAGCCGAGGAGGGATTTCTCTGACGTTAGGGATATAATGAAGGGGTACATGCTGGCAATTGAGAAAGGCAAGTCCGGTGAAGTTTACAACTTGGGCAGCGGCAAATCTATGAGCATTGGCGAACTTGTAAAGACGGCGATAAAAATTGGCGGGCTTGAAGGAAAGATGACTGTAGAGATTGACAAGAGCAGGTATAGACCTGCTGAAGTTATGGTTCTGCAGTGCGACAATTCCAAGGCGAAGAAGGAGCTGGGATGGGAGCCCACAATACCTTTTGAGAAAACCATGAAGGACCTTATAGACTATTTCCTGGAGAATGAAAATCTCCTCAAAATAGAGGAATATTGATGGAGTGGCGCGGCAAACGCATCCTCGTGACTGGTGGAGACGGATTTATAGGCTCACACTTAGTAGCCAAGCTGGATGGGCTGGGAGCGGAAGTCGCTGTTGCGAGCAAAAACAAGAGTGGGAAGGGGAATTTCATCTGCATTGACGTCACAACCCCTTCTATGAATTTTGAGAGATATGAAGCTGTCTTCCATCTTGCGGGAATTGCTGACCCGAGAGCCTGCGAAGAGAATCCCGGGCAGGCCTTTCTTGTGAATTCCTACGGAAGCCTGAATGTCATGGAGGCGTGCAGGAGGAGCGGTGTTGAGAGAATCCTGCTGAGCTCCTCTGCGCATGTATACGGCATACCCCAGTATACTCCGATTGATGAGAAGCATCCTCTCAAGCCAGTTTCAGCATACGGGCGAAGCAAGGTTGCCGCCGAGCAAATATGCGAAGCATATGGAGCAACCATCCTGAGATTCTTCAATATATACGGAGAGGAGCAGAGAGGGGACTACCTCATTCCGACAATTATATCGAACCTTGAGAAAGAGAGCATAACGCTGAGGAATCTTGACTCAAAAAGGGATTTTGTATATGTTGATGATGTTGTTGATGCAATGCTGCTTGCTGTGGACCACCCGAACGAATGCTTCAATATAGGAAGCGGAATTGGGCAAAGCCCGAAGGAAATCGCAGAGCTGCTCTTCAAGATAAGCGGAAAACGCCCAAAGCTGACCAGCCTTAACAAGCCCGACAGCGTGCCGGTTCTTGTTGCGGGCATAGGCAAGGCGAAGAAGGAGCTGGGCTGGGAGCCGAAGGTGAAGCTGGAGGAAGGGCTGAGAAGAGTTTACGGTGGTTTTGAATG
>JACCLF010000056.1 GCA_013425405.1 Microcaldota archaeon | reverse complement strand
TCCTCCCCATGCCGCAAGCACCAGCAACATCCCTATCATTGCGGTTGAACCGCAGCAGGTGTTCTTGAGCTGTGAGGTTATGCCGCTTAAGTCCGGCATAGTATTGCCACCTCCGTTCGCATTAGCATTCTCCTCCCCAGGTGGAGGGGGGATTCTCAAGAATCAGTCCCCGACCTCTCCTGCAGTAAAGTTCGCAGGAGTACTCACTCCATCTTTATTCACAGTCACCTTCATACTCCTATCCACCGTTGTGTTTTTACCTTTATACTTCACTGTTGTTTTGAGTTTCTCCAAGGGGGTTTATATAACTCACTCCAGCGTCTTGAATGATAAAGTTTTATAATATCCCTTGCCAAATTCTTACCTGGTATATATGAGACTATTGACAATACACTCGGATTTCCTGGAATACAAGCCTCTTCAGAAGGCAATTCAGAAGGCAGAGGAAGCGGAGCTTGCAGCCAAAAGAATTGAAGACTGCCTGGTGACATTCATTTCCGTTGAGAAGGGAGACGAGGGCAATCCTTCTGTTGTTGCCGAGAGGGCTGCTGCCGAGATAGAAAATGTGGCAGGTCAGGTTTCTGCAAACAGGCTGGTTGTCTATCCTTGGGTGCACCTCACTTCAACTCCGGCTTCTCCTGACGCCGCACTTTCAATACTGAAGGATATCGAGAGCAGGCTGAAGGGGAAAGAAAAGTACGAGGTCACCAGAGCCCCGTTTGGCTACTACAAGCAGTTCACAATAAGATGTAAGGGTCATCCCCTAAGCGAGCTGTCAAGGGAGATAAAGCTTGGCAAGGAGGAGCAGGCCGCCCCGCAGCAGGCGGTATCGGAATCCCTCAAGCTTGAGGAGAAGACAAAGAGGGAATACTTCATTCTCACCCCAGAAGGCGAGCTTATTGCGCCCGACAAGTTCGATTACACAGGCATGCCAGACTTCAAAAGCTTCGTGAAGTATGAGACCGAGAAGGTTCGCGCATATGATGTTGAACCGCCCCACATCAAGATAATGAAGGAGCATGGGATAGCACAGTATGAGCCGGGGAGCGATGCCGGGAACCTCAGGTGGCCTCCAAAAGGCAGGCTCATAAAGAAGCTGCTTGAGAAGGCAATAACCGATTGCTGTGTGAGTTACGGGGCGATGGAGGTTGAAACCCCGATAATGTATGACTACGAGCACCCAGCTCTCAAGAAATACATGAACAGGTTTCCTGCGAGGCAGTATTCGGTGAAATCTGATGACAAGGAGTTCTTCCTTCGCTTTGCAGCCTGCTTCGGGCAGTTCCTCATGACGCATGACATGGTCATATCCTATAAGGATTTGCCTCTCAAGATGTTCGAGCTTACAAAGTACAGCTTCAGGAGGGAGCAGTCCGGAGAGCTTGCCGGCTTGAAAAGGCTGAGGGCTTTCACCATGCCAGATATGCACACACTCTGCGGCAACATGGACCAAGCCAAGGAGGAGTTCAGCAGCCAGTACCTCAAGTGCTATGAGTGGATGAGGATGCTGGAGCTTGACTTTGAAACAACATTCCGTGCTCAAAACGACTTCTTCAAGGAGAATAAGGAGTGGTACTTGGGAATGATAAAGAAGGTGGGCAAGCCTGTTCTCATAGAGCTGTTTGACCTGAGGTATGCCTACTTCATAACGAAGTTTGAGTTCAACTTTGTGGACTTCGCGGGCAAGGCTTCAGCACTCTCAACAGTTCAGATAGATGTGGAGAATTCCGACACCTATGATTTGAGCTATACGACAAAGGAAGGCAAGAAGGAGAGGCTGCTCATACTGCATACATCAATAAGCGGCAGCATAGAGCGCGTCATCTACGCTCTGCTTGAGAGAGAAGCACAGAAAATGACAAACAAAAAGGTTCCCATGCTGCCAATCTGGCTGTCCCCAACCCAGGTGAGAGTGGTGCCCATAACCGACAGGCACTTGGATTACGCAAATGAGATATCAGGCCAGCTTGATCTTGAGGATGTGCGGGTTGACATAGATGACAGGCCAGAAACCCTTGAGAAAAAAATAAGGGATGCGGAGAAGAATTGGGTGCCCTACATACTTGTAGTCGGAGATAAGGAAATGGAGAGCAAGAAGTTCAGCGTGAGGATACGGGAGAGCGGGGAGAGGAAGATGCTGAGCATGGAGGAGCTTGCCGTAATCCTAAGGAGCAAGCTCAAAGGCAAGCCATTTGACAAACTTTCGCTGTCGCGTTATTTGAGCAAGAGGCCGGTCATATAGGGGTGTTTCCATGAAAATTTGGTACCTGTTCATATTGTTTGCCGCACTTTTCATTTTTGGCTGCGATGGAAAGAATGGCGGGAATAATACGACCGGATGCCCAGTAACGTGCAGGCTGGGCTGTCTGCCCGACAACGTCACCTGCAGAAATCCTTCTGATCCATGCGCGAATGTTACTTGCAGCGATAAATGCGAGGATGCGGGGATGCTGGGCACCAATGGGCAATGCAATTCCGAAACAGGAATGTGCGAATATAAAAAAATGTCTTGCATATTCGGATGCTTCAATGACAGCTGCAGGCCGGAGCCACTGTGTCCGGTCAACTGCCCGTTCGGGTGCGAGCCTGGCACGGATATATGTGTAAGCCCCACCTGCCCGTCAAACTGCAACTACGGTTGCATACCCAGTACGCTGCAGTGCAACACAATTCCCCCAAGCAGTGGAATAAAAAACGGTGATTTTGAGGAGGGTTACATGGGCTGGAATGTATCTGGAATTGCTTTTGGCTCGGCGCCTACCAGCGCGGATTTCATAAACTCCCAAAAACTTTACCACAATGTCCCCTACTCGTTTTACTCCGGAGCTTACTTCGCTTCCAGCTACTTCCCGCAGATGGATAAAGGGGCTATGGGAAAACTAACATCCGAGCCATTCTTCATAAACAAGAACTACCTGGAATTCCTAGTTGTAGCTGACTATTCAGGACAGATTTATGTCGACCTTACAGTCAACGGCACAGTTGCCCGCCATATTGAGGTGGATAACTCCTTCCCGCCTTTCAAGAAAATCACATGGAATGTTTCAGAGTACAGGGGGCAGAGCGGGGTTATAAATGCGGTGGACTTGGCCAACAGGGCTTCAATAGACGTGGATGATTTCATGCTTGTGGATACTCCTTCTATGCAGCCAGGTCAGGCGTACATTGATTCCCGCAGGAATTTCTCAATAGTGCCCCCCAGGAACTGGGTGGTAGTACAGCCCAACATTCCCGGAGAAGTTTTCTTCTACGGTTCAAGGTACAACAACTTCACAGCCGAGATTATTGTAATTTCAGAGAGAGTCAACCCCAATGAGACGCTTGAAACTTACTTTGCAAAGGGTAAAACAGGGTTCAGCCTGCTTCTCAGGAACTACTCCGCAATATCTGAGAGCGATGTAACAATTGGAGGTCTAAATGCAAAGCATATAGACTACACCTATACACTGTTTGGCATGCATCTGGAAAGCAGAGAGGTGTTCCTGGTGCATAATAGAGTGGGCTACAAGATAAGCGGAACCGCAGCGGAGAGCTCATTTAGCAGGTATCTGGATGAGTTCAGCAGTTCAATAAACAGCTTCAGAATATTTTATACAAATGCCAGGTATAATCTAGCTATAAACTATCCGCCTACTTGGCAGGTTTCAGAAGGGCTGCTTGGGTCAACAGTTACTTTCATAGGACCAAGAGACGGAAATTCCACGTCAAACTGCAATGTTGGTGAGGAAAATGTCCTGTCAAACACTACACTGAGCGAATATGTAAACGACTTTAAAACAGTTCTCTCAAACACATTCGCTAACTACACGCTCCTGTCAGAGAGAGACAGAACAATAAACGGAGAGGATGGCTACGAACTGATTTCAACTTATAACCTGCTTGGAAACCTCAACGAGGTGCAGCATGTGATAATCCTGAAAAATGGAATTGCCCATGTAATCACCTGCACCTCATCTCAAGAGCTGTTTGGCAAATACGAGCCTACATTTGAAGGCATAATAACAAGCTTTAAGGTTGGGTGAGGTTACTGTCTCGCTGCGTTTGCCATCTCTAGAAGCACTGCCCTCGGATTGCTGGCTTTGACAAAAGCTGAAGCAAGCAAAACCCCATCTGCCCCCAGCTCCACCGCTTTTCTAACGTCCTCGCCATTTGAAACTCCCGCACCGCATAGAACAGGGATGTTCTGTATGCTCTTGACTGCTTCCACGGTGTTGCTCACAATTTCTGGCTTTGCTTTTGAGACGGAGACGCCGGAGCCTATAAGCTCAGGAGGCTCAACTGCTATAAAATCAGGCTTTAAAGGTGCAATTCTCTTTGCCTCATCCACAGAATCGGCGCAGAGAAGTGTTTTTATGCCCCCCTTCCTTGCAAGCTCTATGCACAACTGTATTTTCTCAAGCGCTATCTTTTTTTCAGCATGGTTGAGCAGGGTGCCCTGGCAGCCAGCCTCCTTGACCGCATCTGCAGTTATGCTTCCGGTAAACGCCCCGGGTACATTCCAATCTATATGCTGCGCGAACACGGGAATGCTCACTGCCTTGACCACACGGAACAGGTCCACGTTCTGCGGAGCCACAATTATTGATGCGCCCGTCTCCTTTGCAACTTCATCAGCAATCCTGCAGAGCGCTAGGCCCCGCTCCCCAATGGATTCCTTGTAAGCCTTAAGGTTGAGTGCAATTAGCGGGTTCATAACAAACACTTTTAAACTCCCGATATATAAAGCTAATCATATGGAGGTACTGGAAAGGGAGCCTGCCGAAGGAGTGGATTTCCTCCTGGGCAACGGGCAGGGAATGTTCCTTCTGATGCCTGCGAAGCAGTGCAGGAATGAGAGGCACCAGGAGAAGGAAGTTGAGAATCCCTCCAAGTGGCATGGGCTCTTCCTAAGAAACACAAAGATTGTGGAAGGGTGGAACACGCGAGTTGACAATGTTCTGCTATCCCCAGAAAACCAGATTTCTTTTGCAACTGACCTAACGACAATCACACGAAGCTTTGACGTTAACGGAGTTGAGGTTTCTGAGGAGATATTCATACCAAACGACTCATTCGCCCTGAGCCTGAGGTATGCGACAAACAAGCCTGTTTTCATACAGCCGGAATTTGACATACGCTTCAAGTATAACGAGAGGGGCGGACCTTACAAATACATGATGGTTGGAAGCGATTTGCTTGTGAGCGGGCCGCTCTATGCAATGGTGGGAGGCGGCAGGGCAAAAATAAACGAGCACTACAGGTATAAGTTCTACCCAGAGGACTGGAAGAGGAAGGACACCAGCGAAAGGTGGAGCTATGCTCCTGCGGAATTTGAGGCAAGCCAGCTTTTCATGGGTTTTGGAGAGAGCAAGGAGGAGGCAATCTCCAACTTTGCCAAAATTAAGAACTACTACCTGCAGCTTAAGCTTGAGAGGGAGAGCGATGTTGTTTCCATTTTTGAGAGGCACAGGCTGGATTATGTGAGAAGGGAGATTGCGCAAGCCTACAGACTTGCGGTCTACCAGTTTCTCAAGATACAGTATGATTCATTCCTCCCAGCTTCCGGGGACCGGTGGTTCGCTGGCGATGAAGGCTGGGCCAGGGATACAGCAGTATCGCTTGAAGCATTCTTCGAGCTGGGGCTGTTTGACACTGCAAAAAAGATAATGGACTACTGGATTGACGAGGGCAAGCAGCGGGGCGACGGGAGGTTTCCCAACAGGTTAAAGCCCCTCAACTACAACTCAAGCGACGGCACCCTTTGGCTGCTCAGAAGGCTTGCAGAGTATGTAGAACTCACCGGAGATGTTGAGTTCTTCGAGTTGAAGAAGAATGCAGCTAGAAAAGCGCTTGAGGGAATTGCGCGCGAATACCTGAATGTGGACGGGTTTGTGAGGAGCAATGCATTCGAATCCTGGATGGACACCCAGTTCACCCCGAGGGAGGGCTTCCCAGTGGAAGTGCAGGCGCTTTTCATAAAGAACTGCATGCTCTACTCAAAGCTTTTCACTGGAGATTTCTCAAGCAGGCTTTCAGCACTTGGCGAGCATGCCCTCGCCTCATTCAACAAATTCAAGGTTAAATATATCCTGGGAGGGGTTGAAAAGTCGTTCATGCTTGCTGATTTAATCAACTTTGACGGGGTTAGGGTAAACAAGCTGACGCCCAACCAGCTCATAGCAATCGACTGTGGGATTGTCAGTAATGAACTTGAGAAAAGCATACTTGACATTGTTAGGGAAAATCTCGCAGGGGTTGGGATGAGGTCACTTTCTCCCGGAGAGGTTGACTACTTTGACGAGTTCAGCGGGGACCAGAGCTACCACAGAGGGGCGCAGTGGCCCTGGATGAATTACCTTGCCGTGAAGGCAGAGGTGCGAAACGGAAATAAAGAGCAGGCTCGTAAAATATATGTGGAGCCGCTTGCAAATGTCATCCTCAACAACAACTGGGGGGGAATAAGCGAGGTTTATTCAGGAAACAGCAAGCAGTGCATATGCCCCAAATACCAGACATGGAGCCTCGCATCGTTCATAATTTCTGTGAAGCAGCTCAGCAGATAAATTTTTATGCCGGGGTGGCGGAATCTGGTAACGCGCCAGACTCGAAATCTGGTTGCCCTTCCGGGCAGTATGGGTTCAAACCGAAAGGTTGCCCAAAAATCCCATCCCCGGCGTTTTTGACCTTATGCTATTTATACAACTTCGCACAAATGTTCTGCAGAGGTGGGAGCTTGCAGAGGATATGCCCCAAGTGCAATATGGAGGAGTCAATAAGCGTTAAGCTGCGTCTGGATGAGAAAAGCGGGGAGTATATATGTCCCCACAACCAGGCGCATAGATTCAGGCTTAGCCCAGATGGGTGGCTTGAGTCTATCTAGCAAGAAGCCTTGCGCCATCCAGCAGCATTACCGTCTTTCTTAGGTAGTATTCGCGGAGCGTGTGTATAAGCTCTGAACACTGCTTCACTTCCATGTCAACATCCTGCATGCTTTTTGGGAATATGTCTATTGAAACAAAGAATGTCCTCTTCTTCATGCATCCCCTGAGCTCCCTCAGCCTCTCGTTAAGCTCTGTTACCTCCCCGCCGGCATCGCGGAGGCTCATGAGCACCGAGTCCAAGGATATGTTGTCCAGTACCTTCTTCTGAATCTCTCTGACAACAACAGTCACCTCAGCCTCCTCATCACCTGGGAATGGAACTATGGAAGCCATACTTCCGCAGAGACCGGTTATCTCTTTCAGCTCGTGGGCGCGGACCTTTACAATTGGCTTCTGAGCAACTTCATGCGCTCCCTCCTGAGGTTCTGGGGTAAATTCGCGGCAGTTTATGCGAACTATCACATCTGCCTTGATGTGGGATGCGTAGCTGACAAGCAGGCCTAGGTTTGCAATCCTGTCTTCAGAATCAGATGCGCAGTGAAGAGAGAACCTTTCGTCATCCTTTAATATTTCAGTGAGCTTTTTTATGAACTCCTCGCTACCCCCAATAGAGATTAGGCTAATCAATGTTCTGAAATCGTTAGTGCCACCTCTAAGGGCCTTTTGAAGCACTTCAGATCACCACCAGTATCAGTTATGGAGCCCGAAGTATAAAATATGTAACTTTACAAATTAGAAGTTAGTTTCTTTTAGTGTATTCACAATTCACTTTTTTGCCGTTCTAGCCTTCATTAACAGGAACTCTTCAAAAGCATCCGGGTTGTGCTTGACCCATGGCTTGGTTGATGCAAACTCCTTGTAGCGGGTGTACACCAGGGCAAACCAGTCGAGATTTGATGCAATGAAATTCGGGGTCATGTCGCTTCTCAGCAGCGTCGGCTCGGCAACTTTTGCAAACTGCGGTTTGCCCCCAGAATAAGCAACGAAGATTGACCTGAAGCAGCTTATTTCCTCGAACTCAAACTCCTGCTTCAGCACAACGCCGTAGCAGCTGAACTCATCCTTCTCGCTTTTGAACTTGCCCAGCTCCCATATATGGAGCACATCCCCCCTGAACCTTTCGCTGATGCCAGCTAGAACCTGCGGTTGATTCATGCCAAGGTTGGGCTGCACAGCTGGCTCCTTCTTCACCATTTTCTCCTTGACGGTGTCCACAACACCCTGAGCAGCCTTCTTCCACCAAGGTTCAGCTTCACCCAAATAACCACCCCATAGGCTTATACCAGAGATTATATTTATTGACTCTCAGCAATTCAAGCATCGCCAACATGTTGTATGCCCTGATTCTTGAGATACATATAAGCAGAATATGCAGCTTTCACTCCATCTCCTGCCCCCACTATAATCTGCTTGAATGATGAATTGCTGACATCTCCGGCTGCAAAAACACCGGCAACATTGGTCTGCGAGCTCTTGTCGGTGATTACTTCGCCCTTCTCACTCAGCTTCACTCCCAAACTTGCTGCAAGCTGTGATGCAGGCACCCTCCCCACGTAGACAAAAACCGCATCAAGTTTTAGCTCTTTCTTTCCGTTGTATGCCCTGTCAAGCAGCACGCTTTTGACAAGCTTGTCCCCCTTTATTTCAGCAATGCATGTCTTCGCTATTATGGTTATTTTAGGGTTCGAGAGGAGTTTCTGGATGTTATGCGACTCGGCCCTCATGCTGTCGCCTCTATTTATTATGTAAACCTTGCTTGCATACTCTGTTAGAAGAAGAGCCTCTTTTGCCGCACCGTCGCTTCCTCCCACCACGGCAACAACTTTATCTTGGTATATGGGCCCATCGCAGAGCGCGCAGTAGTGCACTCCTTTCCCTTCAAACTCCTTCTCTCCGGAGGCACCAAGCTTCTTTACATCGCTTCCTGTTGCGAAAACAACTGTCTTTCCTTCATAGGCAGCTGAGCTTGTTTTAAACGTGAATCCATTCGAAATCTTATCAACACTCTCCACCTTCTCTTCTTTGAATTCAACTGAGTATTTCGAGGCGTGGTTTCTGAACTTCTCAGCCAACTCAACGCCGGTTGTGGTTTCAACTCCGGGGTAGTTCTCAACTACATGAGCAAAGTTCATCACCCCGCCCATTATCTCACCTATGAGCAGTGTCTTAAGCCCAAGCCTGCCTCCGTACATTGCGGCCGACAAACCTGAGACTCCTCCCCCAATGACAATCAGATCGAACATGTAAGTATAATTGATGATTACTTTATTATGCTTTTCTGCACTAAAAGCAGATACCATGTACGTCTGCCCCCAATGCGGTAAGTTCCATTTTATAACCCCTGTTGAGTGCGAGTGTGGTTATGTATTCAAAAAGGGCTACATTAAATGCAAGGAATGCAAGACTCCCATTGCTCCTGAGAGGGAGTACTGCCCGGCCTGCAAAAAATCTGTCTGGGAGATGTTTGTTTTTGTATGCCCAAAATGCAAGACAAAAGTGCAGAAAGGGCAGAGGGTCTGTTCCAAGTGCGGCGAGCTCCTTGTCCGGGAGACGGAAAAGATTAGGATAAAAACCACTACAAAATACATATGCCCAAGATGCGGCTATGAGCTGCCAGCCATAAACACGCCCTGCCCAATATGCAATAGGTACTGAGTTCTAAGTCGTCTTTAAATATTCTAACTGAGCAATTTAGAAATGTGTTTGCATGTCAATCTACCAGAAAATAGAGAGGACTGATTACAAGGATTCGGTTCTGGGGCTTGTCAGCTTGAAAGAGCAGAAGGGAGGATGGGTCAGCGAGCAGGGTTTGAGAATAACCGCGGAGAAGGGCAGAATTGTGGCAACTGTGAAGACTGGCGAAGGAAATGCATCGCGAAGCATAGTCAAGAGATTTGAGCCTTCAGGAAAACTGGAGTCTTTTGATATCAGAGACTCCAAAGCAAAAATTGATGTTGCAGCAAAACTCAGCCAGGAGAAGGAATTGGTGAGCGAATTCATGAAGCAGGTTGAAAGAGGAGTGGAAGAACCAGTATACAAAAAACACAAAATGAAACAAGAGCAGGGGCCGTGGGTTTTCAGGGAGGAGGCTGGAAAAGGGTGGATAGTGATTGATGTAATCAAAGACGACACAGAGATAGGCGTAGTAGTCGTGGAATCGAGCACTCATAAATCGGTGGAGAGCGTGCATACCAAAAAATTCAACCCGAATAATGAATTGTCCAGTTTCGACTCTGCCACGGATTATGGCGGAATACCCACTATACACGCGGGGAAAGAGGAGTATGCAATGAGTGAACTTCTAAGCAGGTCAAATGTGAAGCTTAGAGAATATGCTCTTGAACAGCAAGAACCTCAAAAACTCAAAGATGTCCTGCAGTCTAGGTCTTTAATGAAAAAATAAAGCTAAGGAAGAGCTTATTTCTAGTATATTAATAATGAGGTTAGCCCCAGGAGGACTTTGAACTTTTGGTTGATGTAGTCCTTTTACATCATTTGCAATATGATGAGGTCAACAGCGTCCGAGGCAAAGCTGATTTTACGACGTGAAAATTGAATAATTTTAAGAGTGTTTTGGCTTCAGCTCAGAGCCTCCAGCGCCTAAGCTCTCTCCTGTTTATAGACTCCCCCACCCCATTCTGCCTGAGAAATCTCTCCATCATGTCCACGAAACCGCCCATATCCATAATGCCTTCCCTGTTGGTAGAGTGGTCGAGTATTTTCTCGCCCTTTGCACTTTCAATGTCCATGGTGATCTCCCAATTGGTCGGATGACTTGCTGAATGTACGAGATGGCTAAAGATATGAAATGTCGGTCCTTTTTCTCTCCCTATCTCTTTTCTCCCATCCATAGAAACCGTCGTAGACTCGGCAGTAATAAATCGTTGGAATGGAAATGTTCCCAGTCTTCTCATCTCCTCAGCAGCATTAATTAATACGCTGTTGGGATTGCCCAGTTTGTCGGTAAACTGAATCTCAACTTCATCAACCCTGCCCCTCCTGTCAAAAGTCAGCTTCTTTGTCAGAACCCCCCTGTTGTGGATTTCGACATCTTCCGTAACTACCAGGGACAGCCTTCTCCTTATCCTGCCCTCAGCTACAATCTCAATGGCCAGGGAATAACCCTTCTCCTTGCACTGCCATCCTTTATCTGTCTCCTCAAGGGTTCTGTCTCCCCACCTTACCACTTCACCTGCTCTCTTATATTCTGCCATGTCCTAAATTATGCCTTTTTCTATATTTAAGCTTGCTTCAGCAATACTTTTTTATATACCCGAACCCAAAATAACAATAGGAAAGTGTAGCCTGTGACTGAGGTTATCAACGCGATAAGGTCTACAGCGTCCGAGGCAAAGCTGATTTTACGACGTAAAAATGAAATAATTTAAGATTGATTTGGCTTGACTATCATCTTCTTTTATTCTCTTACGAATCCAAATTTTTTGCCTCTGGCGGTCATTCTAATAAAGTTTTGAAGGCTCCTTCTAAATGCGTCTGCACTATGACGTCTCTGACTTTCGATATATGCAATGCGTATCCGCTTGTAACTTTCAGGAAATCTTTGGAAATGCACCCATGCATCTCTGTTTTCCTTTATCGCACCAAGAATATCTTCACAAATAGTAAAATCTTTATCATCTGAATCCGCTTTGAATGTGTGCGCAATTGCTGCAAGCCCTGCAGGCGTTATTCTCTTTTTCGAGATTAACTTTCTAATGCGTTCCCTGTTCATCTGTGAAAGTTGGCTGTTGGGCTTTCTTGGGGAGAATCTCTGTGCGAATCTTTCATCATCGATATTTTTTACTGTGCTGTCTATCCAGCCGAAGGACAACGCTTCTTCAACTGCATCATTGTAAGGAATTCTAGGTTTACCTGATGCTTTTTTGTAATAGATAAGCCAGATTTCACTCTCCTTTTTGTGGTTTTTGACAAGCCACGAGCGCCATGTCTCCCTATCGGCTGCGTAAAACGTTTTTCCGATCTTCATAAGTCCACCAAGTAGTAGTATTATTGTGTATTCTAAGATTGCTTTGGAAGGATGGTAATCATATTTTTGCCAGTATCACTGTGTAATTCTTCCCGTAATACTTCGCGCATGCAGGGCACGTAGTGTAGAAGAAATACATCTCCCTCATCTCCTTGCCTTTTGATTTCATGTGCTCCTGCATTTCCTTAACCCACTTCCCCGTGTCCTTGTACGACCCTTCAAAAACCTTGCTCAAAAATGTTCCGGAAATCTTCACCATATCTGCGCCTGGCACCTCCTTACTTACTGCAATGTATATATCAGAACCCCACAGTGACTTTTCATCAGAGAGCATGAGAGGTTTGGGGGCAAGAGCGCCCGCCTCCTTGATTCTCTCCATGTTCTTAACCATAATCTTGCCGAAGTTCAGGGGAATGTGGAGGAAGCTCCGAATATGATCTTTGAGAAACAGCTTGTTCTTCCATTCTATTTCCTTCCCATCCCAGGGAGCAGGGTCAAACCTAGGGCAGCAGCCTGTTTCAGCCTTCTCGTAGAGTTTGTCCATAAACCTCACCCAACTTCTTTTCCTCCCTAGCGGTATATTAAGATTGCTTTTGCCTCAAAGAAGACGCTAGAAGAACTCGGGTTCGAATCCCAGTCGGAGCAAGCCTTTTTTCACGTCGGATGAGTGGGATCGCACCTGATATTATTATTTAACCTGTTGCACTATTAATTACTCATGCAAATTGTAACACAGAAAAGTACAAAAATAACTGCATTAGTTTCTAACGTGCGCAAGTCAGTTGTAGAGATCCTTAACAAACCAACTTCCGCGCTTGTAGGGCATCAAGCTTTCAAGACCGAACAAAAAATATTGGCGCTCTGGGCTGCAGATTGCGCCGAGCATGTACTCCCGTATTTCGAAGAGAAGTATCCTAAAGACGATAGGCCACGCAAAGCTATTGAAGCGTGTCGAGAATGGGTGCGTACAGGTGTGTTTAGAATGGCTGATGTGCGTAAGGTCTCACTTGCGGCCCATGCGGCTGCCCGCGATGCGCTTGGCGCAGGCCAGGATGCAGCATGTTTTGCCGCTCGTGCTGCCGGTCATGCGGCTGCGACTCCCCATGTTGCCACT
>JACCLF010000046.1 GCA_013425405.1 Microcaldota archaeon | reverse complement strand
TCATCCCACCGCTAAAGAGCGTGGGATTTCCCGCTCACGCTGTTAAACCCTCCTGAAAGTAAGGTTAATATACCCCATTTTACTAAGCCTACTCATGGCAAAGCGCGGTGGCACTACACAGGCGGAGAGGAAAGAGAACCTTATGGGTTACTCGGTGATAACCGTATTCGCGCTTGTGCTGATGCTAATTGTGTATATAGAGGAGGGCCCGACGATATCTGTTTTGCTGATACCGCTCATAATAACCGGAGCGCTGTTCTTCATCTATGAAACTTTCAAGATATTCCTGAGGATGGTGGGCAGGGAGATTGAAATGGGGAAAAAGCAGGCTGAGGGAGAAAAGGGGAGTGGTAAGCTTCTCATGCTCGTATGCCCCAAGTGCAAGGCCAAGAACCCTGCCGATGTTGCTTCCTGCTTTAACTGCGGCGAGAAGTTATAATTGTTTTCTCTCCCTATTCCTACAAGATGATGAGCTCTGAAACTGAAGCCTCTGGCTTATGAAGAAGATCTTGAGTTCTGACTACTGCAGATTTACCTCTACTTCTTTTTTCTCCTCTTCTGTTGCCTTGAAGTATTCCTCTTTTGTATACCCGAGCAGCTTGGCGAATACCACATCCGGTATGGATTCGATTTTTGTGTTATAGATGTTCACACTGTCGTTGTAGAGCTCCCTCCTGTCGGCAATTTGATTCTCTATGCCCTCCAGCTGCTGTTGCAGCTTGAAGAAGTTCTCGCTTGCCTTCAGCTTGGGATAGTTCTCGGCAAGGGCGAAGAGGCTTTTTAGCGCACCGCTGAGCTGGTCGCTTGCCATGTGGTTCTTCCTCCTTTGGTATTTAAATTTGTATCATAAAGCTCCTCGGAGCAGCAATTGCAAATCTATTTAAACATGTTCATGTAATAATATGCTAGTATGTTATGCACAGTGAGTTAACTCTTCCTGTGCGCAAGTAGGTGAAAAAATGGGATATGGAAATGACAGGGGACATGGAAATTCGAGAAGACGCGACTTCGGTAGGAGAAGTTTTGGCGGGCCAAGGGAAATGCACAAGGCCACCTGCTCCGACTGCGGTGCGGAATGTGAAGTCCCTTTTAAGCCAACCGATGGAAGACCTGTTTACTGCAGGGAATGTTGGCAGAAACACAAACCAAGTTTCTAGAAGACTAAAGCCTATTTCTCTCTTTTCTCTTCCTTTTTCTAGTTTATACTATGCAAACTCATTCTTAAGCTCCAGGAAGTAATTGCTGGGCAAGAAGTCAGTTCATCTTACTGGCAGGTATTTCTTGAAAATCGCCACTTTCTCCACGGGAATTCTTGGTAAGTCTGTGATGAGCATGAGGTTTGCGTAGTAAACCGCTGAGCGTATAGGCCCTTCCTTTGAAATCCTCCTTGCCGATGTTACGACTCTCGGCTCTGGCAGGTAGACAACTCTCCCTTTCTCCCAGAGCTTTCTTGCGAAAGCGCCGTCTTCCATGGGCTGGTTGGGGAAGCCGCCGACCTCGAAGAATATCTTCCTCATCACTGCGTTGTTGAACCCAAGTATCTCCCCTCTTCCCATAACGCCCTTGAAAAGCAGGTAGCTATTGGAAAGCTCTTCTATTGCATCCAGAATCCTGCTATGCTTTTCAAATTTGAAAGCGCAGGAAAGCCCACTTATGCTGTCGTCAAAAAGAACTGCATCCACAGCATCCAGGTAATTTGGCGGTATTATAGTATCCGCATCGACAAATACCAGTACATTGCCCCTTGAGTTCTCTGCCCCCGTGTTCCTCCCAATCCATATCCCTCTTCTCTTTACAACCACAACCTTATCTGCATACTTCTCGGCAATTTCCACAGTCCTGTCCTCGCTGCCGTTGTCTGCAACCACAATTTCGTAGTTCAATGAGGTCTTCTGCCTTCTCACCGATTCAAGAGTTTTTGCTATATACTCCTCCTCATTCAAAGCAGGTATTATTATTGATGCGTCAACCATATTGCCACTCTCATTCAACAAAACGTAACAACCATATTAGTATTACTCCTAGAATAAGTGAAATGAAGACACCTATGGATTTCTTGGTGCCGACTTCTTTGTGAAGCTCAGGGACGAGGTCGCTGCCTGCTATGTAGATAAATCCACCCGCTGCAAACGATAGAACTGGCGCTAATTGACTCTTCAATGAAGGCAGCACAAAAAATGTAACCAGCGCCCCTAAAACCGCAGTGAGCGCAGTTAGGAAGTTAACCAAGAGGGCTTTATTTGTTTTGAAACCGCCTTTTATAAGAACGGCGAAGTCCCCTATCTCTTGTGGTATCTCATGAAGCACAATGGCCATTGTGCTGGCAACACCAAGCTGAGTGCTGGCTAGATAGCTAGCCGCAATCACTACACCATCTATGAAGTTATGCATTCCGTCTCCTACAAGGTTCATGTATGCAAATGTATGCTCATGGCATCCCGGCTTGTGACAATGCTGCCAGAAAAGGAATTTTTCCATTACGAAGAAAACTAAAATTCCTACAAGTGCGAATCCAACAACCTCCGCCCCTCCTTTCTCAATCGCCTCGGGGAGGAGATGTATGAAGGCACCCCCAAAGCATGAGCCGGCTGAAAAACTCACAAGAAATATAAGCGCTCTATCCATCTCCTTTTTGCGCAATACTAGTGTTATAATCCCCACAAATGAAATGAGGCTGACTACGAAAACAGATATCAGAATGACAAGCAACGTGTCCATGCTCTACCACCTAGTTTGTTAATCATTATATACAAAAATATTTATAACTCCTTCCAAATGCTACTATTTTTTAAATTTACGTAGCTAACATTATTTCGGAGGCGTCTTATGGGAAATACTATTGAGAATCTTGTAAAACGCGAGGAGTACTGAGGTAATTTTTTGAAGGAAGCAGATGAAATTCTCAGGAAGCTCAAGTCAATATCCAACTCAAAGGCAATTGAGGGAATGGCGCGCTTCGGCATTAACCCAAAGAATACTTACGGAGTGTCCATTCCAAACATAAGGAAAATGTCCCGGGAAGCCGGTGCGAACCATGAGCTGGCACAGGAGCTGTGGAAATCGGGCGTTCACGAGGCCCGAATACTTGCATGCATGGTTGACGACCCGGAAATGGTTACTGAAAAACAGCTCGAGAGCTGGGTGCTGGATTTTGACTCCTGGGATGTGTGCGACCAGTGTTGCAGCAATCTATTTGACAAGACTGAATTTGCCCATGAAAAGGCTGTTGAACTGAGCAGAAGGAAAGAAGAGTTTGTCAAAAGGACAGGTTTTGTCCTCATGGCTGCTCTGGCGGTTCATGACAAGGGGGCAAGGGATGAGGAATTCCTGAAGTTCCTGCCGATAATAAAAAGGGAAGCCGGTGATGAAAGGAACTTTGTCAAAAAAGCCGTAAACTGGGCCCTGCGCCAGATTGGAAAAAGAAATCAAACTCTGAATAAAGCAGCAGTCAAAACTGCAAATGAGATACTGGAGATTGACTCAAGGAGCGCAAAATGGATTGCTTCGGATGCACTGAGAGAACTGACAAGCCATGCTGTCCGTAAGAAGCTGAAATCTACTTGACCAGAACTTCCTTAAGCCCCTTAGCCAGCTTAACAAGGTTTGTCTTGCCATGCTGCTCCTTTTCAATAACCCCTCTCTTCTCAAGCCTGTCGATAATTCTGTGAGACTTCACCTTTCCCATTCCACCAAGCATGGATATTTCAGACTGCAGGGCCTTGCCGCCTTCCTCAGCTATTTTTGAAACTACTCTTCTCTCCTCTTCTGAGAGCAGCTTGAGAATCGCCTCGGGGTTTGGCTTAACTTCAACATATTCCACTTTCTTGTTTTCAGTGAAAAAGTAGAACGCGGCAGCTCCTAAAACGAACCCTAAGATGACAAATACCGGGCTCAAGTATGTGAGGAGATTCATCCTTGCCTCGTGCTCGCATTGCCCGCTTTGATCAGTGCATACTGTCGGGTTTGTTTCGTGAATGAAGTTTGGCAGCCAGTATACTATGATGATTAAACCGACTAACGCCAGAAGTCCAAGGAACACCTTGAGGTTATTGTTCATTGAATATTTTTAGAATAACCCGTTTTTTAACCTTTTCTGCTTGGTTTCACAATTTGAAACATTGGTTACAGCAATTTACAAATTCGGTTTCATCTCTAGATACTCCATCTGCCTGCAGAGCCGTAAATCTTCTGACCACCCAGCTCTGTGGGCAGCATAAAATATGAGGTGATGTGTTTGGATAAAAAGAAGAACAAAGCGTTGGATTGCGTGAAGAGGGCAATCCAGAGATTCCGCACCTCCCTAACGCGCGAGGATGAGGAGGGTTGGAAGTTTTATAGGGAAGAAGAGTATGCATTCAATGAGATGGTGGCAAGAGTCAAAATGATATGCGGCTGCCAGCACTGTGCTGTCCCGCATTCAAGTGAGCCCGCATACTGCTGTTGCTCTGGCAGCAAGCAGGTAGAGTGTAAATGTAAATGAGGTGATGCAAAATGAAAAAAATACTGAATGTAGAAGGCATGCACTGCAGCTCATGCAAGACAATAGTGGAGGACGCAGTGAGACATGTCAAAGGGGTAAAAAACGCAAAGGTTGACCTCAACAGTCGTACTCTGGAAATGGAGTATAAAGATGAGGCAACCTTGCGGGAAGTGGAAAGAAAGCTTGAGGAAAAAGGCTACTCGCTAAGGAAGGAAAGTGCCGGGATAGGTCTCGGCTCTCTTTTCATAGCCCTGGGCATTGCAATTCTTCTTGTTTCAGCATTCCTGCTCATCGGCAAGAGCAACGAATCATTCTTCAACATAACTGCCAATGCAAGCTTCCCCCTCTTGGTGTTTGTCGGCTTTCTCACAGGCTTCCACTGCATCGGAATGTGCGGCGGGTTTGTGCTGTCATATACCGGAAAGTGCGCATCTGAAGGAAAATCAAATCTCTCCTCACACTCGCAGTATGGTGCAGGCAAGCTCGCATCATACACGGCAATTGGGGCTCTCTTCGGCCTGCTGGGCTCATTTATTGCATTCACTGTGGAGCTCAGAGCAGCCATAGCACTTCTGGCAGGAGCTTTTCTTGTGATGTACGGTATAAACATGATTGGCATAATCCCCCAGCTGAGAAGAGTCCGCATTCCAACACCGCAGTTTTTAACTAAGTTTACGCGGAAACAGGGGGAGAAACAGCATGCTCCCTTATTCATTGGTTTGCTGAACGGATTGTTCATAGCATGCGGGCCTCTTCAAGCAATGTACCTTCTTGCTGCAGGAAGCGGAAGCCCTGTTTGGGGCGCCTCAGCATTGTTTGCATTCGGACTTGGAACTCTCCCCCCGCTGCTTGGGTTTGGCGCGGTAGCTTCCTACCTGAGCAATTCCTTCAAGCGCAGTCTTGTTAAGTTCTCAGGAGTTTTCGTGATAATCCTTGGGCTGCTTATGGCGAACAACGGCCTTACCCTTGCAGGAAGCAATTATTCCCTTACTGCACTGCAGACGAGCAGCAACCCAGCAAACCTTATAAATGCAACTGCAAACATCAGCATCTCAGGCGGCTACCAGATAATAAGAATGAATGTAACAAGCAATGGCTGGGAGCCGAACAAATTCGTGCTGCAGAAAGGAGTGCCGGTAAAATGGATAATCAACGGCATTGGACTAACAAGCTGCAACAATAGAATAATAGTAAAGGACTACGGACTTGATTTTCCAATAAACCCCGGGGAGCAGACAATTGAGTTCACCCCGACCAAGGAAGGGGTTGTCAGATGGAGCTGCTGGATGGGCATGATTCCGGGAACATTTGTCGTTGTGAACAATATAAATAATAAAACAGAGCAAAATACAATTGAGCAGACGGCACCTCTTTCGCCACTAAGCAGTGGGGGTTGCGGCTGCGGCAGAAGGTGAAAGAATGAAGAGGACGATAAGAGTCATCGGCATGCACTGCGCCAACTGTGCGCTTAACATAGAGAAGGGCCTTAGAAATATGCCTGGCATTAAGAACTCAGATGTGAACTTCACAACTGAAAAGGCGCATGTCGAGTTCGATGAGAAAATAGTCAGCGAAAGGAAACTGCTTGAAAAGATAAAGGAGCTCGGCTATTCAGGTGAGTTCGTTGTGCCGAGTTTCGACAGGGAGAGGCATATACGTGAGAGGGAGGAAAAAGAGGTCAGAAGGCTGCTGCTAATCAGCATTGTCTTTGCCCTCCCGGCATTTGTCATAGGAATGTTTCTCATGGACTTTCCCCTGAGGGGCTATGTGCTGCTGTTTCTTGCAACGCCTGTGCAATTTATCGTGGGGCGGAGGTTCTACAAGTCCGCCTGGGCGAGCCTGAAGCAGAAAACTGCAAACATGGATACTTTGATTGCTCTTGGAACAAGCGTGGCCTACTTCTACTCTTTATATCTGGTAACTCAGGATGTTATGGGGGAGACTTACTTTGAAACATCCGCAGTTCTGATAACGTTTGTCATCCTTGGAAAATACCTGGAGGCAAGGGCAAAGGGCAGGACCAGCCAGGCAATAAGGGAGCTCATACAGCTCTCGCCAAAGCATGCCAGAATCATTGCGAATGGGAAGGAAAAAATGATTCTAATTGACGAGGTGAAAACAGGGGACATAATATTAGTCAGGCCAGGGGAGCAGATCCCGGTGGATGGAGTAATCATATCTGGCGATTCGAGCGTTGACGAGTCAATGATAACCGGCGAGTCCATTCCTGCAGAGAAATTCAGGGGCTCAAAAGTTTACGGTGGGACTCTCAATAAGCATGGTTTGCTGAAGATAAAGGCTACTAGAGTGGGGGCGGATTCAACCCTCTCTAAAATTATCCGCCTAATTGAGGATGCACAGATGAAGAAAGCGCCAATACAGAGCTATGCAGATACGGTTTCTGCCTATTTCGTTCCAGCGGTAATCCTAATTTCCCTATTCGCTTTCTGCATATGGTTTTTTGCATTTCGCCAAACCCTGTCTTTCTCCCTCACAATAGCAGTTTCGGTTCTTGTTATATCCTGCCCCTGCGCCTTGGGGCTTGCCACTCCAACCGCGATGATGGTGGGGATTGGAAAGGGAGCTAGGAACGGCATTCTGATAAAGGGCGGGGAAGTCCTTGAGAAAGTCAATAAGATGAATGCAATTGTGCTCGACAAGACTGGCACGGTGACTGTGGGAAAGCCAACTGTGACGGATGTGCTCTCTTTCAGTAGTATTGGCGAGGGAGAGGTGCTGAGCCTTGCCGCTAGCATTGAGAAGGCCTCCGAGCATCCTCTTGCTGATGCAATAGTCGAGAAGGCTGGGCAGGAGAAAGTGAGGATATATGCTGTCTCCAAGTTCAGGTCAGTCACAGGCAAAGGTGTTAAGGGAGTTGTGAAGGGAAAGGAAATTCTGCTCGGAAGGCCTGAGTGGTTTGGTGAAATCGGAGGAAAAGTCCGGAGCAAGGTTCACAAGCTTGAAAGCGAGGGCAAGACGGTTGTGCTGCTAAAAAGCGGGAAGGAGTTTGGAGCTCTGGCTGTTTTCGATGTCGTGAAGCCTGATTCAGCGGATGCAGTTGCCAGATTCAAGCAGATGGGCCTTGAAACATACATGATCACCGGGGACAATGAAAGAGTTGCCAAAGCCGTTGCGGGAAATATCGGAGTTGACCATTACTACGCAGGAGTTCTCCCTGAGGACAAATCCAGGTTTGTTGAGGAGCTGAAGAAGAAGGGGAAGAATGTTGCCATGGTGGGGGATGGAATAAACGATGCGCCGGCACTTGCTCTGGCTGATGTAGGCATAGTAATGAGCTCAGGAACGGATATTGCCATGGAATCCGGCGACATTGTTCTTATGAAAAACTCCCTCATGGATGTTGCAAAGGCGATAAACCTCTCAAATGCAACACTGGGAAAGATAAAGCAGAACATGTTCTGGGCTCTGATTTACAATTTACTAAGTATACCCATAGCGGCAGGAGCACTATATTCTCTTGGCATAAACTTAAACCCAATGATCGCCGGAGGCGCAATGGCCCTGAGCTCGGTCTCAGTAGTGGCAAACTCCCTCCTGCTGAACAGGGCAAAAATCTGAATACTTATTTCTTACTAACCTTCTCTTCCTTTAGTATCATCTTTGCAATCATGAAGACTACCAGCGCTATTATTATGAAGTTTATAAACGCGCCTACAAAAGAACCCCATTTAATCGATACTGGGCCCAAATCAAGCGTGGCAGTCTGCCATCCGCCTTTTGGGATAAATGCGGTGATTATCGGCATTATCACGTCATTGACAAGCGACTGCACCAATACTACGACCGCAGAACCCATAATGAAGGCAATCGCCAGCGGCATAACTTTGTATTCCTTTATAAACTCATTAAAATCCTGTAACATACCCATACAATTCACCTCCGATTAACATTTTGAATTCTTTATTAATACTTTACTCTCTTCAGAATCTCGGAAGTTTTGTTGGCTCGCCGTTTGCCTGAAGGTGCACGTCCCACACTATCAAAAGATCAAATACAATTGGTATTAGGAACACCGGGAAGCAGCACAGCCCCACTCCAGTAGAGATTCCTATGACCAAATACCCTACGACCACAGCGCCCGCCAAGACCCATGCCGCAATGAGGTATTCAATGCCCTTCCTGAAATCATCAATATAAAAATAGCCCACTGCAGGAGCACCAACAATCAGCATGCAAAAAGCGCTTATGACTGCAGCAATTCCGGGGTCTTTTTTCTCAACTATCGCACTCTTAACACTCTTCTTAGTAGCCATGAATACCACCACAAATTGATGGGCAGGCAATACTTAAAATCCTATCTTTTTCTGTGCGCTTTCTCTGCCCCTTTTTCCATCTTCTCCAGTCTTTTGTAATAATCAGGGAATTCGTTCAGGTGAGCCAGGGCTATCTTGCCAGTTAGAATTGGATCGTCATTTGTCACGTTGGTGACCGGGTCCCTACTGCCGTGCTCCAGTTCAACACGAATGCCAGTCCAAAACTCCTTCACGCCAAATCTGTTCTTTTTCCAGTCTACTCCGATTGCTCTGCCGATCATCTCTGCATCCTTCAGGCTGAAGTATTCCTTTTTTGTCATTTATTTACCTCTCAAACTCAGGAGAGACTAGTCAACTTCCGCGAGCTTCTTCTTTATCTGCGCTATCTCCTCATGCAGCTTTATGTCCCTCATCATAGGGTCCATCTTCGCCTCTTTTTCCAATTCCTCAAGCCTTGTCTTGAGGTTCGATTTCCTTCTTCCTATATCCTTCTTGCTTAATCCCATAGCAACACCTTATGAATAAATACTTTTCTGCTTTAAGCTTTAAAATAGATGCCTCCGAGAATAAGAATATGAAAGATGGCCTATAGCACCCTGCAGAATGAATTGTTCTATCTGCAGTGGATACCTGACCTAAAAAACGCAGTGAATTTCCGAGAAAATGAGGTATTTTGTTTATTTTAAATTCAAGAAACGCACTTCGAATTCCAGATTTAAAGCTCGGCATATTGCAGAATTTCATCCTTCTCTTTATAAGTTAGCTTCTTGCTCTGCATAATATTTTCCTTGAAATCTGTATCAAACTGCTCCTCCTGAGTAGCGTTGCTGCTAAAAAACTTGAAGCGAATGTTGTGCTTCTTGAGGTGTTCATCCCAAGCATCAATAATATACTGTTTCTCTTCAAAGCTCATAAAATAAACCTTCTGCATTACTTGTGCATCTCGGAGTATATAATACAATGTATCTAATACAATGTATCAAGCCCGCCTTTTGCCCTGCTTCTTCGGTATCTTAATTTGAACCTTCATCTTTTGTATTCTGTCTCGCAAGATTTTCATGACTGCTTCTTTTATCATGGATTCCGTGATATATCGATATCTCTTGCCTTTGTGCGTGTATGTCCTGCATACACAGGGTTTTTGCATGATTTTGGAACAGCCATAACACGTGCTTTGACCAACACTCAAACCTCCATCTTCCTTCAGCAAGACTCCCAAGTCTTTTCCATTAATAAAAACCGAATTCGACTGCTTAAGCTTTGAGAGAGGCAGCTTCCTGGTCTTGAAACTAACTCCGACCCCCAGCTTTTCCAGTTCGCTCTTGAGTTTCCTGTAGGTCTTCTCAGTGTTCTCTCCGGTTTTTTTGCACCTGCTGCAGGTGTCCCTGTCCACATACCTAACCTCGATGTTGATTTTTTTCGCCATATTCACACCAAGTTTTCCTTGCGCTTATGAAATCCTCCCGTAGAGCATGCCGGCTGAGACCGTGAGGATGAAGATGAGCGCAATGTACAGCAGCGTCCTCTTATCGCCGATGATTTTCCTCATCACCAGTATGCTCGGCAGGGAAATCACCGGGTCGGCAAGCAGGTAGGCTAGTAGCGCAGCCCGGGACATGCCGAGCTGCAGGAAAGTCTTCGCCATCGGCACCTCAACAAGGGTGGGGAAATAGACGAATATGCCGAATGTTACTGGTATTACCATCGCAAAGAAGCCGTTGCCACCCAGATAGCCCGAAATCAAATCCTGAGGGAGCAGTACTCTGATTATTCCGGAGAGGAAGACCCCTCCGAGCAGCAGGGGGAAAATCGTCTTTGTGAACCCCCACGTCTCATCCATCCAGGAGCTGGTTTCCTCTTTTGAGAAATACTTCTTTGAAATGAAGTAAGTGAGCAGCACCAGCAGGGCAGTGAGCCCGTACTTCGGCAATTCCTCGCTTATCCTTGTTCCGACGAGCAGGATTGCCAGCAATGCGGCGAATAGGTAGACAAGCCTCTTCTTTGAGGTTTTTTCTTTCGGCTTCTTCCCCAGAGAAACTTCCTCGCTTGGCTGCTCAGGGAAGATGCCGCTTATGATAATCCCAACTATAATCGCGAAAAGGATTGAGAGGATGATTCGGGCAATGGCGATATCCCATCCTATGAGGCTTGCCGTATAAAGAATGGCAATGATGTTTGTGGCAGGGGCAGTGTAGAGAAACGCAAGTGCAGGCCCCAAGCCGGCACCTCTTTTCCTTATGCCCGCGAAGAGAGGCAGCACAGTGCAGGAACAGACCGCAAGCAGCAAACCGGAGATGATAGAAATTGGGTAAGAGATGTATTTCGGAGTTTTCTTTCCAAGGTACGGAAGCAATCCGTCCTTCGGAAGTAGGGATGACATGGCACCAGCTATGAAGAAGGCAGGCACAAGGCAGAAGACAGTATGCGCCACCACGTAATCATAGATGGCGTAGAAGCCAGCGTAAAGAATTGTGTAGATATCCAGGGAAACACCTCACTTAAGAAGGATTGTGAGCTCCTGAACCGATGGGAGCTTGCCCGAGAGCACAACCTTTCCGTCAACCGCCAGGGCAGGCGTTGCAAAGACATTCCTCTCAATGATTTTGTTTATGTCATACACATGGATGATTTCCGCCTTCACTCCTGTAAGCTTCACTGCTTCCTTCACGCGCTTCTCAAATTCAACGCATTTTGGACAGCCAGTTCCAAGAACCTCTATTTTCATTCTACCACCCCGATATGTCTGAGAGAACCTTCCTGCCCTTGCGTGAGAGCGAGTAGATCCTCTTTGCTCCGTCCCTGCGCATCTCCACCAGCTTCGCATCAAGCAGAACCTTCAAGTGCTGGGAGACTGCAGGCTGTGAAACCCTAACCATGCGCGGAAGCTCGCAGGCGCAAAGCTCCCCCCGGGCAACCCTGCTGAGAATTTTCAAGCGGGTGTCATCCCCAAGGGCTTTCAGAATCTTCATGATATAAGTAGATACTTATATATTTATAAACTTATGTTTGAAGCAAGAAAAGTATTTCTGAAGAAATGAGATGACGGCATGTGCTAGTTTATTAATTACCTCGTTTTCAGCCTTTTATTCTGCTTTGTTATTTCGTCAGCTAGAAACAACACAAAGGGTTTCTGCTCTCCGCGGTTCCCAGCCGCTTGTGTTCGCATATACAAACTTCTTCTCCTGAGGGGGATATTCGTGAATGGAAAACCATTTAGCTGCAGTATATAGTTCATGAGCAACCGTGCCATTCTTCCATTTCCGTCAGCAAACGGATGGATTATCGTGAATTTTGTATGGAATTTTGCCGCGAGCTCTACGGGTTGAACCAATTTTTCGTTTTCCTTGTACCACGCAAGCAAATTGCGCATCAAACTTTGGACTTCCGCGTGGTGCGGAAATACGTGACTTGAACCGCGTATCATCACATTGACCGGCCTCCAAACGCCGCGATACTTCTCGTATCCTTCTATTTTTGAGAGAAGTACGTAATGGAGTCGCAATATCATTTCCTCGCTTAGCTCTGTTTTGCTCGCAAGAAGCTTCTCGTAGGCATCGAGGCATCTGTTGAGGTTGAGCGCCTCCTGCTCCTCCCTTCCCATGTTGGTAATCACAACCCCTCTCTTCTGCAGACGCTCTATCCTGTCCTGGTCTGCAACAACCTGCTCGGTCAGCCAGTAATCCAGAGTTGAACCTTCGATGGCGTTGGAGTCAATCTCATCGTTGTTCATATATAAATATTTGCATTGAGCAGAGCTACGAGATGACAACACTTCATTTCCGAGGAAATGGGGCGTCTATAACTCCTAAAGTTACCCTCCTCTACGTTGTTAAAAAGATATATATAAATAGTGGGAAAGCTCTAATATAATATGATGGAGATGAAAGGCGGTTTACTTCACAAGAAAGTGGATTTGCAGACTGGATGAGAAGTCACGCCTAGTTTTGCCTGCAACTATAAGACAAACGCTTAAGATCTCTAAGCTTGTTCAGTTCGAATTCGAAGGGGATAACCTAGTTCTTAAAAGAGCGGTTGCTAAGCCAGGCAGAATCATATCAAAAAATTGGAGGGAATCCGATGACTAAGGGTGAATTGCTTCATACCTGACCCAGTTTCTCTTTTCCTAGTCTTGATCTATGGCCGAGGTAGTGTAAAGGCTGCACAGAGGGCTGTGGACTCTCTAGCCTGGGTCCGATTCCCAGCCTCGGCCCTTTCGGGGTGTTCATATGAAAATGGTTAGATACGAGAAGGGAGATTTGGGAAATTTGGATATGCTTTTGGGGAGAGCTGAAGCTCTATCGAAAAAGGTGAGAGAAGCAGAGAAGATAGTGGATTATGTTAAGAAGGAAGGCGTCCAGGCGGTTGCGGAGCTCACCGAGAGATTTGATGGGGTTAGAATCTGCGAGCTGGAAGTTGGCGAGGAGGAGATTGAAGAGGCGTATAAGAAATGTTCAAAAAAAGACCTGGAGGCAATAAGGGTTGCAAAGAGGAGGATTGAGAGGTTTCAGAAACTGCAGAAGGATGGAATAAGGGATACCACTCTTGCGACTGGAGAGGGGCTGTCAGAGCTGAAATGGCTTCCGATAAGAAGGGTTGGCGTGTATGCGCCGGCTGGAAATGCCCCTCTTGTCTCCTCAGTTCTCATGGGGGTGGTACCTGCAAAGGTTGCCGGAGCTCAGGAAGTTGTGCTCTGCACTCCGCCGCAGAAGGATGGTCTGGCAAATCCATTCATTCTGGTTGCAGCGAGGGAGGCGGGTGCAGACAGGGTATTGAAGATTGGAGGAGCCCAGGCGATAGCTGCGATGGGGTATGGATTGGAATGCCTAGAGCCGGTTCAGCTCATTGTGGGGCCTGGAAATGCGTATGTGACAGCTGCAAAGCAGATTCTAGCAGCACGAGGAGTTGTGAAGATTGACATGCCGGCAGGGCCTAGCGAGGTGGTTGTGATTGCTGATGAGAATGCCAATGAGAGGGTTGTTGCTTCAAGCATGCTGGCGCAGGCAGAGCACGGGGAGGATTCAAGAAGCATATGCATAACGACTTCTGAGGAGTTTGCAGAGAGGCTTTCAGCTAGGCTGGGGAAGTTTTCTGATAGGATGATAGTTGTGCTGGTTTCAAGCATGGAGGAGGCTTTGGAAATTTCAAATGAGTATGCGCCTGAGCACCTTGAAATATTCTCAGAGGATTGGAGAGAAATTTTGAAAGGTGTTGTTAACGCAGGGGCGGTTTTCATCAACACGGGAACTGTCTATGGAGATTACGGAATCACCGGATGCAACCACATCCTTCCTACCGGGGGAAGTGCGAAGTCCTACTCTGGGCTATCAATCATGACTTTCATGAGAGGTATTTTCATACAAAAATTGGAGGATAAAGCGAGGAAGAAGTTTGCAAGAATAGCTGCAAGGCTGGCGAGAATTGAAGGGCTGGAGGAGCACGCCAAAGCGGCTGAAATTGGTGGTAAGTATGGAGATGTGTGAAACTGTAAGAAAAATGACGCAATATGAATGGGAGTTGTCTAGCGAGAGCATTGCAGAGAGGTATGGAATTCCTCTTGAGAGAGTTATACGGTTTGATATGAATACATCGCCTTTCAAACCCGAATTCAGTTTCAAAGGAGTTGAACTAAACGAATATCCCGATCCTTCTTATGCAAATCTGCGTAAGTTGCTGAGTGAATATGCAGGAGTCCCATCGGACAGAATAGTAGTGGGAGCCGGAGCTGATGAAATCCTGAGCGTGATTGCCCGAGTTTTTCTTGAAAAAGGTGACAGGGCAGTTATCTCCACTCCAACCTACCCAATGTTCAGGGTTGTTATTGAGGGCAGCGGGGGGATAGCTTGCGAGGTGCAGAGAGAAGATGATTTTTCATTGGATGAAGATGCTTTGATTTCTCAGATGAAAGAAAGGAAAGCGAAACTTGTGTTCATATGCAATCCAAACAATCCCACAGGGAATTTCTCTGAGTTGAAATCAATTGAAAAAATTGCAATGGGAGTGAATGCATGCGTGGTTGTGGATGAGGCATATTTTGAATTCTGCGGGAGAAGCTCTGCAAAGTTGCTGAAAAAGTATGAAAACATAGTGGTTATAAGGACCTTCTCAAAGGCATTCTCTCTCGCAGGCGCCAGGATTGGATATTCTCTTTCATCTGAATGCATAGCAGAAGCGATGAACAGAGTGAGAATGCCAAGCAGTGTGAGCTCGCTTTCCGTTTTTCTTGCTGAAGAATTCCTGAAAAATAAGAATAGGATGGAGAGGAATGTTGCGCGGATAGTGGCAGAGAGAAAACGGCTGGCTGAGCAGCTGAGAAGGTTGGGTTTGGAGGTTTTTCCCTCAAATGCAAATTTCCTTCTTGTGAGATTCAAGAGCGCAGAATATGTTTTTGAGAAATTAATTGAGAGAGGGATTGTTGCCAGGAAATTCAGTTCTGATAGGCTGAAAGACTGTCTTAGATTCACTGTGAGGAACAGGGAAGAGAACTCCCTGCTTCTGAGAGATTTGGGAGGTGTTCTTGATGAATAAGCGCATTACAAAGGTTGGAAGAAAAACACGCGAAACTGAAGTGAATGTGGAGCTGAATATTGACGGTGAGGGGGAGTTCAAGGTAGATGTAACTCAAGAATTCTTCAAGCACATGCTGGAGACATTCACAAAGCAGGGAATGTTTGATTTGAAGATTAAGGCAGGGGAGTTCAGCAGGCCTGACGACCACCACCTAGTTGAGGATGTAGGTTTGGTGCTTGGCGAGGCGTTCAAAACAGCGCTTGGCGAGAAGAGAGGCATAAACAGGTACGGCTTCTTCATCCTTCCTATGGATGACGCCCTGGCATTGATTTCAGTAGACTTGGGAGGAAGGCCATTCTGCTCAGTTGAAGCCAGCTTTGAGAGGGAAAAGGTGGGGGAGTTCAGCACCGAGCTGGTGTACGATTTCTTCAAGGCATTCTCCGATGCATCCTGCTCGAATGTGCAAGTGATTCTGCTCAGAGGAAGGAACGACCACCACAAGATTGAGGCGATATTCAAGGCATTTGGAAGAGCCATGAGAATGGCCTGCGAGAGGAATTCTGCAGGAATTCCAAGCACGAAGGGAGTTTTGTGAGGTGATATAGTGAGAATAGCAATTCCCAACAAAGGAAGGCTTTGCGAGCCTACGATAGAGCTGCTCGAAAGAGCGGGCATAAGGGTAGTTGACACCAACGGGAGAAGGCTGTACGGAAAAACGAACTACGAGAGTATCTCAATACTCTTTGCTAGGGCACAGGATATACCCAGATATGTTGAAAGCGGAGCTGCCGATGCCGGGATAACTGGGTTGGATATGATAAAGGAGAAAAACGCGGATGTTGAAGTGGTTACGAAGCTCAAAATGGGCCGGTGCAAGGTGGTTCTGGCTGTCCCTGAAAAAAGCAGAATTAGAACGCCGAGCCAGTTGAAAGGCTCCAGAATTGCTACGGCTCTGGTTAACGTGACAAAAAAATACTTAGAGGATAAAGGAATCAAAGCCCAGGTAGTAGAACTTTCAGGTGCCGTGGAGCTTGCCCCTTACCTAGGCATTGCTGATGGGATAATCGACCAGTTAAGTACCGGCACCAGCCTTGCAGTAAACAACCTTAGAATTGTGGATACGTTGTTTGAGTCTACAGCGTGCTTCATTGCGAATAAGAGCAGTTTAGCAAGCATGAGGCAGGAGATTGAGGAGGTTAAGTTCTCCTTTGAGGGGCTCATAACTGCCGAGGAAAAGCGGTATGTGATGGCTAATGTAACCTCTGATGAAACCTTGAAAAGAGTGATAGCCGTGATGCCTGCAATGGAAAGTCCAACTGTCCTGAAGCTTGCGAAAGAGGGGGAGTATGCAGTGCACTCCGTAGTTGATGAGAAAGACCTTATGAGCACTGTCAGGAAGCTGAAGAACGCAGGGGCAAAGGATATACTGGTCTTCGGCATGGGGAGGGTGATTCTGTGATTGTGATAATTGACTACGATGCCGGCAATCTGATGAGCATAAGGAATGCTCTTGCTAGGTTAGGGGCTGAAGTGAAGGTGTCAAGAAGAAAAATTGACATTGAAAGGAGCTCTGCCTTAATCCTTCCAGGAGTTGGGGCTTTTGAATGCATGAAGAAAATTAAACCTATACAAAGGACAATAATAAATGAGATAAAACAAGGCAAACCGTTCCTCGGCTTATGCTTGGGCTTGCAACTGCTCTTTGAAAGTAGCGAGGAGAGCCCTGGCGTAAAGGGGCTTGGGATTTTTGACGGAGAAGTGAAAAAACTCCCCAATAAAGATGGATTTAAGGTTCCGCACCTAGGCTGGAACTCTATAAAAATAGCGAGAAAATGTGAACTGCTTGACGGCATACCCCACGGGGCTTACTTCTATTTTGCAAACTCCTACGTGGCGAAGCCTTTGGATAGGAGGATTATTGCTGCCACAAGCACATACGGCACGGAGTTTGCCTCCGTAATCTGCAAGGAAAATATTTTTGCCACACAATTCCACCCAGAAAAAAGCGGAGAAGTCGGGCTGAGGATGTTGAGAAATTTCGTAGAGTTGGTGAGCTGATATGATAGCCATACCTGCAATTGACATAAGAGATGGAAAATGCGTCAGGCTTACGCAAGGAAATTACTCCAGGGAAGAGGTTTTTTCCACCAATGCGGTTGAAACTGCAAAAAGATGGGAAAAAGAAGGAGCTGAATTGTTACACATCGTTGACTTGGATGGTGCTAGATCGGGAAATTTGCAGAACTTGGAGTTAGTAAGCAGAATAGTGGATGAGCTAACAATCCCGGTTCAGGTAGGTGGAGGGATAAAAAATTACGAGATAGCGAAGAAACTTTTTGATGCAGGTGTCGCCAGGGTGGTTATCGGAACGGCTGCCTTCAGGAATTCGGATTTAGTTAAAAGACTGGTTGCGGAGTACGGAGCGCAGGCTATTTGCGTGGCTGTTGATTATAGAAGTGATCGGGTTGCGATTGAGGGCTGGGAAAGAAGTTTGAATATCTCTCCTTTTGAGTATTCCAGAAGAATTGAGGAGCTGGGGGCCGGGTTCATGCTGTTCACGTGCATCGAGAGGGATGGGATGCTTTCCGGAGCGGACATAAGGGCTATCAGGAGGATGGTTAAGAGCACAAAAACGCAAGTTATCGCTGCAGGGGGTGTCAGCTCCATTGATGATATTAGAAGAATCAGGGAAACTGGAGCGTATGGAGTTGTCGTGGGAAAGGCACTCTATAGAAAAAAAGTTGACTTGAGAGAGGTTATAGCATGCTTACAAAAAGAATAATCCCGTGCCTTGATTGCGATTTGGCGGTTCCTAAAGGAAGAGTTGTGAAGGGGATAATGTTCAAGCAGATTAGGTACACAGGAGTTCCGTGGGAATTGGCAAAAAAATATTCTGAAGATGGAGCTGACGAGATAGTTTTTCTGGATATAACTGCTTCCTACGAGAGGAGGACCACAATGGTTGAGGTAATCAGAAGAACAGCATTTGAAGTCTTTATCCCACTGACAGTCGGAGGCGGAGTGAGGAGCATTGGTGATTTCAGGAGACTGCTCAAAGTCGGGGCGGATAAGTGCTCGATGAATACAGCTGCGATAAAAAACCCAGATTTGATAAATAAAGCTTCTAGGATTTTTGGCAGCCAGTGCGTGGTAGTTGCCATAGATGCAAAAAGGAGATATTCAGAGAAAACGGCGTGGTTCGAATGCGCGATATACGGGGGGAGGAAATTTACGGGCATAGACGCTGTAGAATGGGCTGAGGAAGCTGAGCGCAGGGGGGCAGGGGAGATACTCCTAACCTCGATGGACAGGGATGGGACAAACGAAGGGTATGATCTTGAGCTTACTAAGGAAGTGAGCGGAAGGGTGTCAATTCCGGTCATAGCCAGCGGTGGCTGTGGCAACCCAGCGCAGATTTATGAAGTGCTTAGCAGAACCCAAGCCAGTGCAGCTCTTGCTGCAAGCATCTTTCACTTTAATCAGTATAACATCCGTGAGGTGAAGACATATCTCAAAAAAGAGGGTATGGCGGTGAGGTTATGAAACTGAAACAAGCAAGGGAGATTGCGGATAGGTTAAACTTTGAAAAGGGGAGGGGGTTGGTCACGGCAATAGCCCAGGATAGCGGAAGCAGCGAGGTCCTCATGGTTGCGTTTATGAACAGGGATGCCTTTCTAAAAACTGTCACAACCGGTAGGATGTGGTATTACAGCAGAAGCAGAAAGAGGTTGTGGATGAAAGGTGAGAGCTCTGGGAATGTGCAGTTAGTTGAGAATTTCTATACTGATTGCGATGGCGATTCGGTACTATTTAGAGTTAAACAGAAAGGTAACGCTTGTCACACTGGAAATAAAACATGCTTTTTTAGAGGTTATGGTAAGAGAATGTATTTCGATCTAGATGAACTTTTCTCGCTAATTCTGGACCGGAAGGTGAAACCAAAAAGCGGTTCTTACACTAATAAATTACTTAAAAATCAGAAAAAATTGCTTGGCAAAATACGCGAGGAGAGCGATGAGCTGATAGAAGCTGCGGAGCTGAAGAACAAGGATGAAGTAGTGTGGGAGGCATGCGATTTGTTGTATCACATGCTGGTTTTGCTTGCAAGGAAAGACATAAGTCTGAACGATATTTACACTGAGTTAGGTAAGAGGCATAAAAGTTAATACTATAGACACGATTGTGCCTAATTGTGCACTAATCTATTTATTCACTCGCGTCTGGAACAGTGGCACAAAAGTTTGCATTGGATTTCGGCCAAAACAGGCTACGAGTGGTGACAGACCGTCAGTCTGTCTTCATCGCTACGGCAGTCTGACGTAGAATTTCGTATCAGGTCGTCCGCTTGGTGGAAAGTGCT
>JACCLF010000017.1 GCA_013425405.1 Microcaldota archaeon | reverse complement strand
ACTATTCCCAAGTACAAGTGGTGCCACTATGATATTGATGTGGAGTCTCTCTCATGGCCGGTTGACTGGTATGTGACAGATTATACGGGCTATCTGAACTACAAGAATGGAAGGGGCTTCAGTTACTACTGCGGCGAAGCGCAGGTGCAGGGAGGGAATTGCGGGTTTGACTGGATAAAATCCGACAAGTTTTACGTGCTTGTCGTAAACAACAATGACGCGAAGCAGATAACAGCGGAAGTTCAGGTAAACGAGACATGCTACACGGGCTGATTCTGCAAACAGGAAGCGGCAAAGCTATATATTCTCTTTCCTTCAATTATAACAGGGTTATATTATGTACTCGGAGAAACTCATGAAGCTTTTCAGGAAGCCGCACAACTTCGGCAAGATAAAGAATGCCGATGCAGTGGGGAAGGTCGGGAACGTGATCTGCGGTGACGTAATGTATCTCTACCTGAAAATTAAGGACAACAGGATAAAGGATGTGAAATTCGAAACTTTCGGCTGCGCGGCTGCAATAGGTACCAGTAGCATCATCACGGACATGATTAAGGGTAAGACCATTGAGGAGGCTCTTAAAGTGAGCAAGGATGACATTGCGAAGGAGATTGGGGGGCTGCCTCCGATAAAGATGCACTGCTCTGTCCTCGCAACAGAGGCATTGAAGAAAGCAGTTGAGGATTACAGGATGAGGCAGAAGACTAAATCTTCTCGTAAGGCAACTTGAGAATCCTTAGGAATTCAATCACCTTGTCCCTCTGACTCTTGTTCATTCCCTTCCTGTCAAGCAATGCAAGTTCTGTTTTCTCAGCGGATTTTTCCACACCTTGCCTGAAACATTCAAAATCAATCTCATCAATATAATATTTCGGAAGCATATGCCCAACGGCGAACTCCTTCTCAAGAATTATTTTGGTGAAAGAGGGAGCGTAGTGCCCTCCCCCGATGCCGAAAGCAGCAGGAAATATTTCATTTGATGAGAGCATTTTCATCACTGCGGATGCAACTATTTCTCCTGCGCGGGAATTCTGCCATTCCTTCTCAGTGCTGCCTATCTCCACAAAGAGAGCAGGAGCCTTTGTGAGCGGCCCGTGGTGGTCAACTTCGGCACAGACCTGCCAGCCCAAGTCATTCAAAGAGTTCAGTTCTCTCAAAACAATTTTCATCTTGCTTGGAAAGCAAGGGCATACCTGCTTGGGCTTTCCTCCGAGCTCGGCAGCGCCCCAGTTGCCCGGCGTGTGAGCTGTCAGGCAGGGCTTACCAGTCTCACTTCTATGCTTGCTTATGAAAACAAGAAAGTCAGTTTCCTTATCGTAAAGATGCTCTGCGTCGACAATTTTCGTTTCAACCTGAATGAGCTCCAGCTCTCCCTTCACCCATTTATCCCCTTTTTTCTCAAAGCTGAACAGTTTTATGAGCTTGTCGACTATGTTCTTGCCCGCAATGTCCTGTGAGGAGAAAACTACTGTGCATTTCATGGAATCACTAAATTTAAAACATGTTTATGCATTATAGGATATAAAAACTAGACCTGCCAGTACCTTTTTGTTCTTATGAACGTCTTCTGCGCTTCCAGCAAATCCGCGAAGAACTGCATCTCCTCTCTCCTCATATTTGCAAGCACTCTTGCGGCTGTTTCAGCCCCCACTCCGTATGTTGAGAGGGCAATTGCCGTCCTCTTTCCGTATGCATCAAGCAGGCTTGCGGACTTCATTATGTATGCAACTCCCTTCTTCTCCCTCTCACTGAGGCTCTTTCCCTGCGTTTTCTTCCGGAATACTCTCTCGGGCCAGTCCTCCTTCGCGGTGAAGCAGGCAACCATGCTGCTTCCGCACCTGGGGCAGTTTATCTTCCTCTTCAGCTTCTCAAGTGGAGAGTAGAATATGTTGCTGCAGTAGGTGCAGAGGAACTTCGCAGTCTTCTTCAGCAGCTGCTTCCTGAAAGCCTTGAGGATTTCCGAGGAAGGCTCTATTGGGGCGATGAATTCTGCAGCTCTTGATATTTTTGAGAAGCCCAATCTTCCGAAAGGAGTAGGCTCAGCAACTAGAAGCTCCTTAACTTTCATCTCCCCGGAATGAATCTTCTTTACAAGGAGCTTGCATCTCTCAACATCAAAGTAATCAACAAACAGCTCCCTCATAGTTTCCCTGTGGACTGGAGACTTGGAGAAATACCCCACAAGTCTTTTCACCCTCGAGGAGGTGACATTCTCATTTTTTCCAATCAGGCCGAAAGCTTTTGCTATGTGGACAAATTTATAATTGAAGAAACTTGAATTGGAGATGTTTCTCTCAAGCAGCGGGACAACGTCATTCTCAGTCATCTTCATCAGCATCTCTCTAACAATTCCCTTCCCACTCCCCGGGAGCTGCAGCATTACCCTGTAGGGGTCTGCGCTTCCCCTCACGCTGGAGGAGAAATGAGAGGAGAGCAGAGAGGAGAGGCAGCGCATCAATGTATTGTTTGCAAGAGAGCCTGCGCAGACATGGATTATCACAATATCCTCGTAAATTTCGACAAGAATGTTTTTCTCATCCGGCAAGAAGAGGTGCATCTGCTTCTCTACAGCTTCCTTCATCTCCTTGAGGACAACCTTCGAGGCATGCAGCTCTGTCTCAAGCTCAAGGATGCTTTCATTTCTCTCAATTTTCTCCTTCACTTTTCTCCTCAGTTCCCCAACCATCTGCGCAACCTCGAAAGGAACCGGAATCTCCTCACCCACCCAGTCAGGCACTGCTGCGGAAATATCCTGGGAGGGTTCAACAATCACTTCCTTGTCCCTTACATCAAGCACTTTCCAGGGAACTCCCCTCGTTATGAAAACAGAGCCTTTCTCAATGTAGCTTGCGACAAAATCCTCGTCAAGCGTTGAAATGTTCGAGTTTGTCACCGTATTCTTCACGAAATACTTCGTCTCGCTGGGAATTGTGCTCAAATTTTCAAAATAATAAGTGAGAATCCTCCCTCCCTTCTTCACTGAATTGCCCTCTGCATGCAAAATGCCCTCAGAGCGGAGCTGTGAAGCAACAGAAGAAAGCTCTGAGAAGGGCAGATTCCTGAAAGGGTATGCTCTTGTGATTATCTTGTGAGCCCTCTCAAGCTCAATCATCCCATATTCAAGGACCAAGCCGCATAATTGGTGCGCAACGACATCAAGCGCATTGCTCTGCAGAGGGGGGTTTTCCAGCCTGTTCTCGTCCGCCATTTTCATTATTGCAACCGACTCGAAAATGTCGTCGTCATCACCTGCTATGACAACTCCCTTGGGCATCCTCCCAATTGCATGCCCGCTCCTCCCAACACGCTGAATCAAGCGCGAGACCTGACGGGGCGACATGTACTGCACGACCAAATCTACCGAGCCGACATCTATCCCCAGCTCCAGTGAAGAAGTTGCAAGCAGCCCCTTTATCCCCCTCTCCTTGAACCTCCTTTCAGTGTGCTTCCTCACATCTTTTGAAAGAGAGCCGTGGTGTATCCCCACAGAGCCTGAGTATTTCTGAGCTTTCCTTAACGCGATGAGCCTCGAGGTGAGGGTTTCTGCAACTGCCCTCGTGTTTACGAAAGCAAGAGTTGATGTATGCGTCTCAATCAATTCATTGAGGAAACGCAATCTGGCAAGGGCATGCGGCTCCAGGAAAAGCTTTTCGGAAAGTCTCTCATCCTTTGGGGAAGGGAGCGGGTACTCCACCCTCAGCTCCATCCTCCTCTCCTTTGGAAGCTTCACAATTTTGCACTCTCTCCCGCCTGTGAGGAAATTGGCAACCTCCTCCGGCTTGCCGATAGTTGCGCTCAGGCCAATTCTCTGAAATTCCATTCCTCTTTTCTCTAGAAGCCTCTCTAGTGCAATTGAGAGCTGCGAGCCCCTCTTGCTCTCATACAGCTCATGCACCTCGTCAACAACGACATACCTCACATTTTTCAGAGCCTGCCCAAGCCTCTTTGCAGTAAGAATAGATTGGAGAGTTTCCGGTGTCGTGATGAGGAGTTGGGGCGGGTTTTTGGACTGCTTCAGCCTCTCGCTCTGCGATGTGTCACCATGCCTCACTGCGCATTCCACTCCGAGCTCCTCGCACCACCACTGGATTCTTGAGAGTATGTCCCTGTTCAAAGCCCTGAGAGGGGTTATATAAAGCGCAATTATCCCGCTCCCTCCAACCGAACTAATATTGTCCAGCACAGGAAGCAGAGCGCATTCAGTCTTTCCATATCCTGTCGGGGCAATCACCAGTGAATCTGCTCCGCTAAGTATTATTGGTATTGAGAGCTTCTGTATCTCATTGAGCTCCCCAAACCTTTTTTTTATGAGCTCGTTGACCCTATTTTGCAGTTCCATATCACTATATCTTCCTTATCGTGAGATTGCCGACTATCACTTTTGACTCGCTGCTCCCTTCAACAGAGTAGTTAAGGTACAGTTTTGTGTCAAAGTATGTATAAGTCGCTTGTATAATTCCGCCGTTATTGTCGTAGCACTGCAATGTCTGCATGACTGAGGAGTTTGATGGCAGCGTGACCGGTTGAGGCAGCTGGAAGGATGCCGCTGAAACATTCGGCTGGGAAGAGCATCCAAGAGCATTCAGCACAACCGTCTTTCCCGTATTCTGCGTGAGGTTGAGCTTCAAACTGGCATTGCTAAATTCATAGGAAAGGCAACTGAAGTTATCCGAGAACTCGCATCTTGCCTGGTGAAGCAGGTCGAGAATGCTCATCCATTTCCCCTCCTCGCCAGGGTAGTCTAGGTAGAAGCAAAGGTCAATCGTCTTCCCCTCAACCCCAACTGTCAGCGTGCTGGTTTTCGGGGTTCCCAGGCATGCCAGGGAGTAATTTCCAACGTTTCTCTGCGCTGCCGCCCATGTTGAGTTTACTGGAGGAGTCTCGCAAACCTGCATTGAACTCCTGTTGACTATCCTCCCGAAGCATGTTGAGTTTGTGATTATTGACGGCTCCTTCGTAACATAGAAGCCGTAGAACCCCTCGTTATCCTCAAATACAGCGCCGTATTCCTCAACAGTTGTGTTTGTGAGGTTTGAAAGGTGCAGTGTTGTCCCAAGAAGCGTTGTGTTGATAGGTACCTCTCTCACAAGCTCGCTCCCCATGCTGAGCGGAGCATCTGCATAGGATGAATCGAATGTTCCAAATGCGCTATCACAGGTTTCATATGTTACCAAGTCAGACAAGATCGTCAGCTTCAGCATACCCTTGTCCCTCCAGATGCACACCGGAGCGGGCAGCCCGTCGCTTGTTACAATTGACACGTCTTGCCCATTTAGTGTCTTGTGCTGCACAGTGGAGTTCAGGCTTGTCTGAGTCATTATAAAGCTCGAAAGTATACTGGAGAGCTGCTGGGGCGAGGCCGCTCCCTTGACAAAAATAGCTATTGCGTGCTGTCCGCCGATATAATCCTCAGTCCCAATCTGCACTTCCTTGAAATTCCTTATGTAAGGCCTTAGGAAAACGAGAATCTGGGTCTGGAGTTCCTGAACTGTAGGCAGGTAGTTGTAGACTTCGCTTATGCCGTTCGCTGTGATGTTGATTACGCCAACGTTCTGCAGCCTTCCGTTGGGGAGGACTGAGAATATGTTTGACTCCTCTGCGGGCAGCACCGAAATATGCATACTACTCTGCTTGCCTGCAGATGCATCTGAAATTAAATTGCTTGCATCTGCTCTTGCAACAATATCATACTCGCCCCCCGAGTACGGGAACCACGAGAAGTTGACTGTCTGGTTTGTATTTGGCTGCAGTGTGAGCACCTGGGTGCTTAATGAAACATTATTGACGAGAACCTCCAATGTGAAATCCGCGGCATCCGCACTGCCGGTGTTCGCAACATTTACGCTGAGCGTGACCCGGTCTCCCTCATACGGCTTTGCCGAGGATTGAAGGAATGAAACTGACAGATTGGGCTTGTTGCTTGCGCAGCCGAAAAGTAACAGCAGAATGATTACCGGCAATACATCTCTCTTCATTGCGACACCTCAATAGTAGATTTGCAACAGAAATAATAACTACTTTTGCCTGTGCATCTTCCTCAAACTGTTCAGCGCCTCATGGATTTTCAGGAAAGCGGCATCAGACCTGCTCTTGTAGTTATACTCAATTGCACCCGCCACATCCCCTTTTTCCGAGTAGGGTGACACCGAGAAAAAGTACCTGCCCTTCTCCCTCTTCACCAGCCCGGCATTCTTCAGCTGGAGCAAATGGTACAGCACCGTCTTCTCGCTGACTGCCGCCCCCTCGCGGTTCTTCCTTATGTATTCTGTCAGCTCGTGCGCATCCGGGTCCTTGCTCTCGGAAAATTGGAAGTAGAAAAGCGCCTCAAGCAGGTCAATGACTGACTTCCTGCTCTCGTTTGGCGAGATAAGCCCGAGCGCCAAGGCGAGCCACCTCACGAGCGATTTCTTGGTCATCCTCACCTCTTTGGTGAGCTGCATGTCCCTTATGACCAGCTCCCTCTCAATCAAGGCTGCTTCCGGAATCTGCATGCTCTCACATTAAGTTGAATGTAAAGCTTATATTTAAATAGCGAAGAGTAAATTATTAAGTCGTTCGGGGTGATTTAATGGAAGATAGAGTCATGACGGGCGTTCCGGGTCTTGATGAGCTCATAGAAGGCGGCTTCAGAAGGGGCCAAGTCATAAGTGTCAGCGGCACAAGCGGCTCTGGCAAGACAACTTTCGCTGTCCAATTCCTAGTCAACGGCGCAATGATGTACAACGAGCCTGGCTTGTACATAACTCTGGGTGAGCAGAAGAAGCAGATATTCGCAAACATGCTGAGGTATGGGTGGGATTTGAAGAAGCTTGAGGAGGACAAGAAGATTCTTTTTGTTGAGTATCCTCCCTATGAAATTGAGGTCTTCCTCTCACAGGAGGTCGTTATAAGGGACTCTGTGGAAATGGTGGGGGTGAAGAGGCTTGTCATAGACCCGGTAAGTTCCTTGCTCATGGGCTACGGTGACGAGCAGAAGAGAAGAGAGAGATTGCTGAGGCTGCTTGAGAGGCTGAGGTCGCTTGGCTGCACCTCCCTCATGACTTCCGAGAGCGGTGGAATTGATGCCAAAGTCCCGCTGGGGAAATTCGAGGTTGAGCTTTTCTCTGACGGAATCATATACCTCTACAACAAGAAGAAGGAGAGCAGGAGGCAGAGGGGGCTTGAGGTAATAAAGCTGAGGGGGACAAAGCACAGCAGCAAGACATGCCCGATTGAGTTCACGGACCATGGAATAGAAGTTTATTCAAACAAAGAGTTCTGACTGAAATGACAAACTTCAGGATTACTACAAAGTTCTATCCCATAAGGCTTAATGCATTCATGAGGAACGAGGTAGAGCTCACCATAGAAATTGAGAATACGGGGAATGAGCCCCTCTGGACGCAGTGCGAGGTAATGGTTCCCCCTGCAGTATCATTGGCTGCGGACAAGGAGGTTGAGCGCGGAAGGATAAATGTTGGTATAATAAACCCCAGCGAAATAATGACAAAGAAGTGCAAGATTTACGGGAGCGCAAAGAGCTACCCGGATTTGTACCCGATAAAGCTCACTGTGTTTGGTTTTGGGAAGGATGCCGCGATAGTTGCAAGGGAGGACAAGACTGCTGAGTTGAGATGTGAGAGGATAAGGTAGCTAGGGAAGGAACATCTTTGCAAATCTGTTTCTAGCCGGAATTGACTCGACATCTTCTTATCCACCAGTGTTACCTCGCCCTCTACCGTTCCGGAGAGCAGCCCCAACCCTTTTTAAATTAAAAAACCATATATTATGCATGAAGAAGTTTGCAAAGGAAGAAGACAAGCCGGCAATGCCGCCGATTCTCAAGGAAGATTTGCTCGCGAGGACACTGGCACCAAGAGAGGGCGAGGGGAAAGTTTTCAGGGATTTCAAGAAGGAAATAAAGACCAACCTCGGACTCAATGCCGGGTGCATTGCAATTGCGAAGAAGATGTGCGACGACCCTGAGTTCTACAAGTTTTTGGAGGAGGCAATGAATGAGAGGGAGAAAAGCGGCTACAAGAGCAGACCGAACACTGTCATTTACAGCTTTTTGAAAAGTGATGCGTTCAACTTTCAGGCAGCCCTGTCAGAAATTTCCAAGGGAAAATCAATGAGCTACCTGAACCTCCCCGGCACGAAGCTGTATGGGAGAGTAGGCTATGATGATTTGAAGAGGTCTGCGGAGTCAGACCCAAGTGTGATTATGGAGAGCTCGGCCTTGGACACGCTCTATGAAAAATACCGTGACGAGTTCAAGAGGAGACTAGCCTCCTTCACTCTCCACGATGGTATGTTTAATAACATGGCCGCTACCTTCATGATAGGCCTTCTAAGAACAGTACAGGAGAAGCACCTCTACGAAGGAGAGTTCAAGTTCGCGGACATAGGAACGGGCTCCGGTGAGTTTTCTGATGAATTCCTGTCGTTCATAAAAGAGAGGTTCAGCAAGTACAAAGTTGTTAGGACGAATCCTGTGGAGTTGCAGATACACCATCATGAAGATATGAAAGTTAGAATTCATGACATAGACCAGGAGTCATTGGGAGAGAAATTCAATGTCGTGATAATTAAGGATGTGATGAAATTCTTCAAGGATGGAAAGCCCAGGGGAGTAATCTGGGAGAATGTGAAGCAGAGCACCGAAGAGGGTGGCGTTGTACTCTCTGGCGGGCACGGCATCTTCAAGGTGCATGTGATGTACAAAGGGGAACTCCTGAGAGTCAGCCCGGATGCATTCCTGGAGAAGGCGAAAAGGGTTGAGGATTACAATGAATACATGGAAAAGCTGGGGGATATTGTGAGAAGAAGCGATTATCACCTGATTGTAGGGCATTATACTGGATAATAATCAGAAGTAATACAGGTATATTACCAGCAATATGTGGATTAGTGCGGAAACAATTGTAGCCAATGCGCAGTACATGTGATACCTTATTGGTATGTTCTTCCACCCCTTGTGGATTGTCAACCCAATTAGTGCAGTTGACAGAAGTAAAGTGAAGGTCACTCCTCCCATCCACATCGTGGCTGGAAAACCGAGAATGATTGGTACAGGCGCCATGTTTTCACGTCACTGTCACGCTGCCGCTCATTGAAGTATGGATTGAGCAGTGGTAGGTGTACACTCCGGGCGTATTGAAAACATAGCTCACGTGGTCTCCATGCTGCATTGAGGGACTGTTGAACATTCCATTGTCGAATGTTACGGTGTGCATCACACTGTCCTCGTTAGTCCATGTGACATTCGTTCCCGCGCTCACCTGAATATCCGCAGGGCTGAACTTGAACCCGCTTATGGCGACAGCGGCATTCTTCGCACCCGAAGGCGTCTGATTGCCTCCTGGAGGCTGCTGGCTAGGCGGTTGCTGGTAGGAAGAGCAGCCAAGCAGTAGAATCGCAAGCAGCATGCAAATTATAAAAGTTCTCATAATTCCACCTACGGCGTATATTACATTATTATAAAAGGTGGGTTTTTTAATTCTTGAAGATAAACTATTGTTAAGGTGGAGGAATGGACAGGATAGTTGAGTGCATACCCAATTTCAGCGAGGGAAAAAGGAAGGAAGTCATAGATGAAATTGTGGGTGAGATAAAGAAAGTGAAAGGGGTGAGGCTTCTGGATGTGGAGAGCGATGTGGACCACAACAGGAGCGTTGTCACATTCATTGGCGAGCCTAAGGCTGTTGCGGAGGCGGCATTCCTTGCAACAAAAAAGGCATCTGAATTGATCGATTTGAACATCCACAAAGGAGAGCACCCGAGGATTGGCGCTGCGGATGTCATACCATTCGTCCCGATTTCCAACGTCACGATGGAGGAGTGTATAGAGCTTGCGAAAAAAGTTGGGAAGAGAATTGCTGATGAGCTGGATATACCTGTCTACCTATACGAGGCGGCAGCTCAGAGGCAGGGGTGCGTGAATCTTGAAGATATAAGGAAGGGGGAGTTTGAAGGCTTGAAGAAGGAGATTGAGACAAACCCTGCCAGGAAGCCGGATTACGGGCCTGCAAGGCTACACAAGACTGCAGGTGCAACCGTTGTCGGAGCCAGGGAGCCCCTTGTCGCATTCAATGTCAACTTAGGCACAGATGACATAGAAATTGCAAAGAGCATTGCAAAAACAGTGAGGTTCAGCTCGGGAGGGCTGAGGTGTGTGAAGGCGAAGGGGTTTGAAATAAAGCAGAGGAACATCGTCCAGGTTTCCATGAACCTCACAAACTACAAGGAAACTCCTATTTTTACTGCATATGAACTGGTGAAAAGCGAGGCATACAAGTACGGCGTGCCAGTTGTAGGGTGCGAAATAATAGGCCTGGTTCCCTTGGATGCGATGGTCAGCGTTGCCAACTTTTACCTGAAGCTTGAGAACTTTAAAAAAGAGCAGATACTTGAAACACATCTTTGGGAGTGATTGTTTGTTGAAAGATATGAAAGTATATAAATTTCTTGACGAACTGGCATCTTCCTCTCCGACTCCTGGAGGGGGAAGCGCATCTGCTTTACTTTGTTCCATTGGAGCTTCCTTGATATGCATGGTGTGCAGTCTCACCATTAGGAAGAAAGGGTACGAGCAGAGCGAGGCTGAGCTGAAAAAAATTCTTGAGGAGGCAGAAATTCTCAGGAAAAAAGCCGAAGAATTGATTGACGAGGACGCCAAGGCATTCAACGACGTTATGGAGGCTTACAAGACTCCTAAGGAAAATCCATTGAGGTCTAACATAATTCAGGAGGCTTTGAGAACTGCAAATTCCACACCTCTTCAAGTTGCTGAGATAGGGATAAGAGTTCTGGAACTGTCGAGAGTTGTCGCATTCAAGGGGAATGTGAAATCAATAAGTGATGTTGGCGTTGCGGTGCTCGCTGCAAACGGGGGTGTAAGAGGCTCTCTCCTGAATGTTAGGGTAAACCTGCAGGCAATGAAGGATGATATGCCCAAGGGGGAGTTGCTCACCAAACTCAGGAACATGGAGGAACTAACGAAGATTCTTTTTGACGAGGTGAATGGCATCATATTATTCAAGCTTAGGAACTAATTACTTTTCAACCAAGACGTCTCCTCTGCAGCTCTAGGTTTTTAAGGTCCTCGGCTATAACTGGGTTGCTGGGGAGTGTTACGGCTTCGTTGAAAATTCTGCCTGTCCGCGTTATCACTTTCTCAAAAATCAGTATATGCCTCAATTGCTCCTTTGAATCATCCTCAATTTTAATTTCACCGGCAGCTGCGGAATCAGCCGCTTTCTTTATCTGGCTTAGATTCAAAAAGCCATTTCCGTCGACTTCAATTCTATTCGCGAGTTTTTCCATATCTGCATCATCGATTTTTGCTAAAACAAAAGTTTTTTTGTCATGCACGCTTACTCTCTCATATGTTATCAAATGCGGGAACCTACCCTTCAGCCTGGCTTTTGAAACTGATATATCCATCTCGAAAGTTTCTGCATCTGCGGGTCTACATTTCATTGTCCATTCGGCTTTGTTTATCCCCATAGTATCCAAGTTGGTTTTCCCTTTCACAAGTACCGTATGCTTGGCAACAAACACCTTCAATTCCCCACTCTTATACTCCAAACAGTTTTCGTGTTTATAGACTTTCTTCAGATTCTCCCCGTCAAGTACTGGTTGCTCTTCCTTCCTCATTTTGAACATGATGATATTTTGTAAATTCTGCTTAATAAGCATGCAAGAAATTCTTGGGCGGTTTTAGATCTCTAGCTACGGCATGTGATTTGCAGGGGGATTAATAAGATTTTAGTAGTTTCTTAAACTATTTTAGAAATTCTAAATAAGTTTTAGAAAGCTAGAGGAGATTTGGTTTTTATACTCTAAGAGATACAAATTATACATGCACACCATGGTTGAAAAAACCGATGTGGCATTGGAAGAGCTGCCAAGGAAGATACCTATAAAGGAGCTCTGCCCCCCTAGTGTCTATTTCCCCACGCATGCTGCTACGGTAAATTACCTATTCGGTCCTGGGAATGAAACGATGAATAAGCTGATGCTCCATCTTGAGAGAAAAAAGGTTATGAGCGAGATGGAAGTGATAGAATTCATAAAAAAGGAACTTCCAGAGATATCTGAAAGGAGAGCAATGACTTTGCTATGGAGAGTTGTTGATAATGGAGGAGTGGTGAATAAAGGTGTGATCATAGGAGAGGATAGGCTTAAGGAGTATTTCAAAGCGTTGACAGCACATCGGGATAAGGAGAGGGTTGGTAAGAGCAGAGCCTCACTGATATCTCATGGCATAGACCCACAACTCGCAAGTGTTCTCTCTTCTTATAGTATGAATTTGCTCAAGCCATTTTTTGATAACCCAGCTCAGGTTAATAAGTTATTTTATAATCAACAAGTAGGATTTAAAAATATGAACATTGCAGAGAGTAAAATTAGGCGGTATACCCAACTCGGGGTGTTCCCGGATGATATTGAGAAATTCGGGAGCGACATTGTTGATGAATTAACCTGGGACTACCAGAAGATGTGGAGAGAACAGCTGGAGGGGATTAGAGAAGTATGTGATAGGTATGGCTTTGACCACAGGAAACATAGAAGGATATATGAAATGCCCAAGAACATCTTGGAAGCTAATCTAGAAGCATGTAAGAAAAGAGGGAGAGATCCTGAAGAGTCGAAACTTGTGTCAGCGCTTAAACTCCCTCCTGATGAATTTGAGAAAGTGCTGGATAGGAAGAAGGGAATGTAGAGAGGGTAAAATCTAGGACTCAATGGGATGATGATAAGGGATCTTTGAATCGAAGGTGAGAGCATGGATGCACAAAAGCCTGGCTTTATTGAAATTACGGTTGATATGGCAAGGCCCGAGGAGCTGCCGAAAATAATTGGTATATACCGACAGCATGGCGCGGATTGCAATGAGGTTGGATGCAATAACACATTTGTCGCACGCAATCTCTCAGGAGTTGCAGTCGGGGCTGTCACAGTAAAGAAAATTCAACCGGGCTGGGTCAGTTTGAAATCTGTGGGTGTGGAGCCAGAGCTAGTTGACAAGGGTATTGGGGGTCAGATGGTTGCAGAGGTTGTTGAAAAGTTGAAGAGAGAGGGCAACCATTCAATTACGGTTGATTTGAATCTAACGCAAAACCAGCAGGATTTTTATGAAAAAATGGGCTTCAAGCCGCTTGACAGCAAGTCCATGATGTACAAGCCAGATTGAAATTCCCCTCCAAATTTCAAGCCAAATTCCAAACCTTTTTCCAGAGGCCTTAAAACCCATTTTCACAAACCGATTCATTTCATATCTATGGAATTCATGAGCCAATAGTGAAGGAAGCCCGCTTCCAGGGCAAAAGAGGGCTGGAAAAAGTGATTACGACGGTGAGTTGGTTTATGGATTTGTATATAACATTTTTATATAGGTTTATCATAATAGATGCAAGGCGACCATATGAAAGAAAAAGAAACCCAAATATACAAATTCGGAAGGGGGGGAAGCTGCATCTACGTACCAATGGATATTTTCAAGGACAGCGCATTTCCCTTTCAGATAAATGAGAAGGTGAGGATGAGGATTGATGGGAGGAAAGTGATTATTGAGAAGTTAAAGGAAGAGCCGAAGGAAGCTCAAACGCCATAATTTATAAGACTATTTTGGAAATTCTAAGATTCTTTATTCCAGGGGCGAGCCACAAACTTGAACAGCCTTGTCTGGCTCTCGCGCTTCTCAGGGTCTCCCTGGAGCGCATCCATAATTATTGAGTAGTTGGAGAGGTAGTTCTTCACATCCCTTAGCATTCTGATGCCGCCGTATTCGGAGATCATTTTCTGGTCATTAGTGATGCCAAGCTCGAGTGGATGGGAGAGTATTATGGAGTCGACGCGCTTTTCTAGGAGTGGATTATCGGAGAATATTTCTGAGAGAAAACCTGCCTTCTTCTGCATATGCGCGATGAGCTCCTCTCTGTCAACCTGCGCCGAATCTGCAAGTTTCCTTATCTGCCTCTTGAGGTTCGTAAGCTCGTATATTACCTCGGGAAATTTCAGTGGCTTGAGCACCTTCTCATCCCATTTCTCCGCGAAGCTGTCCACCATGCTGCAGAATTTTTTTTCAAGCTCCTTGCAGATTTTCTCGCGCTCCTCTTTTGTAAGTTCTTTGAAGGAAACGCTCTCATTTACAAAGCTGAAGCCGTTGAGTTTCATGACATTTTTAAGGTGGTTGTAGAGCGGCTGGTTCTCCTCCCAGTAGTTCCTTCCATAGAAGGAGGTATTGATGGTGAGAGAACGCTCAGAGGGATGAAGCGTGGGGCGGGCGAGGAATTGTATTTCGGCAGTTCCTCTACTCCAGCTGTGCTGCATGTCAAATGCGTAGGTCTGCCTCCACTGAGTGATGGTATCTCCTGCCCTATCAGCTCCGTAGGTCACGCGGGGCGTGCAGTGAAGAGAACTGCATATGTCCTTTTTAAGTCTCTCAATATCGGAGCATTCAAAGGTTTTGCAGTCTGTTGTAAGCTGGCCAACCGGCTTTGCCTCCAAGCGCTTTTGCATGGTTTTATTTGCTCTATTAAAGTTATAAATAGTATTTTCTAACATAGTTTTAGTTTTTCTAAGAGATATTTAGAATAAAGGAGGGCTCCGTCGGAGCCCCTATGCCTTTCCTTATTCCCCTTCTTTTGTTTTCTTTCTAACCTTCGCTAGCTTCTCTTCAGGAAGTATGCTAGGAACTCTCATTCTCCTCCTTGTATATTCGCCGGCTGCAACTGCAAGGATGCCGGGTATCAAGAGAAAGAGGAGCTCGTAGAACCATTTTAGATTGGGGTTGTTGCTGTAGAGGTAGTCGTTGAAGCCGAAGAGGAATACGCCCACTGCCGGAGCTAGAAGTATAACTCCTGCTATGAACATGGAGGTGGTGAAGCCTGTGCCCTCCTCCCCATCCTTGCGGGCGAGGTTATCGCCAATGATGGAAAAGGCAACTCCGAGCACTGCGTACACTGCCGACTCCAAAAGCCAGTTGAGGTTCTTGGCTCCATAGGCCCTGTATACCCAGTCGAACGAATAGAAAATGTACACTCCAAGAGTCATGAGAAGGAATACCACTCCCAGGGAAGCTGCCGGGAAGGAGAAGATGGATTTTGTTACACCCTCCGCCATCCTTATTTTCTCGCTCATACTGAGGAGGAAGTAGGAGATGATGCCGAAGATGAATGTTTCAACAACCCATGCAAGGCTCTGGCTGTATGCCGTGTAGTCTGTAAGGTACATGAAGTTGTGGAATCCTGAAACAAAGAGGAGGAAGGTTGAGAGGAGCATGAATGCTCCGAGTGGAGTTGCTGCTGAGGGAATTATTGAGTGCATCTCATTGGCTTCCTTCCTTGTGTACTCCGCTGCATAGATGAGAGCGAGCCCTATTATACTGTATACAATGAACTGTATGAACCAGCCGTACTGCTGGCCGAAGGTGGGCTTTATGGTCGTCTCATATTTTGTGAACGTGAGCAGGTCATGCAAGCCCATCACTAGGCTGTATAAGCTCATGAAAAGGAAGATTATTCCGACAATTGCAAGAATGGTTGGGACGTTTGCCTTTATTCTTTCTCTCAAGTCAAGAAGAGACCAGAAGAATATGATGATTCCCATGATGAAAGAAACCAGAAAGCCTGCTGATGCGAGCGGATTGTAGACATGGTATTGTCCAGCCATTGCAGTGACCTTGTACTCGCCGCCATATCCTGTGGAGGGTGTGGGTGAAGCTGGGTTTAGAACTCCCAGATAGAAGAATGTCATTCCGAAAAAGAGCACAAAAACTAAAGCAACTACTACCAGCCATATAGCCCTGTTGTCCATTGCGACCACCGAAGTAGATATACCAAAAGGTAGTTATATTCCTTTCTTTTTTATTCGGTGTTTTTCCTGAAGGAGATGGCGCCGTTGGGGCAGTTAATCGCGCAGACCTTGCAGCCTATGCATGCCGATGGGTTTGTGATAAGCGGGCGGTCCCTGCCGGCATCAAAAACTCCTGCAGGGCAGACTGAGATGCACTCGCCGCATGCAATGCAGCGTTTTTTTTCAATCTTTGGGAGCATGAGATGCTTTTTGCTAAGGGAATATTTAATGCATTCGAGTGCGGAGTAGGAATGCTTATATAACCCAGCAAGATAAAATTTTTGGGTGAACTAGTTTAGGAGGTGGGCATTTGTTATATCTTTATACTGGAGAGGGAGGCGGCAAAACAACTGCTGCGCTTGGCCTTGCTCTGAGATCTGTGGGGCACGGGCACAAAGTTGTGGTAATCCAGTTCATGAAAGGAAGAAAAGATATTGGGGAGTACAAAATCGCAAGAAGGCTGCACCCGCATTATGAGATATTCCAGTTCGGCAGGGAGGAGTTTATCGATTTGAAGAACCCT